>JABAAV010000009.1:25896-28427 GCA_014238595.1 Myxococcales bacterium | reverse complement strand
AAATCCACGGAAACATATGGAAATTCACGATGGAGATCTATAAAAAATCATGGAAATTTAAAAAAATTGAAATCTATATGAACGCATTAAAAAATCAATCAAAAAAATCCTTGCCTTGAAGCAAAAGGGGCAAACCGTCAAAGATAATTTGCGTGCAAAACATCTCACCGATGTCAAAAAGAAAAATCTGAACGAACAACAGAAAACCATACAACAGGCAATGATTGATGAGATCATTCTTCTGCAACTCACAGGCTCAGTGATTAATCGCATTGTTGATCGTATTAAGACCATGGTACTTCAAGTCGATAAAGCCACTATGGAAATTAATGAATGTGAAGAAGCATGTGGGCTTTCAACAAAAGATTTACGCAAAGTTGTTCAAGAGATGAAATCGAATTCATCAACGTTATCGGTAAAAACCCATTACACAGAAGTTGAACTTTCAAACATGATCACGCTGATTAAAGACGCCACACAACGTATCAAAAGTGTTGAACAACAATCTGCAGTGTCTATCAAAGAGCTTCGCAAAACATATGATGACATCCTTCAAGGTGAAGTACGTGCAGAACGTGCTAAATCCGAACTTGTAGAAGCCAATTTACGTTTGGTCGTATCCATTGCTAAAAAATACACCAATCGTGGATTACAGTTTCTGGATCTGATTCAAGAAGGTAATATTGGGTTAATGAAAGCTGTCGATAAATTTGAATACAGACGTGGCTACAAATTTTCTACCTATGCAACATGGTGGATTCGCCAAGCTATTACGCGTGCGATTGCCGATCAAGCAAGAACCATCCGCATTCCTGTCCATATGATAGAGACTATCAACAAACTCATGCGTACTTCACGCTATCTGGTTCAAGAGCTTGGCCGTGAACCATTGCCAGAAGAAGTTGCAGAACGCATGGAAATGTCTTTAGACAAGGTCCACAAGGTTTTGAAAATTTCTAAAGAGCCTATTTCTTTAGAAACCCCTGTAGGTGATGAAGAAGATTCACATATCGGAGATTTTATTGAAGACAAATCTGCCGTATCCCCTTCTGATGCACTGATCTCGTCCAATCTTTCAGAAAAAACACGCGAAGTCCTATCGCGACTGACACAACGTGAAGAAAAAGTTCTTCGAATGCGCTTTGGCGTTGGAGAAAAATCTGACCACACACTAGAAGAGGTCGGTCATGACTTTGAAGTAACGCGAGAACGTATCCGTCAAATTGAGGCAAAAGCACTTAGAAAGCTACGAAATCCACCGCGTTCAAAACATTTAAAAACATTCATTACTGAAAAATAGAGACTCAGCCATAAAATGAGATCTGATGTCGTTCAGATCTCACTTTACCAAGGTTTACAAATCAACACCGGAAAGGCTATCTTACGCTCGTGTTCATTCAATACAAAGGGCCTATAGCTCAGCTGGTTAGAGCAACCGGCTCATAACCGGTCGGTCCCTGGTTCAAATCCAGGTGGGCCCACTCTTTACGATTCTTTTATCCACTCTTAACAACGAAAGGCATTGCCTTGAAAAAACAGCTCCTCCTTCTTATTGCTTTACAAGATACTGATATAAAAAGACTCGCCATTCAAAATAAAATGAAAGCACTTCCTGAAAAATTACTCCCTGGAAAAATTGAACTTAATAAACTAGAAAGCCTCCTGCAAGATGACAGAGACAGGTATGAACAAACGCAACAATGGCGACGCGACCAAGAAACAACATTAGAACGTGAAGAAGAAGCCATCAAACGCGCTAAGGTTAAACTTCAAGAAAGTGCATCAACACGAGATTATGCAGCCGCGAATCGTGAATTAGAAACCAAGCGCCGCATCATGTCTGAACGTGAAGATGAGGTACTCAAAGTCGTGGAGGCATTAGATGCCACAAAGACACTCATTGAAGAACGTGATGAGCTTGTCTCGACATTACGCGAGCGCATTGAAGAAGATGAAGTTGAACATAGTGCCGTACTAAACGAACTCAATGATACCTTTAAAGCCACCAATCAAGAACGTGACACATTGCTCAACACGATTGATCAAGAGATTATCTCCCGCTATGAACGGATTCGCGAAAAACTAGGCATTGCGCTTATGCCGATTGTTCACGGTACTTGTAAGGGGTGTTATATGAACATACCTCCTCAATTGAATAATATTATCGTACAACAACAATCGATTGAAACTTGTCCTTCATGCCATCGTCTCATCTACGCAGCAGAGGAAGACGAGCAAAACATCTAACGTTATCATCTATAGTGTGATAGCATCCAAGCAGTTTGTTGCTGAAGTGTAAAATGGGGTCGCTCGATGATCCATTTATCGGGAGGAAAGTCCGAGCTCCACAGGGCATGGTGCTGGTTAACGGCCAGTCGAGGTGACTCGAAGGAAAGTGCCACAGAAAGAAAACCGCCTACGGGTAAGGGTGAAAGGGTGCGGTAAGAGCGCACCGCTTATCTGGTGACAGATAAGGCAGGGTAAACCCCACCGGGAGCAAGACCAAGTAGAAAGTCGCGTTGCCCACGTTA
>JABAAV010000009.1:24141-25386 GCA_014238595.1 Myxococcales bacterium | reverse complement strand
CCTGTCCAATCACTGATAAAGGATCGATCATATACAGGATCAGAAAACCACGACACAATCGAAAACACACCCACCGCAGCCAAGGTATATGCAACCAGATAATACAAAAACGATGCCGATGTTTCTGCATAGCCATCCCAAGGAAATGCTGCAACAGCTAATAAAATGATTCCAGCATGTGCAATGGACGAATACCCTAACATACGTTTGATATTAGTTTGTTTCATTGCACAAAGATTACCAACGGTGAGAGTAATAACAGAAATCACAGCTAGAATAGTTGACCAGCCCGTATCACCATGTGCAAGAAATGGATGATACAGTGTATCACCAAAGATACGGAGCATCCCTCCAAAGACAGCAATCTTAATCCCTGTTGCCATCAACATACCGGTCGGTGCTATTGCTGCCTGATACACATCAGGGATCCACATATGAAATGGAACCGCCGATATTTTAAACGCAAAAGCAGCCAATAAAAACGTAACGCCTAATTTCAGTAATACGCTTTGATTAGCTATCTCGGTACCACTGATAACATGTAAATTCGTGCTTCCTGTCGCACCATAGATAAACGCGATGCCATACAATAAAATGGCTGTTGAAAGCCCACCAATTAAAACATATTTAAGACCTGCTTCGGTTTGGAAGTGAGACTGTCGATTAGCAACAATCAACACATAAATGCCCAACGACATCATTTCAACACCAATAAAAAACGTTATTAAATCACCCGATTGTATAACCAATAACATTCCAACGCCTATTAACAATGACAAAATATAGAATTCGCTGGACAACAAATCATGTCTGATCCGATGCTCTCGTCCAACCAATAATGTTGCGCCAAGAACCACGCAGATCAAGATGGTCAACAGATAACCTAAGGAATCAACCACAACCATGTCATTCATGGTTGTTATTGTGCGCCCACCAATTTTACCCCAAAAATAGATCGCTGTGGCAATGCCAGAGACAACGCCTGTCATTGCAATGCCAAACAATGCACGTTGCTTGTCCCAAGCATCCGCTAAAAGCATAACAAAGACACAGAGGGTTAACAGTATTGATGGCATTTGCCATTGCAAGTCAATCCAGTATTTCACAATGACCTTTCGAGACTATCAGAAATAGCAGAAATAACATGTGGCTCATCGTATAGGGGCAGTGTTGAACGTTCTTCGAAAAATTCAACATAATCATCCACTGAACTATTCAATGAATTTAAAATAGTATTTGGAAAAA
>JABAAV010000009.1:0-23799 GCA_014238595.1 Myxococcales bacterium | reverse complement strand
ACTTGCGGCGGACAAATAACATATCCAATGCAAAAAATAGTCCAGCAGTCATTAAACTGTAAACAAGCATTGCAAAAATAGCCCCTTCAATTCCCTGTTGATTCAAGGCCATCACACCTAAAACACAAAATCCCAAATGAGCAATGGATGCATAGGCGATCATTGTCTTGGCATTTTTTTGAACATAGGCGAGCAAGGCACCATAGAGAATACTAATGACCGCAGCTGTGGCTAAATATGGTGCCATATCCACAGCACCTTGAGGGAATAATGGAATGGCAAAACGAATCAAACCATACACACCGAATTTGCTCGCAAGCATTATAGAAACAATCGTTGGGGCTTCAACATAAGCACTAGGAAGCCATGTATGAAAAGGTACTAATGGAATTTTGATAGCAAACGACAGGGCAAGCATTAAAAAGCAAATTGCTTGAATAGATTTTGGCAACACCAATTGTCTTAGTGCTAATAAGTCAAACGTATAGACATCTGTAATTTGTCCATATTCAACATAGATATAAATAATAACGGCTAATAACAACAACGAACCGACAATGGAATAAATTAAGAATTTCATTGCAGCACCAATACGTTCGGTGCCTCCCCATATTCCAATTAAGAAATAAAAACATAACAGCACAATTTCCCATGCAAAATAAAACAAGAGAAGATCAATAGCGAGCAATGCCACGACTAAGCTTGCTTCTAATAACAACAAACAAACTGTAAAGGCTTGAACACGTTTAATGTTTTGTTTGATTGAATACCAAAAGACGAGCACCAGCAAAAATGTTGTCGCGATAACAAACCAAAGAGAAATTCCGTCAACACCTATTTTAAAATGGACACCCCATCGCTCAATCCAAGGAGTATCAAAGACAAACTGATAGCCAACATGCGTCGCATCAAACAAATAAAAAGATTGTAATGAAGCAATAAATGTTACTGTTGTGACAAACAAACCAATCGCAAGACTATAAGCCTGTTTACTTTGAGGCATTAATGCCACGAGCACAGCACCTACAAGCGGCACAAGCACAATCAGTACTAATGCATTGTCTGTCATGATGACACCATATAAAGGATGAGTGCACTGCCTATAATTAAAACCGCCACATAACGATGGAAAGAACCATTATGAACAAATCGCAGCATCTGTCCTGTATGTCGAACAATTTCAGCAATACCATGAACAATGATGGTATCAATAATGAATCGATCAACAACAGTATAGAGAAATCCTGAAAAAACACTGACAGGTCGTACAATCAAAGATTGATACACTCTGTCTAGATAAAATCCATCCAAACATGCAGCGCGGCATTTTAGCAGCCATCCAGAGGGTTGTTGGAATGCTTTTTGAAATGTCTTTTGAACTGTTTTGTTACTGTAACTTTTGTCACCGCACACATTGTCACCATAAATCAAGGTACTTAATGCAATACCCCCAATGCTTAATATCAATGCAAGCATCATGAACACAAATGAATCTATGGAATCACGACTGACGGTTGTGTAATTGGGCGAGGATATCGATAAAAAATCTGCAAAGTACGTAGGAATTGGAATCAATTCTAAGTGCGGCAATCCAACAACGATTGTACTCATAGAAACACCTGCCAGAATCAATGCAGGAATCGTCATCGTTTTAGGCGCTTCATGAATATTTTTTTGAATTTGAGTCGATGCACGGCATGTGCCAGAGAAGATCAGAAAATAGAGTCGTGCCATGTAAATAGATGTACACACAGAACCAACAGATAAAATAGCCCACAGAAACACACTATAATTTTTCCATTGAGGAACATCCCAAACACTCAGAAGAATATCTTCTTTAGACCAAAATCCTGCAAAAGGAAAAATTCCGCATAAAGCTAATGCACAAATAACAAAAGTAATATGCGTTTGAGGCAGTTTCGTTCTAAGCCCACCCATCTGTCGAATATCTCCGTTGCCTTTCATGGCATGAAGGACAGAGCCTGCACAAAGAAATAACCCTGCTTTGAAAAAAGCATGCGTTACCATATGAAAAACACCTGCGGACAATGCACCCATACCTACAGCGACACACATAAATCCCAATTGAGAAATTGTTGAATAAGCGAGTACTTTCTTAATATCCTGTTGCCCCATCGCAGCAAAGGCACCGACAAGAATGGTTATGGCGCCAACAATAGTGACAACAATCATTAATGTTTCCGTTCCAAACACGGAAGAAAGGCGTGCAATGAAATAAACACCTGCAGTGACCATCGTGGCTGCATGGATCAATGCCGATACAGGCGTTGGTCCTGCCATCGCATCAGGCAGCCATGTGTGGAGTGGAATCTGTGCAGATTTAGCGCATACACCACCAAACAACAGCAGCCCTATCAAGGTAGCATCAGATGTTGAAAGTAAATGTGGATTATCAGCAAGCTCAGAAAATATCAAAGTGCCTGTTTTGGAAAATAAAAGGAACATCCCCAACAAAAACAGACAATCGCCAATGCGATTCATAATAAACGCTTTTTTTGCAGCATGAGTATTTGCACGATTTTCAAACCAAAATCCGATCAATAAATACGAGCAAAGACCTACGCCTTCCCATCCAACAAACATCATAATCAAATTGTCGGCAAGGACTAAGATAAGCATGGCACCTGTAAATAAATTTAGATAACCAAAATACGTGACATACCTTAGATCTCCTTTCATATACGCCATGGAATACCAATGAATTAAGGAGCTAACAAACGTTATCGTTAAACAACTAATAGCGGACAAAGAATCAAACGTAAAACCCCACGTGATATGCAAAGTCTCCAAATCAAACCATGAAAATAGAACATCGTTGAGTCCATCGTCCCCTGATTTGTGAACGTCTAATAACTGTAAAAACACAACAATTGTTACAAAAAACGAGGCTATTAATGCACCGATAGCAATCGAATGTGCCGCTTTATGCGAGATGCGTCTTCCGCCAATGAGATTAATAGCAGCACCGAAAAGCGGGAAAAATGGAATCCAATAGATCGACATCTAATGTTTAAGTTTGTTTAAAACATCCAAATCAACAGATCCATGCGTCCGAAAGACTGTAAGAATCATCGCAATACCAACAGAAGCTTCGGCCGCAGCAATGGCTATGGCTATAATAGCAAGAATATGACCACCCATATCACCATGCATACGCGCAAATGTAATGACTGATATGTTTGCCGCGTTCAACATGATTTCAATAGACATCATCATGACAAAAGCATTGCGAGAAAAAAGCATGCCCAAGGCACCAATGGAAAACAATACCATTGATAAAATTAAGAAATGACTGGGGGTTATATGGACAAACATATTGATCATGATTTATCCGAAGTCTTTGTTCTATCCACTAAAGCCAATGAACCCACAACTGCAATGAGAAGTACTAAAGATACGGCTTCAAAGGGAATCAAATAATCATAAAACAATACACTACCGATAGATTTTGTAGATCCAAAATTGCGTTGAGCAAGCTCTTCTGCTGACATAGAAACAGGGTTATCACGCAGCGACCACAGTATATGAACAATCTGCATCAACAAGTACATTAATGCGATACTTACCGCGCCACGTTCGAAATAATTGCGCAATGACAGTGTTTTCGTTGTATCGCAATTGCATATCATCACAACAAAAACAAAAAGAACCATCACAGCTCCTGAATAAACAAGGATTTGAATGACAGCCAAAAATGGAGCAAATAACATTAAATAAATGAGTGCCGTGGCAAAAAATACACCGATCAGTCCCACAGCGGCTGTCACAAGATTGTGACGTGTAATGACAAACAAAGAACCAACAACACACAAAATAGCAACGATCCAAAACAACAGTGCTTCTGTGGGCGTATTGCCCATAGAGCTCCCCATAGGTGTTAAGTTAGAAGCAATCGATAATTCATTCACGATACCCTCTTTGGTTGATTGTTGATTTTATTCTCAAAATCTTCTCGAAATTTAGTAATGAACCCTAACACAGGCCATGCAGCTGCATCACCTAATGCACAAATTGTATTGCCCGCAATACCTTGTGCAATCGTTGACAATAAATCCACATCACCCGGCTTACCTTCACCACGAGCCAATCGTTTGCCAACTTTAGAAAGCCACCCTGTACCTTCACGACAAGGGGTACATTGACCACATGATTCATGGTGATAGAAATCAATAATACGAGAACAAACAGAAACAACATCCGTCGTATGATCCATAACAACAATACCACCCGATCCGGCCATCGTACGAAGCTTTCGTCCTCCGCCTAAATCAAAAGGAACACCTGGTTTGACTTCAACAGGTTTAATACGTTCATCAGACATTAAGGCATCAAATTCAATAGGGACATCGAGTTCTGAAACATCAAGCGGTGGCATCGATGATCCACCAGGAATCACGGCTTTAATTTGATTGTTTTTCCAAACACCATCACAGGTATCTTCAATTAATTCACGAAATGTCATCGTCATCGGTATTTCATAAATTCCAGGTTTATTCACATGGCCTGAAACGCATACAATACGTAACCCTCCGCTACGTTCAGTACCCAGATCAGCAAACCATTGTCCACCATGTTCAATAATATGAGGAATGTTCGATAATGTTTCAGTATTATTAACAACTGTTGGTTTTTGAAAGACACCAACGACTGCGGGAAATGGTGGTTTAATTCTAGGTTCTCCACGACGACCTTCAATGGAATTTAGCAATGCAGTTTCTTCTCCACAAATATAAGCACCAGCACCTCGATGTACAATCAAATCAATCTTAGTATCACTACCTAAAACATTGTCTCCAATAAATCCTGCTTGAGTTGCCTCCTGTACAGCTTGCATGAGTACTTTATATTCACGCATCATTTCTCCGCGAATATAAATAAATACTTTCTCTGCCTTTAATGCATAGGCAGTAATCAAACATCCTTCTATTAATTGATGAGGCATCCAATAGATGAGTTCTCGATCTTTACAGGTACCAGGCTCAGATTCATCGGCATTACAAACCAACACAACATCCGTGGCATCTGGAGAAATAAATCCCCATTTGATTCCTGTGGGAAACCCTGCACCACCGCGTCCGCGAAGATTAGATGTTTTAACTTCTGCAACGATATCTTTTCGTTGCATCTTCAGGGCTTTTCTTAACGATTGATATCCACCGAGTGCTTGATATCCTGTCATTGTTCTCGCATCAGGATTACCCAAATGCGCTGTGATAATAGGTGTGGTCATGACATTGCCTCATATTCTGGTTGAGGATTATCTCGAAGATCGTTCACAATAGAAACCACTTGATCGGGTGTCACATTATAAAAATACGATGTTCCACAAAGTACCGCAGGGGCATTGGAACATGCAGCAATACATTCTTCTTCAACCAAGGTGAACATGTCATTACTTTCACCAGGACTGAGTTTAAGTTCTGATTCAAAACTGCGTAACACATCATAAGCACCACGTAGCATGCACGATATATTCGTACAGACGCGCAGCACATTTGTCCCACTAGGTTTTTGACGCAACATTGAATAAAACGTTGCGACACCGTTCACATGGTCAATGGATAAATCAAGGAATGCTGCCACAGCCTTTAAGGCGTCATGATGCAAATATCCAAACTCTTTTTGCGCTAAATGAAGTGCTGGTAACAGCACTGCTTGTTTAGTCGGATAGCGATCAATCAAGTGATTTAATTCATCGATACTTGATCGAGAAAAGGTAGATGGCATTGGTTCTCATTCGGAGCTTAATATCGGGGATCAGTGGTGCGAAAATAAGGATCTAAGCCTACATTTGTCAAGTCAGAGTCTCTTGCTATTCTAACCAGTACTGACATAATGCTGTTTTAACCCTACCATTAACATCTAATATCGTTCTTTTTAAGGAAATATCTCTTGTCTAAACTTACCCCGACAGAACGTCTTGCTTTAAGCGTTGGACATATAATCAATCGTCCTAGGCTCTTCAAACGCATTCAGATTGCCTTCATTCGACAAATACACTGGCGTATTGTTCATTATGCGATAGGACATCGCGTCTATCTTGACCAAGTGCACCATGCAACATTCAATAACCCAGATCGAGGGGTCATTTTGGCGGCCAATCATCGCAGTTTTTTCGATCTCCATGCCATCATGACCGCTTTTATGAATAAAGAAATCTGCTCATGGTTGCAAGGCATTTATTTCCCTGTGCGATCTGATTTCTTTTATACGCGTCTTTTGGGCATTGTCGTCAATATATTATCCTGTGGTGGTGCGATGTATCCTCCTATTTTTCGTAATCCCAAAAAACGTGGCCATACCGAGAATTCAATAGAAACCATCATTGATATTTTAAAACAACCCGGTGTGGTCATGGGTATTAACCCTGAAGGCACACGAAATAAATCTGATGATCCTTATACCTTGCTTCCCTTTAAACCTGGTATTGGACGATTTATGCACACAGCGTCACCAATGGTCATTCCTATCTTTAGCAATGGATTAACGAATCGATTTTCCGATCTTTTTCGATACAGCAAGCATCCTAATTCTCGACAAAATCATCCCATCATTGTCGTTTTTGGAAAACCCATTGATTACAGTGAATATTTAACAGAGACCCCACGTGTCACATTGTATAAAAAAATAGCAAACCATGTACGTGATGAAATTACGGTTTGTGGAGAACGAGAACGTTACCTCCGCAATGAAATAACCAATGGTAATTTATTAGACAGCTCTGCTTGGCTCAACTCAATCGATTAAGCAGCACACTCGCTCTGATTTTTGAGATAGTCGGTCGCTTGAGTCACCAACAATTCACAATCATCAATCGACCAAGCTTTCTGACGAAATTTGTTAGCACCGTATAGTCCTTTGGCATACCATGCTGAGGCCTTACGAATTTCATGAATCAATCGTTGTGATTTTTGTTGATATAACAATTCTACATGACGTTGGAAAACCTCGACTCGCTCTTGGCAGGTTGGAGGACCGGGATCGATATTGCCTGATTCAATAGCAACAATCCTACGAAACAACCAAGGATTCCCCATCGCACCACGACCAATCATCACAGCATCACATCCTGTTTCTTCTTTCATCTGGCGATAACGTTCAACATCAGTCACATCACCATTACCAACCACAGGAACATCAACCGGAACAGCCTCACGAACACGACGAATGATTGACAAATCAGTGCTGCCACTAAATCCTTGTTTTCGACTACGACCATGGACTGTAATCATGCATGCGCCAGCTTCAACCATGGCACAAGCAAACTCTGGGGCATTAAGGGATGTTGCATCCCACCCTGAACGATGTTTGACCGTAATCGGAATATGTTCGGGTATCGCTTGTCGAATCGATGAAACCAATTCTTGGGCTAATGTAGGCTCTTTCATCAAGGCACTACCACATGCCCCTGCAACAACACGTTTTGCGGGACAACCCATATTAATATCGATCAATGACGCACCGATGGTACATGCCATCGTTGCCCCTGTAATCATGGCATTGACATCACGTCCAAAAATCTGAACACCAAACGGACGATCAAATAATGATGGTGTCATCTTATCTACTGTTTTTGATGCACCAGCTTTGAGTGCATGTGCTGATAAAAATTCTGTAATCGTTAATCCAACACCATGCTCTTCACAGATGGTGCGAAATGGAAGATCCGTCACAGCAGCCATAGGTGCAAGTAATACAGGATGCTTGATTTCAAGAGTGCCTATCTTCATCGTGACATCACTGCTTTATACAGTGACTTTCATGGGGAAAAACATTTCAGGATCAAACTGTTTACTCAATTCGGATTGAGCAATATTCGTCGGTAGTTTATTCCAAGAGATTGGCGTAAACCCAAGTTTGATCGAAAAAAAATCACTCATTTGTTCCGTTGCAAACAGGTAAAGATCTTTAATATCTCGCTGTTTGACATCCACAATGATACGATCTGCTAAAATCCACCCATACCCTTGGCTTCGAAACATTTCAGTAACCGCCAATGAATGAAGTATGGCTTGCTTTTCGAACACACACAGTCCGATACAACCAATGATACGCTGTTTGTTTCGAAGCACATGAAAATTACAAATATTATTATTACGAATCGCCCAATCACTTACCTGTGAATCTGAAAGTAATTGCCCGATACTCTCAATGTCCGATGTTTTTGCAGGGACAATCGCATCTTCAAATTCATGAAATAATTTTTCATGAATATTATCAAAGTTTCCTGAACTAAACGTTATAATCACATCACCAGGATGTACATAATCAACCACTTCTGAAACTAAATCATTCAAATCAGTATAAGGTACTGTTTGAATACCTAATGTATGTAAATCATGGGCAAGTTCAAAAATATCCAAACGCTCATGATCATCGAGTTCTTCACCACGAAAAACAGGTGCAATAAATACAACATCCGCTAATGAAAGCGCATCAACATAATCATTTTGAAAAAGATTTCGTCGAGATGTTGCTGAACGTGGTTCAAATAAAACAATCAAACGACGTTCACCAAGCCATTGACGCATCGCTTGCAATGTTTGGGCTACAGCCGTTGGATGATGAGCATAGTCATCAATGACAAGCACGCCATGCGCCAATCCTTTGATTTCTTGTCGACGTGCTATTCCTGAAAAACTAGCAACTGCATTTTGGATAACCGCATGCTCAAGACCACATGCATAGCCTACTGCAATAGCCGCTACAATATTTTCAACGTTATGTTGACCAAGCAATTTAGTTTCATAGTGCTCTGTAGTCCCTTTTTTATTTCCTTGATGAGCTAAAGAAAATGAACTACGTCCTACTGGCAAAATATCTAACGCACGTGCTTGCCAATCAACCTCGATTGAGTTGTCATGTTCAGAACAAGAATAAATTTGAACAGGACAAGGTGCCTTTTCACTAATGAGCAAGGCTTCTGGTGATGATGCAGCCACTAAAAGTAGACCATCTGGTGGCATATTAACGACAAATTCAGTAAATGCAGCACGAACATGTTCAATGTCATCAAAAATATCAACATGATCCATTTCCACCGAAGTTAATATGGCTATTTTAGGGGGATAATGAAGAAATTTCGATTTTTTATCAAAAAATGCTGTGTCGTATTCGTCACCTTCAACCACAAAATATTTACCTTGACCCAGTTGCCAATTTTTTCCAAAATTAGAAGGAATACCACCCACGAGAAAACTCGGATCTTGACCCGCATCAGACAACAGATGTGCAATTAACGAGGTCGTGGTCGTTTTGCCATGTGTGCCCAAAACAACAATGGGTTCCTTATCCGTCAAAAACTGCTCATTTAATACTTCCGGAAAAGAAGCCAATGGCAATCCTAGACGCTTTGCTTCAACGACTTCTTCGTGAGTTTCTCGACAGACATTGCCCACCACAATTACATCTGGATTCCAAGCCAGATTTTCTTTTAAATACCCTTCAAATACGGGAATCTCTAATTGAGCGATATATTCACTCATGGGAAGATATAGATGTTCATCAGAACCGCGCACATCATGACCTTTGGCTTTCAGTAAACCCGCCAAACCAGATACGCCTATTCCCCCAATGCCTATAAGATGGTATTTCATCGTTGCAGCCGAACCTACTCTTTGTTGATGGCTGAGGTCAAATCACAACATGTCCTTTTATAGCTCTTATCATATCAATCATTTGATTAATGCACTCATTGCTGAAATACAAACAGCACGTCAAAAAGAGCCCTGGCGCTCAATAACAATTGTCACTCCCACATTAACACTGGGCAATCACATCAAACAAAAAATAACAGATAGCCAAGGTATTTATATGAATGTCTCTCTTAAATTATTGAGAACGTTTTTATTAAGCCTAATTCCTCCCAACAGGAACGATCGTCCACGTATTTCAAATCAACAACGCCTTACATTGAAACTCTATGATCTTTTTTCGGACAAAGCATTTCTAGATGATCCGATTATGGCGCCTATCAACAATTATTTTTCAAGCACAAAAAAAAACGACATCTCAGAGACACTCATCTTAACGCATCGCTACCAACTTGCATCGACACTATCCACATTATTTGAAACATACCCTGTCACTCATCCTGTCCTTATTGATCATTGGAATCACAATAAATTATTGTCATCAAATAAACATGAGCGATGGCAGCAAAAACTATGGCAGCATTTGTTTCACGAGACAACATCACCAAAATCGTCGTTAAAACCGCTTCATGATCACATCAAAGCATTATCAAAACAGACATCCATTCCTAGTGTTCATATTTTTGGTTTTTCATACGTACAACAAGGTGAATTATCCGTCATTAATCATTTGTTTACGATTCTTGATTTGAACATTTATTATCCTTTATTTCACCTTCCTGAAAACAATTTCATTTCATTGAAAACATGCCTGAAACAAAACTACACCGCGCTTCTCAACGCTTCTAAACAAACGCTTGTTGAATTGCCCATCAATCATCATGAACATTCATCACAACAACCCGCATCCATCACAGTGACACCATACAAAAATATTCGACATGAAGTTCAAACCATCACACAGACCATCATTGATCTAATGAAAACCGATTCATCATTGAGTTTTTCAAACATCGCTATTGGACTTCCCTGTCAAGATACAACGCTCTATCGCAATCACATTGCTTCTTGTTTTTCTGGGGCAGGCAATATTCCAATAACTCACATACAAACATCGTTGTCATCAACGAGTATTATTCTTGATTTAATCAATCGACTGTTCGAACTTCCTCTGCAGCCTTTGACTCGAGATGCTGTGATCCCTATCTTGAATCATCCTGCATTAACAGAACATCTCCTTCATGCAAATCCAATGCAATGGCGGCAATGGATTGATCTATTGGGAATTTATGAAACCCAAGACCGGCGAAAAAATTCTTATGATTCTGAAGGTCACTTCACATGGGAACGTGCATTAAAGCGTTTAAGTCTCACTGCGTTTATAAAACATGGCAGCGTTACGACAAAACAAGGTCAATATCATTCATTGGATGAAGATAATGTCATCAATATGGGATATTTCATTTCTATTGTTCGATTTTTGCTTGATGATATTCTATCTGTTCAACACAAAAAACAATCACTCAATCACTGGACAAACTTCTTTCTAAAAACAATTGATAACACTTATATCAGACCAACATCTGATGAAGACAGAACACTTCTACAAAAGATACGGAATGAAATTTATGATTTTAAAAAAATTGATGTCTGGGGCAATAACATTGAGATGCCCTATGTCATTGCTAAACAATTTTTACCACAATCATGGGGAAACAGTATTTCATCAGCAACTGTTGGTGTTGCTGTGGCACCGATTGACGAGCTACAACATCGCACCTTTGATTATTTGTTTCTCATGGGCACCAATGAAGGTGCTTTGCAAGAACTTACCTCAACGCATTCATTAGACTTGTCTCATTTGTCCAATGAATCATTCGACAACAATCATCGAGTCATGAAAACGGTTCATTTTCTATCGGCATTATATGGAACAAAACATAATATTTTCATTTCTTATAAAAACATTCATGAAACGACGGGAGAATCATTGCTCCCTTCCAGTTTAATAAGCAACCTTAATTATATGATTGTGGATAATTCAAAGTTATCAATCATAACACCAGACAAGGTTTCTGATGAAACAACATCTCTGCTTCCGTTTTTAGCCACACAACAACAAGCGGCAATACTTCAACGAGATATTGAAAAACAACAAGCGATCTCTTTTGATAATCGTGAACACATACGAAAGCTCATTAGCAATCAACCTCAAATACAATCAATCTTAGATCTCTATCCTGTTTCAGAGCATGAAAGCATCATCAAAACATTATCAGTTTCATTAAGTCAGCTCATCGCTTTTCTTAAAAACCCCAGTGAAGGCTATATGAGAAGTGTCCTCAACGTTCAATCTGAAGTTTATTCTTCATGGGCATTGTTTCATGAATCATTTTCTCTTGAACCCAAAGATTCATCACCAATGCTTCGAGATATTTTTTATACACAACCTTATGATGAATCGTCTTACGAGAAGCACATGGCATTGAAACAACATCGCGATCAAGCACCGATAGGCATTTTCTATGAAGCAGATAGACATAAACATCTTGAATGTTTAGATCAATGGAATCAATACATCACTGACAACAACTATACAATGCAATCCATTACAGTGGATCCATTAACCTTTACAATTAAACCGCATTACAAAGAACAAGAGATTGATATCACCATCAAGGAAAGTACCATCCATGGTATTGTGTCTTCTGATGAAAAGGATGGCTATATTCATCCGATACAACGATCAAAAGAATCGTTGGAGGATCATCTGGTTGGCTATCTGTATCAAGCGATATTGGTAGCATCAGATAATCTGTCGGAAGACAAACCGTTTGATTCTATTGTTCTTAAGAAAGACGGTAAATCAAGTAAAATGCTTTTTGATCCGCGTTCAAAACAACAAGCCAATTTTTTTCTTAACAAGCTACTCTCTGATCTGATCCAACCATCATATTTAAATGTGTCTTTTAATGATGCCATTAAAAAATTCACAAACAAATCTGCTGCTCAAACAATACAGTATTTTCCCATTCCTCATAAGAGCACTTATCTCGTTTCAGATGAGATTGTTGCCATGGATCCTCTTGAAGATATTTTTGAATCACGATTTGCTCATTTTTTCAAAAACATACCCAAATCAAAAACATCATGAATACAACATATTATTCTGTGCCTTCTGATGTTTTATCCATTCCATGCGATACACATGTCATTGTAGAGGCTTCAGCAGGTACTGGAAAAACGTTTTGGATAGAGCATCGTTTTATCCATCTTTTGATTAATGAAAATACCAGTGTTGATCAAATCTTGGTTGTCACGTTCACAAAAAAAGCCGCCGCAGAAATCAAACATAGAATCCGTAATTTAATAGAAAAAATATTAACACAATCAGAAAAAACACCGTCTGATTCATGTTGGACAATTACTCCATCTATCCAGCGTTGTCTTCAACAAGCACTCGAAGATTTCGACAATGCTGCGATTCACACCATTCATGGATTTTGTCAACGAATATTATCCAATCATGCGTTTGACAATGGGTATTTGTTTGATCAACAAATCAGTTCAAACAATGTTCTTTTACAATGTGTTTTTTTAGATTGTATCAAACATCATATCACCATTGATCCAGAGTTACATCCTTGGCTCGACATATGGCTTAAAAGCAATCGGCCATTGTTTCCATCAAAAAATTCTTCTCATTTTGCTACAAACAATATGTTTGATCTTTTGTTCAAACATCTCAATGTTGATGAACACACCATCATCAATCCATTAGATATCAATGCGATTAAAGATACATTACATCAAATACGCTATCTTGACAGTCTCACAACTATTGACAAACAATCTGTTGTTGATTCCACCTTTTATAAAGACCTCATAGAAACTCGCACAAAGTCTGTAACATGCAAAACTATTGCAAAACATTGTCATACCTTGTCACGTTCTTTGTCAGCTTTTCAAAAAACCAATGATCTTCCTTTGTTTATTTATCAACTAGAGACAAAACAAACAAAAGATGCTCTTAAATATCTCAAACCCAAAAAAGGTATTTGTCATCAGTTAGACACATTGGTTGAATTGTTAACTCAACTCACCTTAAATCGTTTTATTATCACATTGTTTCTTCCCGTTCTCAAAAACGCTTTTGAAAAAACAAAACAACAACAAGGTTTTTTTGATTATCAAGATCTATTAACACTCACAGAGCAATCACTCAGAGAAAACGAAGCCTTTAAAGAAAGCATACGAAACAACTATGGCTTTGTTTTTGTCGATGAATTTCAAGATACCGACCAAATTCAATGGTCAATCTTTAAACAACTTTTTGTTGATAGTCATGACAATCATGTGTTGTCTATTGTTGGAGATCCAAAACAATCTATCTATCGATTTAGAAATGCTGATATTTATACATATATGCACGCATGTCATGAGTTAGAAAAGAAAGGAGCACAACATTGTGTATTGAAAACAAATCATCGAGCAACATCATTGCTTGTTCAATCCTTGAATCAATTCTTTGCTCCCAACAATGACAACGATAAACCATTCGAATTTGGTGAAAAAATCACCTATGCCCCAGCCATTGCTTCAGATAACACCTCTACTTGTTCCCCCATTCGAACGCTTTCTTTGGACAATAAAAAATCAGCGATCATGGCTGTTGCTCAAGATATCCAAGAAAGACTCAAGCATTCATCCCATGAAGTAAATATTACATCTGAGAGTATTTTTGTTCTTGCCAAAACAAACAAAGAAGTTGCAACTATAGCAGAGGTATTCAATGAACACAGCATTCGCTGTGTTGTACATAGTTCATCATCTGACAATAATATTTTCAAAACACCGGAAGCCAATGATGTTTTAGATTTGTTGATAGGTATTCAATATCACACAAATAAAACAGCGTTTCAAAGAGCACAATCAGGGCCTTTCTTTGCTATCCCCATCAATGCATCAGATCACAAGACAAAAGCGACATTACTGACTTGGCATTTATTAGCCAAGGAGCAAAACTACCCTGTTTTGTTTCATCAAATTCTTTATGAAAGTGGTGTGTTAGAACGTGAGATTTTCTTTTCCAATAATCATCGTTCAAAAACAAATTATGTTCATTGCATGGATTTGCTTTTTGAAATTATTTCAAAACAATCTCTTCCATTTGAATCATTGATTGATCATCTACGATGTTTAATTGAACAGCATGTTATTGATTTTGGAAATCGCGACTCTGTAGATACGATGAATAATTCTTTGGCTTTAAAAATCGAATCAACCCATGCATCTGTTCAGGTCATGACTATTCATGCAAGCAAAGGTCTTGAAGCAGACATTGTTTATCTTTGTGGTGGGTTGGCTACTTCGAGAAACAACCATCAAGGACCTTATCTTTGGCATGAAACGCTCAATGATGATTTTCACTCTTTTGTATCTATTGACACCATTGGTTCTACGAAACACAAACTCTATGAACAGGAAATTGATGCAGAAGATCGTCGTCTCGTTTATGTCGCGTTAACACGTGCGAAAAAACAACTTGTATTGCCTTCTTTTCAAGAAGACAAGTCATCTTGGTATCAAGCGATTAATCAGCGTATCAAGCTGTTTTCTAATTCATCCAATTCATCTGTAACACCATCTCAAAAAACATCACTGCAGTTACCCCTTGAGCAATGGAATCCAACCGTAGTCAACAATCCTTGGTCACACGAAACACTGCAACAGTATGTTCATCAACACAGAGAATCTCGAAACACGACCTCATACAGTCAAATGAAAGCAGAACAAAAAGCAGATGTCCCACCGTCGCTTATTGTTAAACCAACAGATGATACAATCACAACAACATCATTCAGCCCTCCACGAGGTGCGGTCTCTGGGAATTTTTTGCATTATATCTTCGAAAAAATCCCCCACCAAATCAAACCAGAGTCCTTTGAACAATGGCATACGCATCCTTACATCAATGATTTGTTTGAACATTCTGCAATCATTCACAGCATTGCCTCTAAACATCTCATCGCATCAAAACACATTGTTTATAACAGTATTACGTCTCATCTTCCCAACAAACCAATCACACAAAAATCAAATAGTTCCGTGGCATCCTCGTATCTTTCACCACTGTGTACTCAATCCAAACAATATCGTGAAATTGAATTTTTATCTAAATCATCACAAGAAAAGCAATCAAAATACATTAAAGGATATATCGATCTTGTTTTTCAGCAAGACAATAAAACATATCTGTTAGATTGGAAGAGTGATGTCCTTGATGATTATCAACAAACGACAATGCAACAATGTGTCAATCAGCATTACCACACACAGATGTTTATATATTTGATGGCAATGACACAGTTTCTCTCTGTTTCTACAGAAAAAGAATACGAAGAATCTTGTGGTGGAATGTTTTATGCTTTTGTGCGAGGAACAAAAGCGCATTCCACAGAAGGCGATGGCTTTATCTTATTTCGTCCTTCTTGGGATATTCTCAACAAGGAAATTTATCTTCTCAGACAGTGATTTTTATGCTTACTCAACAACTTTTTAAACATCTTCAAAATTATGATCAAGCTTTAATCGCTTTGACTAAAGAATTCGTTAATATTCCGAATGAATCGGAACATGAAACAAGTGATTATATTGATCAACTTACCTTTGTTATTTCCATATTATTAATCCATACAAATCAAGGACATATTTATCTGCCTTATCAATGCACAGATATTATACGTATTGCAGAAGAAATATGTCCAACCATGCCATCAATGGATGTAAACACATTACGTCAACAAGATCTTGATCAATTACCTTTGTTATTTCCATTATTGATTGGGACATCGCAAGACACACCAATCATTATCCATAAAAACAATCTCTATACACACAAAAGTTTCCATGAAGAAAAAACTGTTGAAGCCTCTATTGCACATCTTCTTGATGCCCGTTCTATTATTAAAAAAGATACTATTGATTTTCTGTTAGAGGATCTTGCCTTTGAATTGTCAGATGAACAAATTCAAACAGTCAAACAATCCTTGAAATCACGTTTTACAATCATCACAGGAGGACCTGGTACAGGGAAAACATTGACTATCAAAGCCATTGTTTCATCATTTTTAAAAGCAGGAATTCATCCTAGTAAAATTGCATTAACGGCACCTACAGCCAAAGCGGCTATGCGTATAAAACAAATCATGGCCACAGATTCTCAACTCGAACCGCCCAAAACATTACATCGTCTGTTAGGGATTCATTCACGACATCACAAAGAACCTATCGATCATCAACTGATCATTATCGATGAAGCCTCTATGATATCTCTATCGTTAATCCATACGCTTCTCACTCAATTAAACGATACTGCTCATCTCATTCTTGTTGGTGATCCAAATCAACTTATGCCTGTTAATGGTGGATCTATATTTCAAACAATCACGAATTGTTCTTCATCAAACAATCCCTTAAACGATTATATGACAACATTAACTAAAAACTTTCGTATCATCAACAAAGAAACAGATTCAACATCGTTGCATGAATTAATATCCGCTGTTCTACAAGATAAAGAAAAGACGCTCTCTCTTATAGAACAACATAAAACAGACATCCCTAGTTTTGTTGGTGTCGATTATATAAAAGCAACAACTGCAGCAACAAGAACAACCTTTCTTGAACAATGGTGGAAAAAACAAATCAGTTCACTACCTGATTTTGACATGCTTCGCACTAAAACATATCGTGTTCAAAACAATATCTTCAATGCAGAAGATTCAAATCATCTCAAGACACTTCTTAATCATTATAATTCCTCACAAATTGTGTGTTTTAACAACCAAGGCGTTGTCGGCAAAGATGAAATCAATGCTGCCTTAGCTCAATATTGTATGGATGAATCAGAAAAAATACCGATTGGTATTCCTATTATGATCAATCAAAATGATTATCATTTAGGACTGTTTAATGGAGATCAAGGGATTTGTGTTTATCTTGAAAAAGACACGATGCCTAAACAACCTTACGCCATTTTTCTAGATAACAGTGATCTTATTTTCTATCCCTTGTCTTTACTGGATAACCATATTGACACTGCATTTGCTCTAACAATTCACAAAAGTCAGGGTTCTGAATTTGATACTGTGGCTGTCTTTGTTCCTGATGAAGACAAAGCCATTTTTTCTAAAGAATGGCTTTATACAGCATTAACACGAAGTCGTCTTTCAACAGTGATTGTAGGCGATTGTGCGGTATTAAATTCAATATTATCTCGAAACAAATCTCACACAGAAATCATGTTTCATCATGATCTTGATGATGTTGAACGTTGAGCAATATAATGAATTAAATCTGTTTTAGTTACAACAGCTAGAATCTTCTGCGATGCATCGACAACGATGGCTGTCGTGTTTTGTGACAAAAACGTAACAAGAGCTCCAATAGTGCAATCCATAGTCACAGATGACACTGATCGTTGCATCACTTCGACAACAGATGTTTTGAGTGTGATTCTCTTATCTAAAAGCATCTTTAAAATATCATGCTCTGTAATCATTCCTGAAAGTTTATCTTTGTCCACACAAGGAATTTGAGAGACCCCATGTTCTGAAAACAATTCAATGGCATTCTCAACAGTACTTTGAACATCAATTGAAATAATCTTTTGCGATGACAATGCAGCTAACATTGTTTTGACAGTATCCATGTTTTGATCTGCATTTAGAAAACTATGCTCAAGCATCCATGAACGATCAACAAACCCTGTCATATAATTTCGTACTGAATCTGGAAGAATGACCAACACACGCTGTCCAGCTTTCATTGTTTTGGCAACATTCAATGCTGCCCATGTAGCAGCTCCCGAAGATCCGCCAACAAGTAATCCTTCTTCACGAATTAATCGCCGTGACATTAAAAAAGAATCTTTATCATTAGTTTTAATGTATTCGTCGATGAGTTGATTGTCTAATACATCAGGAAAAAAGTCATAACCAATACCTTCAACTTTATAAGAAGAAATTTCACCCGGTCCTGCTAAAATAGAACCTTCAGGATCAACACCAATGACACGACAATGAGGTATTTTTTCTCTAATCGTTTTTGCGACACCTGTTATTGTGCCACCAGTTCCTGCTGTCATGACAATCGCATCAAGTTTGCCATCACATTGCGCTACAATTTCCTCACCAGTACCTTCACTGTGAGCTTGTGGATTATTTGCATTGGCATATTGATCCAAAATGTGAGCATTCGGAATCAATTCTTTCATCCGTTGTGCAACACTAATATGACTTTCAGGAGAATCCCATGCAGCTTCGGTAGGTGTTCGAACAATTTCTGCACCTAATGATTCCAAAACAACTTGTTTTTCGCGACTCATTTTTTCAGGCATTGTAATAATCACGCGATAACCACGAACGGCTGCTGTCATTGCAATCCCAATACCTGTATTGCCTGATGTTGGCTCAATAATCGTATCGCCAGGTTTAATATGTCCGGCTTTCTCAGCTTCAAGTAACATCCGCACACCAATGCGATCTTTGACACTTCCCCCTGGGTTGAGAAATTCACATTTAGCAACAATGTCACAGGCATAATCACGCCCGATTCTATTTAATTGAACCACAGGCGTATTACCAATCACGTCTAATATAGAATCATGTATCGCAGTCATTTTGAGGCATTCTAATATGATATTTCACCATAAAGCGATAGTTTATACGGCATAAACTTTTTTCTTTGATGCAGTGACAACAACCATAAAACAATTCCATTCTTTTTAAGAGATCACATCATCCTTGTGGATAATATCGATACATACTTCCATTGAATCAATCATCACTATTGTTGTGATATTGCGTCAATATTTTCGGTGATCGATAAACAACCCATGCACCAAATCCCCACCCTGATGCGATTGACAATATCAACGCAAAAATACCAACAACATATGTTGTTGTGAACAGAACAGTTAATTCTAATATTATCAGAGTCAATAACGTTGTCGCATTTAATTTTGGTACTTTAAGTTGTGTTTTGCACAACCTACAACATATTTTTTTGCGACGGAGTAACGCTACAGCACCTTGTACAAAAGTCATTGGATTTTTATGACAATTAGAGCATATCATTTTGATTTATAAGATTGAATTTTATTACCTTTTAGATCTTCATAAGTGATCGTTAATGTTTTGTTTTTAACATTCACCCTGACCTTGCCACCTTTTTGAATCGCGCCAAACAAAAGTTCATTGGATATCGGTGTTTTTAATTGTTCCTGAATTAAACGAATCATCGGACGTGCTCCAAATGAAGCATTATAGCCATGCTCTGCAAACCATATATACGCTTTATCTGAGACGATTAATTCAACATGTTTTTCTTGAAGTTGTCCTTCTAATTCATCGAGAAATTTGCGTGCGACTTTTTTGATCGATGACATTTCTAATGGATTGAATTGTAAAATAGAATCCATACGATTTCGCAATTCAGGACTAAATCGGTTTTCAATAGCTTTGTTTGATTTTCCTCGTCTTTGGTCGTTTTCTGAAAAACCAATGGTTGATGTTGCTGCTTGTACACTTCCTTCATTGGTTGTCATCATCAAAATAACATGTTCAAAATCAGCACGTTGTCCATTGTTATCCATCAATGATGCATCATCCATAATTTGGAGTAAGATATTTGCAATATCAGGATGTGCTTTTTCAATCTCATCAAGAAGCAAAATGGTATGAGGATTTTTTCTGATTTCGTTGGTTAACAAACCGCCTTGATCAAATCCAACATAGCCTGGTGGAGATCCTATTAAACGTGACACGGAATGTTTCTCCATATATTCACTCATGTCATAACGAGCAAAATTCAAATTCAACACAACAGCAAGTTGTTTCGCTAATTCTGTTTTTCCAACACCGGTAGGTCCTGCTAACAAAAAACATCCAATCGGATGGTTTTTTCGACCTAATCCGGCACGTGATAAACGAATAGTTTCGACAACATTAGCAATTACATCATCTTGACCAAAGATGATGCTTGTTAAATCTTTGGTCAAGTTTTCCAAACGTTCTTTATCTTTTTTAGAAACACTATGCGCTGGAATACGTGCCATACGTGCCACAATCTGTTCAACATCTTTAGGTTTGATCCATTTTTTCTTTGTAGGACTAAGTGCCGCTTGCGCTCCAGTTATATCTAAGAGATCAATGGCTTTATCAGGTAAGAATGTATCATTGAGATATCGTGCGGATAAATGAACTGCTGAAGATATTGCTGCCTTCGTAAATTGAATTCGATGATGTTTTTCATAACTAGCTTTAAGACCATGAAGAATTTTTTCTGTTTCTTCAACCGTAGGCTCTTCAACATTAATGGTTTGAAATCGACGTGCTAATCCACGGTCTTTGATGAAAACATTGTTATAGTCTTTATATGTTGTCGCACCAATACAACGCAATGTTCCCAAAGCTAAAGGTGCCTTAATCAAAGCAGATGCATCGAAGCTACTGCCTTGTGTTGATCCAGCGCCGATAATGGTATGAATTTCATCTATAAATAATACTGCCAGAGGATCTTGTGCTATGAACTCCAAAACACCCTTAAAACAACGTTCAAAATCTCCTCGATATTTTGCATTAGCCAGAATAGAACCTAAATTCAAAGAATAGATACGTAAATCATTAAGCGCCTTAGGCACATCTCCATGATAGACTTTCCATGCAATGCCTTGAGCCAATGCTGTTTTTCCAACACCAGGCTCTCCAAGTAATAATGGATTGTTTTTTTTGCGGCGCATCAAAGCTTCAAAAATTTGATCTAATTCTTTCTGACGACCAATTAATGGATCAATCAATCCTTGTTCAACCTGCAACATTAGATCAGAAGTAAATTGTTCAAAGGAGTATTCAATAAATTCTTTTTGAACAAAACCATCATCATGATCATCAATATTTGTTCCAAAATCCGCTAAAGACTCTTTGGAAATGCCATGAGAAATATAATTAATAATATCAAACCGTGTAATACCCTGCTCTGCTAATAAATAAACAGCGTAAGATTCTTCTTCTCGCAATAGAGAAACCAATAGATTCCCTGCATGAAGAGAATCTTTCCCAGCACTTTGAACATGTGTCACAGCCCGTTGTAACATTCGCTGAAAGGCTAATGTTTTCTCTGGTTCATATTCAATATTGTCTTCAATAGATTCAACTTCTTCTTTTAAATAAATCTCTATTTTTTCGCATAGAGAATCAAGATCTGCACCACAGTGCTGTAGAATATCAACTGCTGTTGCATCTTTGAGCAATGACAACAGGACATGTTCCAATTGAACATATTCATGTCTTCGTTGTAAACTATCATCAAGTGCACGTTGCAGTGTCGCTTGTAATTCATTAGTTAACATAACTTATTCTTCTAATTTAATTGTACATTGCAAAGGATATTCAAATTGACGTGCTAAACGTATTGTTTCGAACATTTTTGTTTCTGCAATTTCTTTAGCAAATAACCCTGCGATTCCCATACCATGATGATGAATCTGTAGCATAATGCGAATAGCCTCTTCGTTTGAATGACGAAATATTGTTTCCAAAACCATGACAACAAATTCAGTCGTTGTATAGTCATCATTATATAAAACAACATTATAACGCTTAGGTGGTACAGGTTTTTCACGTTCATCTATTAATGAATCCTGTTGAAACTCTTCTATTTTAGGGTCTTGTGACATAGAATTTGAAACAAACAATTTATTTTGATACTAAGATAACTACAAATAGTTCCTCATGACCAAACCTATTGATCAAAAACAAGCTATTTTATTAACAAGTGAACTGTGGTGCAATTCGATTATCCCCACATTGACTGATTATATTCGTATTCCGAATAAATCACCCGCATTTGATCCTGACTGGGAAGCCCATGGATACATGGATCAAGCCATGGATTTAGTAAAAAACTGGTGTCAAACACATGCGCTTCCTAACATGACCATGGATGTTTTAACACGCAAAGGTCACACACCACTGCTTTATATTGAAGTAGAAGGAACAGCTCAAGGTGATGATACGCTACTTTTGTATGGTCATTTAGATAAACAACCTGAAATGACAGGATGGTCCAGTGATTTAGGGCCATGGAATCCCGTATTGCGGGATGATAAATTATATGGCCGTGGAGGTGCCGATGATGGATATGCCGTATTTGGTGCTATGAATGCACTGCATATTTTGGCACAACAAAATATTCCCTATCATCGTGCAGTCATTATTATTGAATGCAGTGAAGAAAGTGGAAGTCCTGATCTAAGTGTTTATATGGAGCATCTTAATGCTCGTATGGGAACACCAAGTTTGGTAATTTGCTTAGACTCATGGTGTGGTAATTATAATCAATTGTGGTGCACAACATCATTGCGTGGGTGTTTGTTTGGAGATTTATCGGTAAGTCTTTTGGCTGAAGATGTTCATTCTGGTGATGCCAGTGGAGTCATTCCTTCCAGCTTTCGTGTCGTTCGTCAACTGTTAAGTCGCCTAGAAGATGAACAAACCGGTGAGATTATTCCACGTATTTTTCATGTTGATATTCCACCTGATCGTCTTGCTCAATGCAAAAAAATTGCGTCCCTATTGGGATTGAGTTTTTACGATCATTTTCCAACACATCATCATGTCTCTCCGGTATCCAACGATCCAGAAACATTAATCATCAATAGGACATGGAAACCTATGCTTTCAGTAATAGGTGCAGAAGGATTGCCAACATTAGAACATGCAGGCAATGTCTCCCGTCACAAAACCACCGTACGATTGAGCCTTCGTGTTCCACCAACCTGTCCATCCAAACAAGCGCTTGCTGCATTAGAAACATTGCTTTGTGAAAATAAACCTTACAATGCTCATGTATCATTGACGAATATTGAAGCTATGCAAGGATGGAATGCTCCATCAGTTGCGCCATGGTTGGATGATTCTCTACAACAAGCATCATCCAACTACTTTGGAAATCAAGCAATCTATACGGGTGAAGGCGGAAGCATTCCGTTCATGTCCATTTTGGGCAATCAATTCCCAGAGGCTCAATTTGTTGTTACTGGAGTATTAGGACCCGGTTCCAATGCCCATGGTCCCAATGAGTTTCTGCATTGTCCAACAGCACAAAAGATTAGCTGCTGCAT
>JABAAV010000099.1:3949-4195 GCA_014238595.1 Myxococcales bacterium | reverse complement strand
AAAAGAATAACAATGCAGCAGGTGAGTATCGAAACAAACGCGATAATGGTTTCTTTTCTGGACGATTAATGGAAGTTATCCAAAATGTAGCAAGACCCTTACTTGCTTGAATCTGTGCACGGCGAGCAAGTTTCAATTGCAATGCACCATTAACTTTTTTTACAAGTCCTTGTGTTTTTAATTCTGCAAAAGAGGTTTTTTGGTCATCAATCGTAAGAAATCCTTCCATCGTACTGGGAAGATTAA
>JABAAV010000099.1:3082-3939 GCA_014238595.1 Myxococcales bacterium | reverse complement strand
TTCGGGGCAACAAGATCAAAACATTCTTCAGGAATACCTGCAAACGGAAAATCAACATCTTTCGAGTGACCAATACGAAAATAGGGAGTTTCTTTTTCATTACGAAATCGAGCAAGACCTGCACCAAAACACAAAATACTTGCTACTAACCCACCAAAAGCCATCCAATCAAAAACAAGATTGATTCGACGTGGTCGAAAATCATAAAGGGGTTTGTTAGAGGTTTCTATCCAAATATCAAGAGCTTCTTTGTTAAAACTAGCGTTCTCAACACCTTGAAAAAATCCAATGCCTGAAAGAATAAAAAAGATTATTCCAAAAACAAACAATCCATAAGTGATAGGTTTAATTCGCCCACCTTGAGGATTAAAAACATGTTTAACAAAAGTAGTACTCCGACCTAAAGTAGCAACAACCTCGATAGCAGGTGCACCCTGACCATCATCACTATCGAAAGACACAGTAGCAAGCTTACCAAAAGATTGCTTTGGCACATCATTCTGATGTGCTGTATCAGAAATTTCTTCAGCACAAAGTTCGACATCAATTCGTATTGATTCTATTGAAATTGAATCTCCTGATTGAACAACAACATCACCTGTGACAAGGGTATCATTCAACGTTGTATTTGATTTTCCATCCTGTTGTTCCATCACCGACATAATGATTTGATTCTGAGTATTAAAGGATAGTGAAAAATGTGTGCCTGAAATATTGTTTTTTTCAATACGAAGATGAGCACTCTTGTCACTGCCCACAAGAATTGTTGAAGCAGTAACTTTCTGATTCGTTACAGAGACTCCCCGATTGAAGACCCGGAGCATTAATGATTGATTAGACATAAATAAATATTAAGA
>JABAAV010000099.1:0-2564 GCA_014238595.1 Myxococcales bacterium | reverse complement strand
CAATAATTTCTTTAAGTTGAACAATATATTTATCGCAATCCTCCATCTGGCCTATTGCTTCTTTAAACGTTGCAGAGGCAATACCTTTCCGACTAGTAAAT
This sequence comes from Myxococcales bacterium, assembly GCA_014238595.1. Classification (GTDB taxonomy): domain Bacteria; phylum Myxococcota_A; class Polyangia; order Haliangiales; family J016; genus JABAAV01. The sequence goes on along the minus strand of JABAAV010000099.1, from coordinate 2,463 downwards.
GCGGTCAAATAATCATGAGCTTGTGTGTAATATTCTAAGCTCTGTTTCTCATCAACGGATTGTGCGGCGTAAAAATCTTTATACAGTAGCGCTAAATTGAATATGGCCTCTGGACGTGTTGTGCTAAGAGCAATGGCTTTATTGTAAGCTTTCTCTGCTTCTGCAAAATTTTTCAATCCACGATAAGCAATTCCTAACCCAATCCATGCATCATAATTTTTGGGACGATAGGCTAATACCGTAGAAAATTGTTCTTTTGCATCATCATATTTCCGAAAACCAAGCACAATATTGCCTGCATTCATGCGTGCTTCCCAAAATGCAGGATCAAGTGCAATCGCTTTTTCAAACATTTTTAATGATTGACTCACATTATTACGTCGCAATAAAATTAATCCTTGAGCATTCCAAAGTGGTGCATATTTCTCATTATGCTCTGCTCCTTTGTCTAACAGTAATTTTGCAAAATCAAGGCGTGTTTTGTTTCCTACACTTCCTGTCAATAAAAGATGTGCATAAATAACATAAGTTTTAACATTGCTACTGTCGATCGCTAACACTCGTGACAGTTTCTTTTTCGCTTCGTTTTCATATTGCTTAGCTTGTGCCGTATTTTTTGTTTTTCGCATTTGCATTACCAAATGCCATGCAATGTTGTTGCGTGCGGCTGTTGATTCTTTTTTACCAATTTTAACCGCTTGATTGAAATGTGATAACGCAGAATCAATTTCACCTTGCTTATATTCAATTTCACCGAGTGCCGTCATTGCATGAAAATTCATAGAATCTTCATCGAGTGCTTTTTGAAACATTCGTTCTGCTTGCTTAGTGTTGTGACACTGATGAAATACCAATCCTGCGTTGTAATAACCATCAGACAATCCTTGTTTTCCTAGATTAGAAAACATGGAACCTATTTTTGCACACGCAGATACAGTCCATCCAAGTTTGTGTTGTTGTTTATAGGCATTCATTGCCTGTTTAAAATTGTTTTTGATACGAACACGATCTTGCTCATCAATTGATGTTTGGCTCACACCAGCACATCCAGAAATTCCGAAACAAACAATTAAGCAGAACAAATATATATTAATTTTTTTGCTCATTGTCTCTCTTTCTTATCAAAAGGAAATAATATCGATTGTTTATCTAAAACAATGCCTGTCAATGTAGGCTCACCGTGAAGTTCGGCTGTCGATGGATAATCCAGTGGACGAATACGACCCAATTCATTCTCACAAAGTACAGACCATGAATTGAACCATTTGCGTTTAGTAGATTCATTGAGACAAAAAGAAAAAGCATTGATTGATTGATTTTCTAACGGTTCAGCAACTTCTACCATTTTATCACAATACGCATCGATTTTATCTTGTGCGAAACGACCTCTACGAAGAAATTTAGGAATCTCTGCTGTAAACAAAACATCAGCGTAATTTTGCCACAATTGTCCTGATCGTGCAGCACCAGCAATAATCCAATGCTCACCGCCACCTTGAAATTTACGCAATGATGCATACATTTTCTGTGTTTTACCTGCTTGTTTATCTTTGTTCTTTTTCCATGTCTTAAATCGTTTTAAAGAACGTTTCGTTTTCTTGGGTTTTCTCGGATTAAAATCGAGCTTTCCAGGGAAAGGTATTGAAAGAAATTTTTCATACTCACTCTCAGTGATATAAAATTCTGAAGCAGCAACAGCGTATTGTGCCGCCGCTTTACGAAGTTCTTTTTCTTGTTTACTAGCACCAGGAATTTTAGAAGCTGCTTTACCTTTATTCCACAAAGCAATCCCTTTACGAAATTCTTTTCTGGCTTGTTTGGCGATACTCGCATCGCGATTAACCATCTCGAGTTTATTTTTCGATGCAGCACCACATTGCCGCGGAAGTATCTTTCTTTTTTTCTTCTTGCTTCGCTTGGCAATCGCACGAGAACGTACAACTTTGATACATGCACCATCAACACCCTTGATTTTACATGATTTTCGCCATAAAATTTCACCGAGCTTATATCGTGCGATAATACGACGATCGAGGCCACCGAATTTACCAAAACGTTTTAAATAATCGCGTAAATGACGAATAACATCATTGTCATTTTTTCTTTGTTCATAAACTGTAATCAAACTAAAAAATGCTGCTGCTGCTTTCTGAATTCCACCAGACTGATCTTTAGTTCGTTCAATGAAGGCATTGGTATCTTCAATAGCTTTGTCATATTGTCCTAAACCTTTTCGATAAAATACAGCATCATTGAGAGCCGTTGCTGTTCGTTTATCTAAGGGATATTTTTCAGCAAATAATTCTAATTTTGTCGCTGCTCTATCATAATAAGCAATCGAACCATAATCATGTCCCAAAAGATATAATGCTAGGTTAAAAACCCAAGATGGCCGTCATAACGGCGTAATTACCGATATTGGAAATTGCATAACTTTTTATTTGAATGAGCTAAGTTTCTATT
>JABAAV010000098.1 GCA_014238595.1 Myxococcales bacterium | reverse complement strand
GGCACATGTGTTGTCTACATTTAACAACACAGTGGTGACGATTACTGATGTTACAGGGAATGTGGTGTCTTGGTCTTCAGCCGGCTGTGTAGGATTTAAAGGATCACGAAAATCCACACCTTTTGCAGCACAACTTGCTGCGACTGATGCTTCTACAAAAGCACAAGAACATGGGATGTCTGCTGTCTCTGTTCAAATTAATGGTCCTGGTTCTGGGCATGAATCAGTGATTCGTGCGTTGCAATCATCGGGACTTAAAATAACGATTATTCGAGATGTTACACCTGTTCCACATAATGGCTGTAGACCACCGAAAAGACGACGAGGATAATAGGAGAAAATATGGCGCGTTATATAGGTCCAGTATGTCGTCTTTGTCGGCGAGAAGATATGAAACTCTTTTTGAAGGGTGAACGATGTTACACTGATAAATGTAGTTATGAACGTCGTGCTTATCCTCCTGGACAACATGGTCAATCCCGTCGTTGGCGAAAGTCTGATTATGGAGAACAGCTTCGTGAGAAACAAAAAATGAAGCGAATGTATTTAATTGGTGAACGTCAATTCTTGGGCTATTATAAAAAAGCATCCCGTATGAAAGGGGTTACGGGAGATAATTTAATGCAACTTTTGGAACGACGTTTAGACAATGTTGTCTATCGGATGGGTTTTGTTTGTGATCATGCCGAAGCAAGACAGCTTCTATGTCATGGGCATTTCACGATCAATGGTCGTCGTGTTGATATTCCATCCTATTTAGTCAAAGAAGGTGACGTTATTGAAGTTAAGGAATCGTCACGTCAGATGGAAAAAATTAAGGAAGCATTAGGTGCTGTCGAACGACGTGGTGTTCCTGATTGGATTTCGTTAAACAAAGAAAATTTTCAAGGAACGATTAAACAACTTCCAGTGAGGGAAGATGTGACTGCATCGATTCGAGAACATTTGGTCATCGAACTCTATTCAAAATAGTGGTTGTGATAACGCTAAGGAGATATTGCAATGGAAACAGTTGAACTTGATAGTACGGGTAAAGAACAATCTATATTTTCGGCCAGAAATTGGCAGGAGTTAATTTCACCTCGAATGCTCAAGGTTGAGCAGCGAAGTGATGAGTATGGGAAATTTACCTGTGAACCATTAGAACGAGGTTTTGGTGTCACTTTAGGCAATTCATTGCGTCGAATGCTTTTGTCTTCGCTGCAAGGCGCTGCCATCACGCATGTTCGGATTGATAGTGTGCTGCATGAATTTGCGCATATTCACGGTGTCGTTGAAGATGTAACAGAGATTATTTTAAATTTAAAAGGTGCTTTAGTCTCTGTCGATGATCATAAAGTTTATACAGGAATAATTAACAAAAAAGGTCCTGGTGTTGTTACAGCAGCAGATATAGAATTTGAATCCGGTGTTACTGTGATCAATCCTAATCACACGATTGCCACTTTATCGGGTGATGCTGAAATAAAAATAGAAATGTTGGTTTCATCAGGGCGAGGTTATACTGCTTCGGATGCACATGAACCTTCTGAAGATTTGTCCGTGGATATGATTCCTATTGATTCAGTTTTTTCTCCGGTGAAAAAAGTTAATTTCAATGTGACACACGCACGTGTTGGTCAACAAACTGATTATGATAAATTGTCATTAGAAGTTTGGACAGATGGTTCTGTGACACCTGATGATGCCATTGCATTTGCAGCCAAAATTCTTAAAGAACAGTTAACTATTTTTATTAATTTCGATGAAATTGATGAAGAAACAAATTCTATGTTGGGCGAACGTGTACCCAAACAAGATGAGAATTTATGGAAAACTGTAGATGAATTGGAACTTTCTGTTCGATCTGCAAATTGTTTAGAAAATGCCAATATCAAATACATTGGTCAGTTGGTGCAAAAAACAGAATCAGAAATGCTTCGAACCAAGAATTTTGGACGTAAATCTCTTAAAGAAATCAGAGAAATTCTTCAAGGAATGGAACTGCATTTAGGCATGAAAATTGATTCATGGTCCGGAAACTCTATGGTTGAACCTGTACCAGCACCGGTCATTGCTGAAACTCATATACCTGAAACAGCGACGCATGAAACAGTTGTGAGTGAAACAGTTTCGAGTGAAACAGCGATGAATGAAACAGTGACGAATGAAACAGCAACGAGTGAAACAGCAACGAGTGAAACGACGACGAGTGAAACACCCATTATTGTCAATAATGTATCAGGTGATCCAGAGTAGTCATTGACGCTTAAACAAATGGAAGGATCAATGCGATTATGAGACACAGAAAATCTGGACGGAAATTAAATCGTAATTCACCACATCGCAAAGCAATGTTTTCTAATATGGTGACATCGCTTATTGATCATGAACGCATTGAAACAACTAATGTGAAAGCCAAAGAACTTCGCTCTTACATTGACAAAGTTGTGACACGTGCTGGCTCTGTTTCGGATTTGATTTCTAAAGGCAGAGACAAACAAACCGATAACGAAAAAGCAAAAATTGTCCATGCGATTCGTATGGCAAAACGAATCGTTAAAGATGCAGATATGTTGCAAAAACTTTTTAATGATATTGGACCACGATATCAGGATCGTTCTGGTGGATACACTCGTATTATTAAAAAGGGTCCTCGTCGTGGTGATGCGGCCTCAATGGCATTGATCGAATTTGTTGATATGTCGGATTAAATCAAAATCAAAACAAGTTAATTGTTAGAGGAGTTGTTTTATGTTTAAAAATATTTATTGGTCTTCATTATTTGTTATTGGTTTATTTTTGATCGTTTCCTGTACTCGAACAAATGCAATTGAAGATGATCTCGATGATATTGTTGACGATCTATCAGCGAGCAATGATCCTGTTGATCCTAATGATACTTCTGGTAATGGAGAAGAGTCTGATCCAGGCAATGAATCTTCATCACCCAATCCCAACATGCCTTCTACCCCTGTGAATCCAACTTCAGGAAATGATGATACAACTACAGTGGTTGATATTCAAAATGGAACGTTTGAAACGGGGCAAACTGCAATGTTAAAAAACGTTGTTGTGACTGCTGTTTTTACGTCATCATTGGTTGATCCTACAAACAATGATGAAAATCCTCCTGCATTTCCTACACAAAGTTTATGGGTTCAAGATGCTGGCATGAGCACTGCTTACAATGGCATTTATCTCTTTCGCTACAATAGAGGATTATTGCCTGAAGGTGTCACAGTTGGCTCTATTATTGATGTTGTAGGTGAGGTCAATGAATTTCGTGACCATACTGAAATTTTCTCTCCCGAAATCACTTTGATAGGACAAGGTGGAACAATAGAAGTGGCTACAGATGTCACTGCAACAAATTTAAGTGATCCAAGCAACACAGGTACTTCAGAACCGTATGAAGGAATGCTTGTTGAGCTTAGCAATGTTCTTGTTCTTGAATCGGAAGAAATCGATGTCACAGAATTTGATCGAACATCGGCTAAACGATTCTCAGTGGGAGATGCTAGTGCTCCACTTTATGTGTATGATTATATTTTAGAATCGACTGATTCTTTTCTTATGCCTGCAGGAACATGTATTGCCTCTGTTCGTGGTGTTATGATGTGGTACGGCAATGAGCGTCGTTTGTATCCTCGCACTAATGACGATATCCAGTATAATGGCGGCGATTGTGCCAATTAGGTTGCTGTTTTAGGCATGAAAACATTTTGTTCTTTGGTTTTTTGATACCATGAACAATAATGTAGAGTTTGTGCTTAATATTGTTCTAATTATAATAGCACTCGGTATTTGTTTGGGGTTTATCTTTTGGTTCAAGAGATTTTTTATCCAATCAACACCACGTTCTTATCAAATTTTAGCACGGATACCGTTTGAAACCAGAGAAATTTTCTATATCGTTAAAATAGCCAATAAAACATTGTTACTCGTTTCAAAACGAGGACATCCTTTACATTGTTTATCGGAGCTTGATGAGAGTGTTGTTAATGACATCCTCACAGAGAATCAAAACAGCAATTTAACAATGAATCGATTTATGAAATTTTTGTATCGCAAAGATGCGATGAAATAGGGAGATGAATGATGGATCAGAATCTCAGTATGATCGTCATTTTATCAGCATTATCAATCTTACCTTTTGCCCTTGTCATGATGACAAGCTTTGCCAAGATTGCTGTTGTTTTATCAATATTACGTAATGCTCTTGGAGTGCCTAACATTCCTCCGACTATGGTGATTACTGGAATGGCTCTCGTTTTAACATGTTTAGTTATGTTCCCTGTCGGTATGGCCATGAAACAAGAAGCAATGCCTGTTTTAGAAACAATGAATGACGAAACTTTATCAGCAAAGCAACTCGTTTCTGTGGCCTCAGAAGGAT
>JABAAV010000097.1 GCA_014238595.1 Myxococcales bacterium | reverse complement strand
TTTATTTTGTTCGTGCACTGGAATATCACTCATACCTAAAACTGCTTAGGGTATCGAATTGTTATTAGAGATTCTTACTTTCATTCCAGGAATCAATGTTGATGTGCTTCCAACAACAATCGGATAAGTTATATCATCAAGATATGCCAACACATGATCAATATAATCCCAAACAATGGTAAATTTCTGTGCTCTTAAAATCGATTGATCATCAACGATCAAAACGGTATTGCCTGTCTGAATGGCAGTTCTGGGGATGGACACAACGTTATTGATCATCCCACCATCTAGTGTGACATCAACAAAGGCTCCCAAAAATAGAGGCAACCCTGTAGCATCTTTGTTACGAAGACCTAATGGATCATTCACGGTAACAAGAAGCCGTGCCATACTTCCTACAGGATCTAAATCACCTAACAACTGAAACACATAACCTGTGCGTGTGACATGTTGTGTATCTGCGGTCTGTACAATCGTTACCTTTGATCCTCGTTTCTCTTTAGTGTTGACTTGAGGAATCATCAAATACGATAGGTGCTCAACAGGAATCGAAATTTGAATCCAATAAGAATCGGTTCCCACTAAAGTTCCCAACATCGTTTGTTGACTCACCCATTGTCCCATTTCAGAAAATTCATTCAACACCAATGCATTGAAAGGAACACGAATAGCAGTTTTTTTAATATTTAATTTTGCTTTACGCAAACTACTTTGCATCGAAGCTAATGTCACTTCTGCTGTTCGTAGTTGTGGATCCCTAAGGACAAGACTCTCATTATGATCAATGTTTTTTTTATCTTCAAGAAGTTTCCATGCCTGTTCTGCAACTTTCCTTCGTCCTTTTTCAACATCCAATTCTAATTGAGCACGAGAAACATTGGCTTGCTGTTGTTTAAGTGCCAATTCATAATCTCTAGCATCAATACGCACAGCGATCTCACCCTGTTTTAATCGTCCGCCCGCAATCAGCGCATCATGTTGCCATACAACTCTCCCTGATAATTCAGATTGCAATGTTATTTTTCGTGAAGGAATAACTTTGCCATGCGTTGCAATAGAAATAGGTTGTGGTTTCTTTTCCAAAGAAACCACATGAACCAATGGTGATTTTCCAATAAGTTTACTTTGTTCAACAACAGGTCCTGTTTTCACAAGAATCAAAGCAAAACACCCCCCTAATATAAGCACACCCAATGGCAGCAAAATCGATTTTCGCTTGTAAAAAAATTGTTTAATCATGAAGGAGATTTCCCATCGTTCAACGTTCCACCAAGAGCACGGTGTAATTGTATCCGAGATGACAAAATCTGTCGTTGGACTGAGATTATACTTTGCTCAACGCTATGTAACGTATTTAACGAGGTCAATACAGCAAGAAAATCACCAAGGCCTTGATTGTATCGCGTGCGTGCTTCATGCAAACTATGTCGTACAAGATCCAATCGTTGGGTTAACGCTTGTAGATAAAGCCCGTTTTGTTTTTCAGCAACGAGTGCCATTTCAACTTCTACCACCGCTCTTAACAATGTATTACCAAAGTCAGCCATTCGTTCTTGATGAATCGCTTCTTGTTGATCTTGAATACCTGCAAGGCGACCTCCTTGGAAAATAGGAGCGAGCAATGAAGATGCGATATTCCAAAACGGTGTCATTAATAGATTTTCAGCAAACGCCAATTGTGTCCCGATGGACCCTTCTAATGAAATTGAAGGCAATCGCGCTGCAACAGCAGCAGCCACACGATAATCTGCGGCTTCTGCACGACGACGCGATGCACGAACATCAGGGCGATTTAATAACAAATCTGCAGGCACACCGACCAGAGGTCTTTTAGGAAGTGTGGGAAGTATCATATCTTCATCTGTTATTGGAATTTCAGTATTCATTTGACCAAGAACCAATGCCAATCGATGCCGTGCATTCTGTGCAGCGGTTTGTGCTAAGATCAACTGAGCTTGAGTGGCGACTAATTGTTGCTTTGCTTGATATAAATCCAAACTACCAACCAACCCTTGATGAACACGAATATTAATAAGATCAACAAAATGACGATCTGTTTGAATTTGTTTTTCTAACAAACGAATCAACGCATGTTGGCCAATAATATCAAACCAAACTTCACATACTTCCGCTGCAATACTCATCGACATCGTCATCAGATCATCATGTAATGCCTGTTTATCGAGCATAGCTGCTTTGGTTTGTGAACTAGCACGCTTCCATAAATCCACTTCATAGCGAACACCGATCGATCCCATGAACGTATTGGTTGTAATCGAGTCAGCAAATCCAAAAAGGTCTGCTTGTTCTTTTGAGATGCCTTGTGTTTCTGGCTCAAAAGCACGATGAGAGTGAACACCGCGTCCTGATAGAGAAATCTGAGGCCATCGTGCTGCACCCACTTGCGCCAAAAGACTTTTGGCTTGATGTATCCGCGCCCATGCTGCTTGAATGTTAAAATTACTACTCAATGCTGTCGTTACAAATTGTGTTAATACGGAATCATTAAAGGTGATCCACCATTGTTTCTCTTGTGACTGCCCTGCCTCTCCAACGGATTTTGATGAAAAATGCTCAGAGATATCTAAAGGAGGGATAGGATTGTTGATCGTGCGATAAGGTGAACAGGCAAGATTGAATGTCATTACAACGATCAAACAATAGTGTTTTTTAGTCATAGGTTGTTATTGACTGTCTCTGATCAAGTTAATTAATTACAACAGGTGCACATGTCGAAACGCCCGCACCAACAATCGTATAATCGCCGTTTTCTTGAAGCGTTTCGGTTTGTCCAGTCTCAGGATCTAATCGCAAAATTTTATTGCTCCCATCGGTAACAAACATATACAAGAAACCACCCCAATGCGCAAAAGCCCATGCCGTTGGAAAAAACGTTTGAGGGACTGACCAACGTCGTAATTCTTCACCTTGATTGGTATTGAGTTCAAGGACAAGACCCTGTTGAGGGGAATAAGCAAACAATCGTCCTTCACTGGTTCCTGTCAGTTCAAGACCCGTATGCATAATATCCCCAATCACACGTAGTTGACCGGTTTCTGGATCGATCGCACCCAACGATTCCCTGATCGAATCAGCAGCACTGGCGACATACAAATATTCACGCATCGGATCATTTGCATCGGAAGCAAACCCCATTCCAAACAAAAGTCCAAATATATTTGACTGTTGATAATTGGAATCCGTGCATTCACCTGTCTTTAAATCGACCCAAGATATCCCACCAGAATGATTAAGAATCCATGCATGTCCCGTGCGATCGACTGACATTGAAAACGGAGCGCCAAAACAAGTATTCAAATTAAAATCGAGCGGAGCAATACTGGATACACTTTCACTCGGATCAAACTGCAAGATATCTCCACCATTGCTGAGCAAATAGATATGCTGTGCAGCTAAATCACACTCAGATGATAACCCATCAGTGCAGCCATGATCATTGGCACATGTTTGTTCACATACTTGTTCAACGACCCACTGTTCATTGTCACAACGTTCGTATGTGTTGGAAACACAGCGTGTTGCTTCCGTGATGCAAGAATCATCAATCATCACAGAAGGTTCTGCACATCCGGTACAGCCCATAGAGAACCAGCCACAAACACTCACAACAATAATAGCGATTTTTATTTTAAACATCATTCACAATAGTGATCAATTTAATTGATCACAACAGGTGCACATGTCGAGACACCCGCACCAACAATTTCATAGTCGCCGTTTTCTTCAAGCGTTTCGGTTTGTCCAGTCTCAGGATCTAATTGAAAAATTTTGTTACCGCTATCGACAGCGGTAACAAACATATATAATAGACCGCCCCAATGCGCAAAAGCCCATGCCGTTGCCGGAAATGCCCTAGGGACTGCCCAACGTCGTAATTCTTCACCTTGATTTGTATCGAGTTCAAGAACAAGACCAGCTCCAGGAGAATAAGCAAACAATCGTCCTTCACTGGTTCCTGTCAGTTCAAAGCCTCCTTTAGCAATATCTCCAATCATACGCAGCTGACCCGTTTCTGGATCGATCGCACGCAACGATGGCCTCATCAATCCAGAATCAGCACTGGCGACATATAAAGATTCACGCATCGGATCATTGGTATCAGAAGCAAAACCCATTCCAAACAGATCGTTAACCGGACCTGACAGTTGATAATTGGAATCCGTGCATTCACCTGTCTTTAAATCAACCCAATATATATTACCATTCAAAAAACTAAGAATCCATGCACGTCCCGTGCGATCGACCGACATTGAAAACGGAATGCCAAAACAGGAGCCCACCACATCTAAATCGAGCGAAGCAATACTGGATACACCTTCTCTCGGATCAAACTTTAACAGTTCTCCACCATTCCTGAGCAAATAGATATGCTGTGCATCTAAATCACACCCAGATGATAACCCATCAGTGCAGCCATGATCATTGGCACATGTTTGTTCACATAC
>JABAAV010000096.1 GCA_014238595.1 Myxococcales bacterium | reverse complement strand
CTGAAAAAAAAGAAAAGACACTGCCTTTTAATATCTCACACAAAAATGATGATAACAATGATGATTTCATTTGTCGTTTAGAAGAAATTAAAGTTTATAAATTTCCAGTTGCAATGGATGTCTCCATGGATTTCTCCATTGTTATGCTTCCTGTAGAAGTATTCAAAAAAATCAAGATCAAACACTTTGGTGATGCAAAAGATGAAAGATATGTAGATGTAACCTTTACGACAACATCACCTGACAAGCTAAAAGGAACATTATCATTTGCGTATGGGATTGAATGCGAATTTAATAATATGCCGTGCTTCAAATATTCACTTGATCATGAATCGAACAACGCTTGATGAAAAACATTGCTGTTGAATGTCCGTGACGTGTTTGAGATAAACAGCAATGTTGCCCGTTGAATTCGATAATGTTTCTCAATCATTTCAACAACAATCGAGATTGTATGCTCATTGTGTCACCCTTTCGATTCTCATTGTTAATCACAAAACAACAATGTAATATGCCGAAAAATCAAAGGAGTGGACATGGGTAAGACTTTTAAAATATTGAGCATTGATGGTGGTGGAATTCGGGGTATATATCCCGCCCATATTCTTCAATGTATCGAAGAAAAACTTCAGATCAATCTAAACGAAAACTTCGACATGATTGCTGGAACAAGTACTGGCTCTATTGTTGCTGCAGGCGTGGCAAGCCATGTGCCTGCTGCTGACATCGTAACAATGTACCAAGATCCGGATGCAGGGATTTTCCGAGAAAGCCAATGTTTCTTACTTGGGAAAACATTATCCAATGTCGCGCATCCTGTACTGAGTAGTATTTATGATCCACAACATCTGCACAGTGTGCTTGATGGTATCTTTAAAAATAAGCGACTAGGTGACATCAAAAAACCTCTTCTCATTCCTTCCACCGATATCGGTAATGGTTGTGTTCATGTTTTAAAATCTGTCTACTCCGACAAAATAACTCGAGATAAAGATGTTTTGATCAAAGATGCAATATTGGCATCATGTTCTGCACCAACCTATTTTGATCCGCACAAGGTGGACAATCATCTCCTTGCTGATGGTGGACTTTGGGCAAACAACCCCGCACTCACAGCGGTGATCGATGCAAAGGCACACCTCAATATTAATCAAGATGATATTCAAATTCTGTCGATCGGTACAGGTCAATCAAAAACCATCTATGGAACAAAGACACCACGTAAATGGGGATTCATCACGGGATGGAAACAAAAAGAACTCGTCAATGCTATGCTGTCTTTACAAAGCCAAAGCGTAGAAAACTACCTCAACCTTATGCTCCGTCCCGAACAAATCAAACGGCTTGATTTTAAATCTGATCAGCCTTTGCCACTCGATGATCGATCCAGCATGGAAGACCTCATCTCAAAAGCCAATGATACCTTTACCCATGAGTCAGAGGCCATTAAGAATTTCATTCTCAATTCAAACGTCACATGACATAGGTCATGGTGAAAAACGATGCCTGTTGTAGCATGTAGCGGTCAAGTCATTTGCATGATGTAACATCCATGATCTGTCTATCGCGTATCTATGATGTCTCTATGATGGCTCTATGATGTTTTGCTGAAACACCCAATCACAACATCGCGTTTGTTCGTTGACAAAACAAAGCTAACATCAGCCACAGTCAACACATCCCTATGCAAATTAGACGCATTGGATATTGTAAAATCTACGCAGGTTACCCAACACAGCAATGAATCGTAGTTTTAAATAAGATGTTTTGGAGTCGCACTAAGCGTTTCTTTTTATAGTACAATGAATTGATGTGGGGGATCACAACATTAGGCGTACGGTCGTTGGTCTTATGGACAATACTAATCAATATTGGTTTTTGTCTGTTGTTCTTTGCATTATATGTTTTGATTTATATTGGAGCTCTTCCTGATCCCTATGTGGGCATTGTTCCAAAGTTGATCGATCCAGACTTAGTAACATCGTTGTCTTTATTTGCTCTGTCCACCTCGGGGTATGTCGTTCCCATTTGGATGCTGCATCGCAAATTAAAAAAAACGAATCAATCATGGCAGCGTTTTTTGGGAGAAGTGCCACACCCTATCCCATGGCTTAAGTTATTAGTCATTACCGTCACCATGATCTTTGTTGCATCAACCGCTGTGTATTGGACCTTTGTTCTTATCGATTATCTATTTTCCGATGCCACCGATGCATTGTGGACAGCACAGTCATCGAAACCGCATGGGATGGGATTGGGTACCTTGTTTGTACTGGCTGTTGTTGTTGCACCCATAACCGAAGAGATTATTTTTCGAGGGATTATTTTTCGACGATGGGCGCATAAATGGGGTGCGGTCAAAGGTGCACTATTCTCGTCATTGTTGTTTGGGTGTCTTCATTTTACCAGTTGCGTCAGCACTTTTTTAATTGGGCTCGTGTTGTGTACCCTTGCTGTCAAAACAAAAAACATCGTCATCCCTATTATCGTGCATACGTTCAACAATCTGTTCGCCATGATTCCATTGATTCTTGCAGATAATTCAGAACAACCTGAATCTTCGTTTGATGACATCTTGCAAGAAGATTTGGGAATTATCCTGTTCATGTCCGTCATCGCTGTGGGATTGATTGCGTTTTATTTACCTAAAATGATTGTCATCATTCGCACCTTAGATACTGATATTCCACCCTCTGATATTCCACCCTCTGATATTCCACCCTCTGATATTCCACCCTCTAATCAGCCAGAGGTGGTTCATGCCGCACACAAACCTGTTGATGTTATAAGATAATATTTCTGTCGACGGTAAAATACTGCATTCTTTGTTGTCAGTGAGGTATCTCACTAAACTATAACCTCCTATCAAGCAGTGCACGTTACAGATCTCAACAAATGCTTGCACCACAAATGATTGGATATAATCATGATTCAAAAAACAACGTTGCTGTGTGTAGCCGTTGTTCGTTCAACATCGATTCTTGATTGTTGAGGTATCATAATCTATTGATATTACAGAAAAAATCCTGTTGACGGCAAAAATCCTGTTGGCGATAACAGCGTGTTTCATTCTTTTTTTCCAGTGCGATGTCTTGCGTAAATGACAGTGTCATATTAAACAACGCGGGTTACTGACTTTTAAACAGGTGCTTGCACCACAAATGATTGGATATAATATGATTCGAAAAATAACATTGATGTGTATGGCAGTTGTTTTTTCAACAACGATGCTTGGTTGTTGGGGTACCATAGGAGGAAGTAATAAGACCACATATCTCAGTGGTGGCAAATCTATGGAAGGTGCTACGGTTACCTTGCCACGCGGCCAAGGTGGTACCATGCCCGTGGAAGTACGATTCTCTTCAAAAGAAGAAACTAATCTTGTCATCATAGAGAAAAAAGGCTTCAAAACAAAAAAAGTCTATATTGACAGAGAAATCAATGGATGGACATGGTTGAATTTGTTCCTTCCTCCATACATGCTCGGTTTTGCCGTTGACTTTATTACCGGCAGTATCTTCGAATATCCTGGGGACGCTTACCTTGGAAATTTAGAAAGTAACTAGTTAATACAGCAGAAAACATTTCAAACCCTATTAAAAGGCAGCGCATCCCGCGCTGCCTTTTTTTATGTCCAGAGACAACTATCTAATATTGGTCAATGACTCTGTCTCAACATTGCCATGCGTTAACGTCATCAATAGGTCGACCATAGCGTCAAACGAAGTATGCTCTTGACAAGGTTGATTTAAAAATCGTTCGATAACATCCATACACTCTATTGCATTGTCTAATTTAGAATCATTGCCTTTTTGATAAGCACCTAACGTAATAAAATCACGATGCTCTTCATAGTAGGCCATTAACTCACGCAATGCTTGCGCCTGATGTTGGTGTTGGGTTGAGGCAATGGTTGACATTAACCGTGACACACTTGAGACGACATCAATCGCAGGCCAACGACCACGCATACCGAGTTCACGCTTCAAGACAATATGACCATCGACAATGCCACGGACCTCATCAGCAACAGGCTCATCCATATCATTGCCCGCAACCAACACTGTATACAATCCCGTTATTGATCCTGCTACGGCACCATCGCGCGATTCACCTTGTCCAGCACGCTCAACCAATTGTGGAAGAATGGCCCACACACTGGGAGGATAACCACGACTTGTAGGCAACTCGCCCGTAGCAAGTCCCACTTCACGTTGAGCCCGTGCCACACGCGTTAATGAATCGACCATCAATAAGACATCGGCTTTTTGCTGGTCACGAAACCATTCGGCAATCGCTGTCGCCACATAGACCGATCGCAACCGCACTAAACTTGGTGCATCACTCGTGGCACAAACAACAACCGAACGTTTCAACCCATCGGCACCCAAATTGTTATCAATAAAGTCGCGCATCTCACGACCACGTTCACCCACCAAACAAATCACATTAACATCAGCTTGTGTGCCTTGTGCGATTTGTCCAAGCAAGGTTGATTTACCAACACCTGATCCTGCAAACAAACCCACACGTTGTCCTTTGCCCAATGTTGTAAAGGCATCCAACGATCGAACGCCCGTTGATAACACTGCATCAATGGGTTTGCGGTAAAATGGATCAGGGGCATGACGATACACACCCCATTGC
>JABAAV010000095.1 GCA_014238595.1 Myxococcales bacterium | reverse complement strand
TTTTCGGAACCAAAATCTATTTCCACATGACATCCGAAACAGTATTGTCTGTATGCTGTGTGACATGTATTGCATTCAACAATATCTGTGTGTGATTTGCCTTCGGCGTTTCGTCCCATAGCTTCAACCAACAGCGGAGAAGGGCGTGTTTCTAAACTTCGTTTGATCTGTGTGACCGGACGTTGTCCTTGACCGCTGGCAAGATTTAATATGATATTTCCAGATTCTGTTCGAACCATACGTTTGATTGGATCACCGGAACAGGTTAGAAAATAATCACTGTTTTGAGGATTTGCATCGGGTTGACATGTTTCATCTGGCGATCCGTCAGGGGTGGTGGGTGCCATTGCTATACCTTCTTGGATTATAGAATCAACAGTACCGTGACAATTTTCACATCGAATAGCTGTTTGATATTTTGATGTTGAGAAGATACGGCCATTACCATGAACATCTTGTCCAATATGACAATCAACACAGGTTAAACCACGATCATAATGAACATCGGCAGGATAACGAGGATCACCCGATACGTTGGCGTAATAGCCACCTGAATGTCCATGCAAGACTTTATCAATGATTTCAATATTTGTAACAGTATCTTGGCTTTCAAAACCTGCTTCAACAATGCCTTGATAGAGAAGTCCAATTCGTGCCCCTTGGAAATGGCAACGTTCACATTGTTCTACGGGTAATGCGGTTTCTAAAACATGTTTTACAGGATGTGGTGGAACGTTTTTGGGAATGGTCGCATCATTTGATTCAGTAACACCATCAGTATTGTACACCATATGACATGACGTACATCCACTAGAACGATAATTACCTCTTGTGTTATTGCGTCCAAAATTCCATTGATGACAATGTGTGCAGTTTTTGATCAAATAATGATCGATAACAGTGTCTAAGCTATCTTTGGGGGCATCATGTGGTGGAACCTGTGCTTGCTGTAACGATGGAATAGTGCCTTGAGGTTGTTGTGATGGTTTTTTAGGATCGTCCAAAGAGACACTGCCAAAAATTGCATCACGTTCTTGCATTCCATTTTGAAATCGTGGAATATTGAAATGGCCTACGAATGTTGCCATGTTTGATCGGACAGCATTGTAAATCAGATCTTCATGGCAACCACTGCCGTTGCTTTGCTGTGAAGCAGAGCCACAGGATTGTTGTGCCACACGGTAGTCGCCCGGATTAATAAAACGAAGATACGCTGAATCAACACGATCTAAGTCATTAACAGGCAGATTTTTTAAATAGCCCTGAACTCTTGCTTCTACCCATTCTGGTGCAGGAGCCACATGTGCCAAATATTGTTCGGTAGCCGTACCATCACCACCATGACAATCTGTACAGAGCAATGATACAGGTTTATGAGCTTCTTCAATGCCATTTGGAGAGCCTGCAACACCGTGACATTGACTGCTTTCGCATGTTTGTCGTGCTACTTTTGGTGTGACCTCATCCTTGCCACCACAGTCATTGCTGTTACAACTGATAACAATACACAACAAAGTGGTAGGTAACAATTTGTTTATTATGATGTTCAATATATTATCTTTCATTTAATACCATTTTAGTCGACCATCGATCTGAGCAGAGGCTTCACGACCTTCAGTATCTTCTATACGTGTATGTACAGAAACCAGTTGATTGTCAATAACAGAGGCATCACCCAATGGCAATGAACTTACGACAATAGGGACAATGTATCTGGCATTGTCGTTTCTGCAAAAAAATCGTTCTTGAATGGTGACATCGTTACGTGTTTCTTTGAGTGTATTATCGCTATCTCTGAAGGCAACGACCATGTCGATATAACCAGAATCTCCAATATTATGCGCACGCATGGCAAGTTGAATAGCTAAAAAAGATTGTCCTGTACTGGATAAAGGAATGGTGCCTGTACCATCAGAAGGCAATTGTTGAAAATCGATAAATGTGATGGGATCAGGGATACCAATTTCAAGTGATGGTTCTCCTTCAATAGGACAAGGAAACATATCTTGTGGCTCATTACTGAAAGGTTCATTGATTGAGCATTCAATGAAGAGCATCGTAATTACCAATAATCCACAAATAATATTGAATCGTTGCATTTTCATTAACGATAGAATAATCCAAATTTCAATAAAAATCATCTTTTGTAATGCTGTGATATCAAACAGTGATCATTATTATGAATCGATCAATAGTTGACAGCATGGTACATTGAAAAAAGATTGGTCAAATTAGAGGATTAATGAGATATAAATAAGACTATGACAACGCGAGAATCTAAAGCTCTTGCCACATTTGCATTGGGCTGATTTTGGGGATGTGATGCCCAGTTTGGGTTTCAAGAGGGAGTATTGTCTACAAGAGTTGGTTATGCAGGTGGAACTCAAATCAATCCCACCTATGAATGCATTGGTGATCACACAGAAAGCATAGAAATCACGTTTGATTCACAGAGGATTTCTTATGATGCATTATTGTCATTGTTTTGGGATTCGCATTGGCCTACACATAAAATACATCAACGACAATACGCTTCACTCATTTTTGCCCATAACCCGTTGCAACATGATATGGCAATGCGGTCAAAAAAGAATAAAGAACAATTATTGGGTGAAACAATTATGACAGAAATTTTGCCAGCCACAAAATTTCACGAAGCCGAGGCTTACCATCAAAAATATTATCTTAGACGTTATCCTGATATTTGGAATCAATTGTTAACGAGTTTAGGCTCCGAGCAAGCTATTATTGCTTCATATGAGGCCGCAAAATTAAATGGTTTATGTAGTCAAAACCCATCGTTAAACAGTCTCAAAGACACAGTAAATTTATTGCTTAGACAAATATAACTGACAAAGATAAATAATGAATTTACGACACAATCATCTGACGACGACGTAAAATAAGTAAACCAAGCAAGACAATGCTTATGTAGATGAGATTCTGTGAATTCGATGTTGAGCAGCTTGAGGCGGTTGTTTGGACGTGATCTTCAGGAAGACATACAGTGCCTTCTGAAGATTCTGTACAAACAAATCGTAATGGACATGTTGCCGTGGTTGTGCAGGATTGAGTGCAAAGATTAGTATCCTGAGTGCATTGTTGTGATGCACATTGAGCACCTGTTGTACAAATGTCACCTAAACGACGCAAGTCATCGTTAGAACTGCTGACATCATTGGAATCATCCTGTGATTGGGGTGGATCGATGCCAAGATACACAATGCGTGATTCAACACTGGTAACTCCAACCGAATCGGTAGCAATGATGTCAATACGATGTTTACCTTGGGGTAAATCAATAGGTGTCGTAAATCGATAGGGTGATCCATCAGAGAAGAATTTGACCTGTGCATTGTCAATGAAGAATCGTACAGAGGTTACACCGTCTGGATCAACAATGTCCGCTTCAATCGTAAATCCTGATTCTACACGGCTGTTGGATTGTGGGTACATGACGGAGATCCTTGGGACTGTGCGATCAGGTAAGGCTAGACGTGGTTTTTGTTGAACATATTTTGCTGTGACTGTTTCTGAAGCAACAGCACCATTGATAGCACGTGCACGAAGTTCGATGTCAATTGAACCTTCTGTATCAAGTGATGGGATCATAAAAATGACTGGATCTATTGTCGTATCAAAATCATAGTGGGCTATTTGCTTATAGTTGATATAGAGCGAAATGCTT
Organism: Myxococcales bacterium; assembly: GCA_014238595.1. Lineage (GTDB taxonomy): Bacteria > Myxococcota_A > Polyangia > Haliangiales > J016 > JABAAV01. The sequence goes on along the minus strand of JABAAV010000095.1, from coordinate 1,101 downwards.
TGCAGTCCATCAGCATTTCTTGAGCGTGCGCCAAAGTTTACAGGTTGATAAGGATGGACGATATCACCGTGTTTAAGGTCTGAAAATGATATTGTGGGGGATGGAACTTTTCTCACATGAACATGGCCAGTTTTATAAGTGATTTGACCAAATCGATCGACTACGGTGATCAGAAATGATTTTTCTACAGGCGAGTTTGTCGCAGGCAATTCTGTGTTCGGTACCCAAAAACTGTAAATTTTAGATGTGATGCCAGGTGATTCGAAGAGGGTAGCTACAGATTTCCCCTCGAAATTGAAATAAATGGAATTAATCTCATCAGGCACTGCTACAGCGACATTAACTTCAAATCTATTGGAAACAACTTCATTGAGTGTTGGTGATAAAACAGTTATCTGTGGTGGAGGTCTGGATTCTGGTGGTGCACTTAAAACAGTAACGCGTATGTATTGATTGGTCTCATTGCCTAATGCATCGGTAACCGATACAGATAATATATTGTAACCGAGTGATATCGTTGGTGGAATTCTTAATCGATGTGTTTTGGGTGTCAATGATGCGTGGCTTTCGAAGTTTTTATCATAGATGTTTTGATCATCGATGCGAACATTGAGAGCAATGATGCCATTGGGATCATTGACTTCAAAATCAATACGCGTACCTATTTGCAATTTTGTACCCCGAACAATTTGTGTGTTGGTTTGCGGTATCACTAATTGGATAGACGCATCTTGGTTTTCGTTAAAAATATTATCAATAATTTTGTAAGAGTTTTGTGTTTCTGATCCAGTGTGGCATATGCGTGGTTCCTTAATGCCACACTCAATCGCTTCATCATGAAATGCTAGATCACCGCAAAATTGACCCGTGTCTTCATCAGGAAACGCATACCCCATGATTGCTTTACAATCGTAGAGATCATCAAGGGTGAGATTATGCCCCAACTCATGACTGATAACTTTCGCAAGCAATAATGTGTTGGTTTGGCCATCTGGAAACACAAACGATATTCCATTCATTATCAACGTAGATGGTAACACAGTGGCTATACCAAGTGTATTTCTTTGAACCACATCGAAAGAACTACCACAGACAAACATT
>JABAAV010000094.1 GCA_014238595.1 Myxococcales bacterium | reverse complement strand
TAATTTGTCCTTGACCAATCACTAGAATACGACTCGCTCGTTTTATGGTTGAGAGGCGATGTGCAATAATAATATTCGTTTCAGAAGGAGCAATGGTTCGTATCGCACGGACATTGGGCGTTGAATTAGGTAATTAACGTAACGTATTGGTCACTAAACTGGCATAAAGAGCCTGTTTAGCCAACAATTCATCATGTGTTCCTTCTTCTTTAATTTGTCCTTGATCAATCACTAGAATACGACTCGCTCGTTTTATGGTTGAGAGACGATGTGCAATAATAATATTCGTTTTGCCTTTGATCATTTTGCGAAGACTTTGTTCAATGGTTTTTTCTGTATCTGGATCAACAGAAGCCGTTGCTTCATCTAAAATGAGCGTTTGAGGATTTCGAATTAACGCGCGTGCAAATGAAATCAATTGTTTTTCTCCTAGTGAGAAATTATTTCCATGTTCATTCACAGCGGTATCTAACGATCGATTTGTTTTGAATAAATCTGCTCCAATATAGTTCAAAACAGAATGAATCTGTTCATCACTGATAGTTTCATCTTCAAATCGAATGTTTTCTCGCAATGTTCCTCGAAATAAAAACGTATCTTGAGGAACAATAGTGACATATTGTCTAACTTCATTAGATGGCATGGAAACCAATGGTGTTTGATTAATAAAAATTGATCCTTGTTGAGGTTCATAGAGCCTTGCTAACAATTTAATCATTGTCGATTTTCCACAACCCGTTGCACCTAAAATAGCAATTGTTTCGCCTTGAGCAACAGAAAATGAAATGTCATTCAATATGAAATTTTTGTTGTCATAAGCAAACGAGATATTTTGAAATTCAATGTATGCCTGAGTGTGAGGTTTTTTTGATGTATGTGTAATTGGGGCATCTTCTTCATGTTTGCTGAGTAACGCAACAACACGTTCTATGGCTGTGAGCGCAGCTTGCATAATTGTATATTGATGAGAAAGATTCCGAACAGGAATGAAAAACTTGTTTGTATATTCAATAAATGCAACGACTAATCCAATCGTTATTACTGAATCTCCCATGGATTGTTCACTTTGCCATACGATGATAGCGACGGTGATGACACTAATCGCTTCTATAATGGCATAAAGAGTAACATCACTTCGAATGGCATTGTAGTTCGCTTTTTTGAATTTGTTGCTGAGAAAAGTGAAATTGTCACAGGTTTCTTGTGTTCGTGTGAGCATTTGAACAACTTTGATTCCATCAATATGTTCAGATGCATATGTATTTACACGAGATAATGCTGCTTGTATTCTACGATAAGACCGTCGCATAGAGCGTCGTGTTTTTTCAACAATAAAGATCAGTAAAGGCGTAATAATCAAAATCATTAATGCCATTTTTGCGTTGAAATAAAATAAAATGATGATGATTCCGATTAATTTAAATGCATCTGATAAAATCCTAACAACATCGGTAGAAAACAATTCACTAATGGCATCTACATCTGAGGTTATTCTTGTAAAGAGCTGTCCAATCGATGTTCTGTCAAAGAAAGCACGACGTTGTTTCAGGATATGTTTGTATGATGTGATTCGAATATCTCGAATCGTTAACTGTCCAAAAATCTGAACAGTGTAGATCTGAAAAAAACCAATTAATGCCTGCAATATAATTGCTGCAAAAAACAATAGGACGATCCAATGGAGACCTTCTAGGCTCTTTTGTCCTATATAATTGTCGATCGCGATTTTAATCAGCAAAGGTTGAATCAATTCAAAACCAACCATCAAAGGAATCAATAGAATGGATAAAAAGATAAATTTGCGATGTGGTATCACAAAAGGTATCAATTTTTTGAGAATATAAATGTCGCGAAGCTTACCGTCAGGCATGATGATTTTTTCTGCGTTGTTCGGCAATCGAAGAATGATATAGATCGTGATAAAGACCTTGTTTTTGAAGCAATGTTGTATGCGTTCCTAGTTCGGCAAGTTCACCGTTATCCAAAACGACAATTTGATCAGCATGAGCAATAGCAGGAATTCTGTGAGAAATAAGAATCACCGTTCTCCCTTCCATGGTGTCACGTAGTTTATCTAAGATGATTTTTTCTGTATCGACATCAATGGAAGAGAGTGCATCATCTAAGATAAGTAAATGTGGATCTGATGCAATTGCACGAGCAAGAGCAACACGTTGTTTTTGTCCACCAGATAGCGTAATGCCACGTTCTCCTACTAACGTATCAAGTCCATTGGGAAATGTTTGTAAATCTCTATCAAGACCTGCAACACTGGCTGCGTTTTTGATGCGTTGTTCAGTTTCTTCAGGGGTTTGTTTCCCTGTGTGAATGATTCCTTGTTCGATATTGCGTGTAATCGTGGATGAAAAAAGCCATGCTTCTTGTGGGGCATAACCAATATGTTGTCGCAATGTTTTCAGTGGCCATGTGGTGATGTCTTTTTGACCTACAAAAATAGTATTAGCATCAACTTCTTGTAAGCGTGCGATTGATTCTGCAATAAGGCTTTTACCGGAACCTGTTTTGCCTACGATAGCAGTGAATGAACCTTCAGGAATAGTCAATGAGATGTTGTGAATGAGTTCTTGCTCTTCAATGGCTATCGTTAGATTTTTAATCTCAATGTCTCCAAATGTGTATTCTTTTTCATTGTGTTTTGTATTTTGAACAATGGTGGGAATATCTGTAAACAAGGCATTAATCCTATTCCATGCAGAAAGGCTGCGATGAAATAGCGTAATGGATAACGCTACTGCTAAAGAAGGAAATACTAAAAGTGCAACATAGAGTGTTAATTGAATGAGTTGACCTAAGGTGATGGCTTCTTCAATAACGGCTATACCACCTTGCCAAAGTAACAATGCAGTACTAATAGCAGCAATGGATCCCACGATTGGCACCATTTGACTTCGGATAATCATCAAGGCGATGTTTTTCTTCAACAGTGTTTCAGACATCGTTGTGATTGTGTCGATTTTATTCGATTCCAACGCATAAAGTTTTATGGTGTTAATGCCCAATAAATCTTCATGGATCTGTGCTGATGTTTTTCCTAAATAGTGTTGCAATTCGCGGCTTTTATTGAAGATGCGCGATGCAAATATTTTATTGATTATGATGATAAAAAATGGAAATGGTAATAATGCAAGAATGGTTAGATAGAGATCAATACTGATCATTAAGATGAGTGACAAGATAAAAACAAAGAATGCATTAACTACAGTGAGAAATCCAAATCCTAAAATCAGACGTACAGTTTGAATGTCATTTGTCATCCGAGAGAGCATATCTCCAGTCATGTGTTTGCGATAATATGACGGTGATTGGAGCATCAAATGTTCGAACAATTTAATTCTCAAATTATGTTCTGCGTTTCGTGCCGTCAGAAAAATTAATGTGCGAGATTTGATCCGAAAAAATGCTTGTAAGATAGCCAATAAGATCATAATCAAAACCAGTATGAGGACTGTTTGATGATCTGTTTCAAGGATCTCAATGCTCAAACCCAATAGCCATGGAATTGTCACAGCAAAGAGATTAGTAACGAATATCGCACCAATGCCTAAATATGTTTGTGTTCGATACGGATAAAGAAAACTCCATAGATGTTTCATAAACATAGACAACGTGCTTATATCAACAAAATCGTAAAAACTTAAATTAAAGAGTACCGTTCTTATCTTGAACACATTCAAGGAAACCAAGGAAAGATAGATCTGTGCACATTCACCAATGTTATCATTGTCATGACAGAGTAGTGTTGTATCAATCTCTGTGATAATTCTGATTTTTTCGATGTCATGTTATTTGATTTTAGGCTGACTTAAAATGATTGAAACCTCTCTGTCCATGCCATAATGAATTGTATTAACATGTCCTCTCTTAACGACTCAAAGATCTATTGTTTGTTTCAATGGTGTGTTAACAATGACGATAGCAAATGATGTCAGATGATACACGATATGCTGAATGTTTCTTGCCTACAGTGCATGGAAAATTTCGCTGCATTGTTTTTCGATTTGACAACGAAGAACATGTGGCACTTTGTTTGGGTGATTATGCCCAAGAACCTACATTAGTTCGAGTTCATTCTGAATGTTTGACTGGAGAGGTCTTTGGATCCCTGCGCTGTGATTGTCTCCCACAATTTGATCATGCGTTGCAGCAAATTGCTGACCATGGATCAGGTGTCTTGGTTTATTTGCGCCAAGAAGGTCGTGGTATTGGCTTGGGTAATAAAATCCGTGCTTATTCTTTGCAAGATCAAGGCAAAGATACAGCAGATGCTAATGTGATGTTAGGATTTAATATTGATGAACGTACGTATGATATTGCAGCAAAGATATTGCTTGCTTTGGGTGTTAATAACATACAAATTATGACCAATAATCCTGAAAAAATAAAGAGCTTAGAACAATCTGGCATTGTTGTGACCAAGCAAATACCGCATTGGATTCAATCAACAGAACATAATGCCTATTATATTAAAACGAAAAAAATTAAAATGGGTCATATTAATCCTTAAAATTATTCCAATAGATCATGATGCCTAAACTCACCCAAGAAACGATTCAAGAGAGACTACGAACAATATCTGATCCCGCATTAGATAAAGATTTGATCACACTCAAGCAAGTGAAAGATATTTCTCTTGTTGATGATGGTCATATTAAACTGTCAATAGAGCTTGTCACCCACGCCTATCCTGAATCAATGAAATTAGAATTAGAAGGTCTGATTAAAAAGGCATTGGCTGATCTAGGTAACCAAAACATTACAATTGATTATTCATATCAGGTTGCAGCCTTACCTCCATCAGGAGATAAGGCACGATTACCTGAAGTTAAAAATATTATTGCTGTTGCTGCAGGTAAAGGTGGTGTTGGAAAATCAACGGTAGCCACAAATCTTGCATTGGCATTGTCCAAGCATGGTGCTTCAGTTGGTCTATTGGATGCAGATATTTTTGGACCGTCTATTCCAACGATGTTAGGTGCTGCTCAGACACCTGCAGAATCCGCATCGGAACAAAAAATTATTCCTAGCATTCATCATGGTATTAAAGCCATGTCGATTGGTTTCTTTGTTGAACAGAAGGAAGCCGTTGTTTGGCGTGGTCCAATGATTCATCGATTGCTTC
>JABAAV010000093.1:142-5181 GCA_014238595.1 Myxococcales bacterium | reverse complement strand
TAACATTGGCACCTAACGCTATTGCGGCAAGCGATATTCCTACTGTGGCGTTATCTTTAGTATCAATGTCATCACCCAACACAAATCGTTTTCGTGAGGCACCAATCATGATGGGTCGTGACAAACTGGTTTTAATATGTTGTATAGATTGAACAAGTTCCATATTGAATTGTGCAGTTTTGCCAAACCCTAAACAAGGATCAAGAATCGTTCGTTGACGAACATTGACAGGCAATGACATCAATCGCTTGCCCAAATCTTCAATCACATCCATGACTGTCAATGCTTCTGATTCATGGCGATGAACATCTGCAATGGTATGACCACGCACATGACCACAAATATAAAGAATGTTCGAATCACGTAATACATCCACCATAGCCGCATCAAACAATGTCCCTGAAATATCATTAACAATAACAGCACCTACTTTAATTGCCTCTTGCGCCACCTGTGATTTGGTCGTATCTACAGACAATGAAGCAATGCCTTCTTGCGCTAAGCGTTCTATGACAGGAATAACACGATCAAGCTCTTCTTGTTGAGAAACATTGGTAGCATGAGGTCTAGTAGATTCTCCACCAACATCAATCCAATCAGCACCGTCTTCAGCCAACTGTTTGCCGTGTAAAAATGCTGCTTCAGGATTTAAGAACTGCCCACCATCAGAAAAACTATCTGGCGTCACATTAAGAACGCCGACAATATAATTATGATTCCAATCGAACTTGTCGGACAACACCTGCATTAAGCAGGCTCAGGATTAGGCATTGTCCCTGTGACAGATTTATCTTTTTGTTCGGTTTTTTTCTTGTCTTTCGTAGAACGCCACACTGGCGGCTTATTATAAGGCGTATCTTTTTTGTTTAAAATACCACCTGACAAAAGCACATCAATATCATCACCACTTAATGTTTCATATTTCAACAACTCTTCTGAAACCAATGTTAATTTGTCTCGATTGGTTCTAAGCAGTTGATTGGCACGTTCGTATTGCTCTGTGACAATACGAGAAATCTCATGATCAATCAGCTCTCCCGTTGCTTGGGAATGTTCGTCTGTTTGGTTGAAATCTCGACCGAGAAATACTTCTCGTTCTTTTCCGGCGAAACACAGAGGACCGATTTTCTCTGACATACCCCATTCCGTAACCATGCGTCGTGCAAGCCCTGTTGCCTGTTGAATATCGTTGCTAGCACCTGTTGTCATTTGATTAAATTCAAGTTCTTCGGCAATACGCCCACCCATCATGATAGCAATCGTATTTAATACAAAATCTTTAGACATACTGAGTCGATCATCTTCGGGTAATTGTTGTGTCAATCCAAGTGCCTGACCTCTTGGAATAATCGTAACTTTATGAACTGGATCGGTATCCTCTTTGATGAGTTTTGCCACCAATGCATGACCCGCTTCATGATACGCTGTCGTTTTACGATCTTTTTCGCTAATAATCATAGAACGTCGTTCTGTGCCCATAATAACTTTGTCTTTGGCATGTTCAAAATCTTCCATGTCAACAGTACTTTTATCGTAACGCGCTGCGACTAATGCTGCTTCATTAACAAGGGCTTCAATGTCGGCACCAGAAAAACCTGGTGTACCGCGAGCAATCACATTGAGTTCAACATCAGACCCTAAAGGAACATTTTTAGTATGCACCTCTAAAATACCAGTGCGTCCACCTAAATCAGGTCGAGGCACCATAATACGACGATCAAAACGTCCAGGACGAAGCAAGGCTGGATCCAACACATCAGGACGGTTAGTTGCTGCAATTAAAATCACACCATCTGTTGATTCAAAGCCATCCATTTCAACAAGCAATTGATTCAGTGTTTGTTCACGTTCATCATGACCTCCACCAAGACCGGCACCACGATGACGACCTACAGCGTCAATCTCATCAATGAAAACGATACAAGGTGCATTTTTTTTACCCTGTTCGAATAAATCACGTACACGAGATGCACCAACACCAACAAACATTTCTACAAAATCTGACCCAGAAATGGAAAAAAAGGCGACATCTGCTTCACCGGCAATCGCACGTGCAAGCAATGTTTTACCTGTCCCCGGTGATCCCATCATAAGAACACCTTTAGGAATACGTCCGCCTAATTTTGTGAATCGTTTAGGATCTTTGAGAAATTCAACAATTTCTTCAACCTCATCTTTGGCCTCTTCAATACCAGCGACATCTTTAAATGTAATTTTACCCTGTTGCTCATTAAGCAGTTTGGCACGTGATTTACCAAAGCTCATGGCTTTACCACCACCAATTTGAAGCTGTCGAATAAAAAAGAAAAAGAGCGCAAACAGAAAAATCATGGGCAGCCATGAAACAATGACGCTTTGCCAAAAACTATCCTGTTCTTTGGTGTCAATACGATACGGAACATTGGATTGCTGTAATACTCCAAAAATATCTTCAAAATAAGGGCCTGTTGCTACAGCACGTGTTTGATCTTGGCCTTTGTATTTGACAATGTATTTTGCAGAATTATTGCCTTCGGGTTGAATCAAAATTAATTCGATTCGTTTGGCTTTCTCTACATCGACAATTTCTGCTTTGATTTGACTGAAATCACGTGGCTCGTCCCTCAATGTTTGGTCTGCAAACATCTGATAGATGCTCACAAACATAATGACTAAAACTGCCCAAAGAAAAAATGTTTTATGTGATTGACGCATATAAAAATTTACAACACTCTATTGCTAGATAACTCTTTAACATCTGTCAAGGTAACATTGACATCTATACCATAAGCACTGCCCAAATGTTCTACCCATAATATTTCTTTGCTTGCATCGCAAACAACCACAATCGCTTGTTTTCGCAATGCTCGTGGTACTTTTGCATCAATAAACAGGTCACTGAGTTTTTTGAATTTACCTTTTAATCTCAAAGGTTTCATCCTATCTCCTTGATGTGGAATTCTAATGTTATAGCTGCCATCGTAACGTACATTGACATGAGGATTAGAAGATTTGATCTGGTGCTCACAGTCAAAACGAAGCCTGTCATATTCTCGAATCGCGCGCCCTTGTGGCAAAGACAATGCTTTGCTGCCATGAGGCTCAGACATCGCCAAATCATACAGTGCGTTCACATGAACAAATCCCAAAGGACCAATCCCTGCTTTGGTGGCTGCATGAACCAACATGGTTTTAGCAACAGCAGCAGGTGCTTGTTGTATCAATTTGATCTGTATCGGCTTTAATGGGTCACCCTGCCCATTCTGAGATTCATGCATAGGCTCTTGATCAGCTGTATTTGCCAACATGTCATGCGTATAAGCCAAAACATCGTTATGCTCTTGGGCTGACAAAGACAATCGAAGCAACGCTTGATCAATGGCTGGATTTTCTGTGCGAAGCCATTTCAACATGTCTTGACGAACACGTACGCGTGTCAATGCTTTGTCTTCGTTCATCGGATCATCGATCCATGACACATGATGATCGTTTAAATAATCAATAATAACTTTTCTGGTGATAGACAACAATGGCCTAACATAAATATCACGCGCTTCAGGAATCCCAGCCAATCCAGCCACACCTGTCCCACGCAAAATACGCATCAACACCGTTTCAACTTGATCGTTTTGCGTATGTGCAAGTAAAACAAACGAGGCATCAATACGCATCGCCACTTGATGCAATCCTTCATAACGAGCATCTCGTGCTGCAGCCTCCAAAGATGCTTGTTCCCGATTAACCGAAACTTTTTCAACGACACTGCCAACATTAAGCTGCTTTGCCAATGCAACAACAGTGTCACCATCTTTTGCAGAATCATCGCGAAGACCGTGATCAATATACACCAACACAACATGCTTCAGCACACCACGCTCGTAAAGATTGCCGCAGATATGAGCCAACGCCGTAGAATCTGCACCTCCAGAACAAGCGACAATGACCTTTTGATCCAGACAACGATGCTTGTTAAGCACCTCTTCAACTGTTTGAATCAATGACAAATTAACCACTCACGACATCTTACAACAGCGTGCTATCAACAATGAAACAAGGATTTTACAGACATTGGTCTGTATATGTTCCTAAATCACAGGTTGTTAAACGAGGCATGTTTTCGATACGAACAGTGTCATCCACACGAGATAACATGGACATATCAATGGTTGTTACTGTTGCATTGTCATAAACCGACAATTCTCCTTCAATCACCTGCAAAACAGACATGTTAATCTCTGTCAAAGCGGGGCTACCATAAATATACAAATAGCCTTCCACAGCAACCAATGCAGGAAAATCGATGATCGTTAAAGCAACATTGTCCGTAATCAAGACATGCTGCACACCTGATGCCATGGATGACAGATCAAGCATGGTAAGCATCGGATTATCATAGACAGACACCCCACCTTGCAATGTTATTAAGCGAGGCATTGTTATCGATGCTAATACTTTATTATCAACGATTCGAAGATTGTTTTGCAATGTTGTTACAAGAGGAAGGTTAAGCGTTTGTAAAGCATCATTGTCATAAACCGACAACACGCCATCAATCGTCGTTAATATGGGCAATGTGATTCCTGTAATACCACCGTTGTATTCAATAGACATGGCATTGTTAACGGTCGTTAATCTAGGTAAAATGAGATTGATTAATTCATTGTTATATTTGACAGATAAGCTGCCTTCCACAGTGAGTAATGAAGGCAAATCAATCGTTCTTAATTCATAGTTTTTGGTAATCAAAACCGATCCATCCACCTTGGTCAGACAAGGCAATGAAATATCGGTTGTATCTGTGATGGATATGTCAATATCACCAAGAATCTCTGTGTAGTTCTCTTCGTTAAACGTATCAATATTTGAGCGATACAAATTGCGCTCCCATATCTTTTCACTGAGTCCCGCACATGGGTTAGGTGGTATTGGTGTAGGGTCTATTGGCGGGTCAATTGGTGGATTTGGATCTACTGGTGGGTCAACTGAAGGATTTACCGGTGGATCTGGATCTACTGGTGGGTCAACTGAAGGATTTACCGGTGGATCTGGATCTACTGGTG
>JABAAV010000092.1 GCA_014238595.1 Myxococcales bacterium | reverse complement strand
TCTGGTTTTCGGATGCCGACATTGCAAGAAACGAATGTCCAAGATAGGAAACGACTCAACGTTAATTTGTTTTCGATGTGTTGATACCAACAAGGGTAATTGGATAAAGCATGAATTTCATAATTGTTTTTAGTGAGTTGTGTTAAAAGATTTTCCATACCAGGAATAAATCGATAGGCATCAATCATGAGTTGTTTTAGCGTATTAAAATCATAACTCCGGTTGTCTTTAAAAAAATGTGTAGCGAATGTTTTTTCATCCATGAGATTTTTTTCAAACAGATCCCAAGATTCTTCGGATAATAACGGCATGAGTTGTGAGGAAGTCATACCCCAAAAGGCTGGTATTTCACGGAAAAATGGATCATGAACAATAGTATCCATGACATCAAAAAGCATGATAGGACGTTTAATGGTATCATTTTTTGACATCACGTGAATATCATAACACAACATTCATTAGCACCGCATCCTCTGCCTGTGGATCATTATCCAACAAAAGAGCAAGCAAAAACGTCAATGTTATTTTCACCGATTAGGATTGGCACACGCATGGCTAAACAGCGGACATGGGTTCCTGCGATGGTTCCATGGCGTGCAACGCTTGATGGCTATGTTACTGATGCTGTGTTGGATTGGTATCGACGTTTTGCGCTGGGTCGTCCAGGTGTGCTTGTTGTTGAAGCGACGGGTATTTCGGATATTGCTTCTGGAGCATTGCTCCGTATTGGTTCTGATCAATATATTGAAGGGCTGTCAAAACTTGTATCTGTTGTTAAAGAAGCCTCTGAAGGTGAGACGTTGCTTTTTATTCAGCTTATTGATTTCTTACCCATAAAACGACGGCCTTCGATCGACAAATTTTTCGGGAAATATTTGTCGATTACCGATATACATCGTCAATGGTTCCGTAATTATTATGGATATAGAACACAGGATGACACATCAATTCGTGATGCACTCATGAGTCAAGATGATGCTTGCTGGCAGGTAGTGTTATCTCGACGTGATTATGAATCATTATGTTATGGATATCGAGAATGTATTACGGATGTTCATTTATCACGAATACAAACATTGCCACAACGATTGCCTTTCGATTTTGCACGTGCAGCGTGTCGTGCTAAGCAGGCAGGCTTTGATGGTGTAGAACTTCACTATGCCCATGCATACACGATGGCATCTTTTTTATCACGTCGTAACACTAGGACGGATAACTATGGTGGTAGTCTTGAAAATCGTGTGCGTCTTCCCAATGAAGTGTTAGTTGCGGTGCGCAAGCAGGTCGGCAGTGATTTTTTAGTCGGTGTTCGAATGTTGACTCAAGAAATCATTGAAGGGGGTAGCGATTGTTCGGAGGCTATTTTTTATGCCGAGATGTTTGCACAACGACAGGTCGACTATATCTCACTGTCACGTGGTGGAAAATTTGAAGATGCGAAACAACCCAACATTGGTCAGGTACGGTACCCTTACACCGGTGATTCTGGACATGAATGTATTCCGGCTGTGTCCCATACCCAATCACCCTTTGGCCTTAATGTTGAAGATGCAGGCAAAGTTCGGTGCGCTCTCGTTGATCGTGGCTATCATCATATTCCTGTGGTGGTTTCAGGAGGTATCGCTTCGTTTGTTCAGGCAGAATCAGTGTTGCAGAATGGCTCTGCTGATATCATTGCCTCTGCAAGACAATCATTGGCAGATCCCGATTGGTTTCGTAAATTATCTATGGGTCTAGGACGTGAAATCCGGCGTTGTATCTTTACAAATTATTGTGAAGGACTGGATCAAAAGCACAAACAAGTGACCTGTCAATTATGGGATCGTCTTGATCTGGATGAGGCGGTATCACTTGATATAACGCGTAAACGACGTTTGACGGCACCTCAATGGAACCCATCATGCGATGATCAAAACACACAAAGTCACTCATGAATCCGTAGGTGACGAGATGGTCATTATATAACGGACTAGATGATCATCATGTGGAAATCGATCATTGCTCGTTTTCGTGCTTATTTCCTTGAATATAGATTTCTTTATGATAAAAATATTCCCAATACTCATTGCATCTATGGTGATGTAAATATGATTAATTTGGAGGTCTAATGTTTGCAAAAGCTCGTCAAGTTCCACCTGTTCGCGGTGCAGTATATGCATCCCCAGTCGATACTCGACTGCGATTTATTCGTCGTACCTATGCCCATTTAGCGGGTGCTGTTTTTGCCTTTGTTGTTATTGAAGCACTGTTTATGACATCGCCTTCGGGAGTAGCCTTTGCGCAATGGGCACTGACTTCAAGTTGGGGCTTTTTTGGAGTGATGATCGGCTTTATTGCTGTGGGTTATATGGCCAATTCTTGGGCATTTGCACCGGGCTCAACAACAAAACAGTATGTTGGCCTCGGACTTTATATTCTTGCTGAAGTTCTCATTTTTTGTCCTATTCTTTACTACACGATTGAAATTTTGAACCAACCTGACGTCCCGCAAATTGCAGGATTATTGACTGTATTTTTATTTATCGGGATTACAGGAACGGTCTTTATCACGAAGAAAGATTATACGTTTATTGGTGGTGCTTTATCTACGGCAACATGGGTTGCTCTAGGGACGATTGTGTTGGGGATGTTGTTTGGATTCAACCTTGGATTGTTTTTTTCGGGGTTGATGGTTCTGCTTGCGGGCGGATACATCACCTATTCAACCTCAGCGATCATTCATCACTACAAAGAAGATCAACATGTTGCTGCTGCACTCTCTTTATTTGCCTCAGTGGCCATGATGTTCTTTTATCTGATTCGTATTGTTTCAGCATTGCGTGAATAGTCTGTGTGTTTTTTTGATTTCAAAAAACATATGTTGAACAGATTCCATCCAATCGGTGTTGTATTGGTTTTAATTGTTGCGGCTGGTTTTGAAAATGGTTGTAGTTGTGTGGCTGTAGAGGAATCTTCGCTGTCATCCACCCCTGCGTCTAATGACCCCACGTCCAATGACGATCCTACATCCAATGCCCCCATATCTAATGACCCCACGCCTAATGAGGGACCTGTTGTCTATGTTCAAAGTCCGTATGCGCTGTACAGTCTTAGTGCTGCCGATGCTGATTTAAAACTCATCGGTTATTTTGATGTTGACGCTACAATAACCGATATTGCAGTGTCTTTTTCAGGAGACATTGTGGGTGTCTCATATGATGGACTTTATGAGATTGATAAAAACACAGGTGCTGCGCGTCTCATCAACACATTATCATTTGTTGATGAAGATGGAACCGGCAATTTCAATACCTTGGTCGGACTTACCTATTTACCGGATGGTCGTCTCATTGGTGGTGATCGACAAGGGTTTCTCTATGACATAGATCAACAATCCGGTGTATTGACTCAGAACCAAACATTGAATGATGGATATTCCACTGGAGGCGATTTAATCGCTGTTTCTGATGGGACTGTGTATTTATTTGCAGATGCAGGCCCTTTGGGCAATGAAGGAACGAATAATGCATTGCTTAAAATCGATTTAACTACAGGTGATATGACCGCAGTGGGTTCCATTGGTTTTGATTCTGTTTATGGTTGTGCTTATCTCGATGGTGCGGTCATTGCATTTACGAACAATGGGGATGTCATTAAAGTTAACAGAGACACTGGTGAAGGCATACTCATAAGACATCATGAAAACATTCAATTTTATGGTGCAGGTGTTACACCGACTATTTCCATTGATTAGATAGTTACAGTCCACAGTTTTTATAAGTCAAAAACGAAAAATCAATATTGTTTTCGACACAGGCCTGTGTCTTGGTGAGTGTAAACTTCTTATTGAGTATGGGATAAGGATCAAACGAGATATCACACCTGTAATGATGATCGATTTTTGTTAAGTAGACATAAGCGCAATCGGGATGATGTAGTGCTTCTTCAAAAATAGATTTGCCTCCGATAATAAAAACAGCACCTTGTTGTTGTTGGGCAACAGAAAGACTCTCTATAAAATTGTCAGACGATAAGACATTGATGGTGGCGAGTTTTTCTTGAAGATGTTTATTACGCGTTAAGACAAGGTTATGGCGATGCGGCAATGGACGAAATGGTTTGGGCAATGATTCCCATGTTTTGCGCCCCATAATAACCGTATTTTTTTGATGACCCGATGTCGTCAGTTTTTTAAAATGAGCCAGATCGCTCTGGATACGCCATGGCAATGTCCCTTGATAGCCAATTCCAGAATGTTTATCTATAGCAAGAACAACCGAGAAGGTAGGCATGGTTATACGGCAATGGGAAAAGAAATAAAGTCGTGATGTTTGTAATTGGATAAACTCACATCGTCAAATGTTATCTGTTCCAATGGTTTATTGGTCAGGGTTAGTGTTGGTTTTTCATAGGGTGTTCGGTTCATTTGTGTTGTTATCCCTTCAATATGATTGAGATAAATATGAGCATCGCCCAATGTGTGAATGAAAAATCTGGGTGTAAGATTGCATTCTTGAGCCATCATCGTTAAGAGCAGTGCATAGCTTGCAATGTTAAAGGGAACGCCCAATGCAACATCGGCAGATCGTTGATAAAGTTGAAGATCAAGACATTGGTCTCTCGTGACATAAAATTGAAACATTAAATGGCATGGTGGCAATGCCATTTGATCGAGTTGGGCGACATTCCAGGCACTGACAATAATGCGGCGCGATTGTGGATTGTTTTTGATTAAATCAATGGCATTGTCGATTTGATCAATGCCTTGAGCATTATTGTCGGGCCAATGGCGCCATTGATATCCGTAAATAGGGCCTAAATTTCCTTGATTGTCAGCCCATGCATTCCATATTGGTGTGTGTTCACTGAGATCATCATGAATGTTGGTCGAGCCACGAAGAAACCACAGTAATTCACGAACGACAGCAGAGAAAAGCACTTTTTTAGTGGTAAGAATCGGAAATCCTTCACGCAGATCATAACGCGTTTGATGCCCAAAAACAGACAATGTTCCTGTTTTGGTTCTATCTCCACGTTGCTCTCCGTGGGTGAGAATATGTTGAACTAAGTCTAGATAGGCATGCATCGGAATGAGAAAAAGTATGATTCGATTCTATATAAAAGGGGCATCAAATAGCCACTGATGTCATCATCAAAATAGGATTATTGACATGCCGCATAAACAAAAACCCGTACCCTTAATTAAAAAATAAAGGGCA
>JABAAV010000091.1 GCA_014238595.1 Myxococcales bacterium | reverse complement strand
TAAATCTTTGGTTTTCTGCTAAATACATAGTCTGAGTGGGAATTAACTTCTCATACATCTCTCCGATTATCCATGCTGTATTGACATAATAACAAAGAAACAATAAGAGCATAGGTAAGTTTTATTTTCATCATAAGTGATGCCGAGGTTAAATACAAAAGCGCGTTATTTTCAAGAGCAAATCAGTGTTTTATATGATTTGTTTCAGCATTAAACAGTGAACAGTGTTTCGAGATTATCGCGTATTTAATAATCATCGCTTGAGCAGATCCTGAAGATCCTTCAAGAATCATCTTTGAGCGTCATCTTTGAGAATCACCAATGAGGTTGTTCAATCATGTCTGTCATTGAACAGGGATCACCATTGTGGTGTGTGGATCTACACTATTGTTTCAAATAACTTTGTACTTAATGGCACTGAACCATTAACACAAGGAATGAAGCGATAAGAGCATATTTTAATGTTATTTGAACCATGAGCAAAACCAATACTAGAGATAACTCTATTGAAATTCAAGAAAAATCATTTTTTACGATGTTAAACGTCTAAATTACGAACATTAAGCGCATTTGCTTCAATAAAATCGCGTCTAGGTTCAACAACATCACCCATCAATATAGAGAAAATTCCGTCAGCATCAACATTGTCCTCTACTTGAACACGCACCAAAGTACGATTTTCTGGATCCATCGTGGTTTCCCAAAGTTGTTCTGCATTCATTTCACCCAACCCTTTATAACGTTGCATGACAACTTTTTTACGTCCAAATTCATCAATAATAGTCATCATTTCATCAAAATTTGTTGCAACTTGAGACGCTTCTTCGCCCCATTTTAAAGAGACAGGGAATGTTATTTGATCATCAATTTTTTGTGCCAATTGATATCCTGATATTATTTCAGGAAGAGTCAAAGTTTCTTGAGAAACAACTGTTTTAGTGTGATCCGGCAAAGAGACAGTCACAGAGAAGCTTTGATCACCTTGTTCTTGTATATCAAATGTAATCCGACTGACATCTGGATATATTTTAGCCAAATATGGTGAAATATAATCCTTGGTAATGTTTTCAAGAGTCTCTTTGCTTTCAAAGCTTGCTTTCGTAATTTTTGCCACTTCAATAAAAGCAGAAAGCACCAATTCATTGCCTATACGACCAAAACTTGCTTTTAGTCTTTGATAGATTTTTATTTTTGAAACAATATCTAAAAGATCATCGTTGGTTAACGTTTTGTCGTTGTTGTCTGTCAACAGTGTATTGGAAGAGGCATTCGCAATAATATATTGTTCAAATGCTTCTTCGTCTTTAAGGTAGTTTTCTTTTTTGCCTTGTTTCACTTTAAACAATGGCGGTTGTGCAATGTAAAGTTTACCTGCTTCTACAATCTCCCTAAAATGTCTAAAAAACAATGTTAATAAAAGCATACGAATATGCGAACCATCAACATCAGCATCGGTCATGATAATGATGCGATGATAACGAAGTTTTTCAATTGTCTTTTCTTCTCCAACACCACATCCCAGTGCTGTGATTAGCGTGGCAATTTCTTGAGATGCAAGCATTCTGTCAAACCGTGCACGTTCAACATTTAAGATTTTCCCTTTGAGTGGCAAAACAGCCTGCGTTTTTCGATCACGACCCTGCTTTGCAGATCCACCTGCAGATTCGCCCTCAACAATATAAATTTCACATCGCTCAGGATCACGCTCTTGGCAATCTGCAAGTTTACCAGGGAGCTTTGATAACTCGAGAGAACCTTTGCGCTGCACCATTTCACGTGCTTTACGTGCTGCATCTCGTGCACGTGCAGCGATCAAAGCTTTTTTGAATATCTCCTTAGCTTTGCGTGGGTTTTGTTCTAAATAACGCGTCAGATATGTGTTGATAATACTCGAAACAACACCACCGGTTTCTGAAGATACTAATTTATCTTTAGGTTGATTTGAAAATTTAGGATCAGGATGCTTAATAGAAACAACAGCACAAATACCTTCTCGTAAATCTTCTCCCGTTAATGGACGCTTTAAATCTTTGATTAATTTTTGATCTGTACCAAATGTATTGATCGTTCGTGTTAAAGCTTGGCGAAATCCTGTAAGATGTGCACCACCATCTTTGTTGAAGATATTATTAGTAAAACAATAGACATTCTCTGTAAATCCATCATTCCATTGCAGAGCAACATCAACTTCAATATCATCTTTGGTATCGCAAAAAGCGATAATATCATCATGAATCGTTATTTTTTTTTCATTAAGATCTTCAACAAATGATGAAATTCCTCCAGAGGAACAAAATTCATGTTTTTGATCAGTACGTAAATCATAAATTGAAATTGAAATACCTTTGTTGAGATATGAAAGTTGACGAAACCGTTGCGATAATTTCTCAAATGAAATTTCAGTGTCTCGAAAAACATCAGGATCAGGATGAAATGAAATCTTAGTCCCGCGTTTATCTGTCTCTTCGACTTCTGTAAACTCTGTGACAGGATCGCCTTTAGAAAATTCTTGTTTGTACAGTTTGTGATTACGACAGATCTCTAATGTTAATGAATCACTTAACGCATTGACCACAGAAACACCAACACCATGAAGACCTCCAGATACTTTATAGCTGTTCTCATCAAATTTACCGCCTGCATGAAGCACAGTCATGACAACTTCAGGTGTAGGACGCCCTTCAGTTGGATGTATTTCAACAGGAATACCGCGCCCATTATCTTCAACAGAAACAGATCCATCAGGATGAATCATGATTGTTATTGTATCGCAATGCCCTGCTAGTGCTTCATCAACCGCATTGTCTACAACTTCATAGACCATATGATGAAGACCTGTACCATCATCGGTATCACCAATGTACATTCCCGGACGTTTACGAACAGCTTCCAGCCCTTTAAGGACAGTAATGTTACCTGCGCCATAGTCAGACGATGGTGTATTTGGATTGATATCAGGCATAAGTTTTAGGAAAAATTCCAGCTTAATCTTGCCGCGAGACTACTCCGTTTGAAACCGTAAAGTCAATGCGATCATCGTCGAGTAAAACATGATCAGAATGAGTTGTCGTGATAAAACATTGGCTTGATGTTGTCCGTAAAAATTGAAACAAATATTCGTTGCGTGCAGGATCTAATTCTGATGAAACATCATCAAGTAACAACAAGGGCCAATCTCCATGTTTCTTCCCCAAAAGATTCATTTCTCCTGTTTTCCAGGCCAAAACCATGGCACGAAGTTGTCCTTGAGAGGCAAAAGAAAAGGCATTGCGTCCGTCAAAGCAAAAAATTAGGTCATCTCGATGAGGGCCAATGCTTGTTGATCCTCGATGTTGATCCTCACCACGTTTTTCATGAAGCAGGTGGTGTAGGAAAGGTTCAATCTGCTCTGGTGTTTTAAGCAAATCAGGAGAAACAGAAGATTCATAGGAAAAAGCCACCGTTTTGGCATCACTTTGATTAATGGCGTAAAAGGCTTTCTGATAGCCATTAAGAAGCTCGTTTAAATATTCGCACCGCCATTGGATGATTTCAGAACCTAACGAAGCAAGTTTCACATCGTAAACATCCAATAAATCCAGCATCGGCGATGGATCTCGCAAAAGACTGTTTCGGCTACGCAGTACTTTGTCATAGGATTGAACTGCCGATAAATACCCTTCATTCCATCCGTAAACAGCCCTATCTAAAAAACGGCGACGATCAGAAGGGCTTCCACGAACAACCCTTAAATCTTCAGGTGTAAACAATACGATCCTCATATCACGACAATACTTTGTGATGGATCGAACAAATTTATCATCATGATAGGCTTTACGTCCCGTTTCACTAACAATCACTGTGTAGTTATGCTCTGACGCATCTTTTTCAACAGAGGCCTTGATGTACAGTTGTTCCTGTTCAAATTGGATAAGTTCGCGAATATTTTTTGCACGAAAAGAACGCAACGTACCTATGAGGTAAAGCATTTCAATGAGATTTGTTTTCCCCTGTCCATTCTCGCCAGAAAGAACATTAAAGCGCGATCCAAAATCAAGATCACAGGAAACAAGATTACGCGCACCAACAATCTTGATTGAAGCAATATTCATCGAAGAATAGGGTCTAACAAGAACTGCCTAGATTCGCATCGGCATAACAACACCGAGATAATTTTGGCTATCTAAAGGACGAATTAAGCATGGATCAAGTTCTTCATTAAGCTCTATTGTAATTTGAGGCTCTTCAACTTGTGAAAGAAATTCCAAAACATAAGAGGGATTAAATCCCATGGTCAATTCATCGCCTTTGTAGTCAACTTCAATTTCTTCATTAAATTCACCCGTATCAGGATCAGTACCTGCAATCAGTACTTGCCCTTTTTTTACGGTAAATTTAACGCCTTTACTATCAGTCAACATGACTTTGGCACGGCGTAACGCACTAAATAATTTTTCTTTTTCTATGGAAACTTCTCGTGAATGTTTGCTCGGTATCACATTGCTGTATGGAGGAAATTTTGCATCAATCAATCGAACAGAAAGCGTTGTATTTGAAGTTTGAATAAACAAATACGGCGATGCCCAAGCAATACCAAAGGTTCCTGACATAGAATCAATGGCACGTCGAATCTCAATAAGCCCTTTTTTAGGGATAATAACCCCATCGGCAATGTTAAATCCTCCATCAATGGAACATTCGACTTTTGACAGACGATGACCATCTGTAGAAACCATGCGAGCAACGGTTCCATCGGATTCAAAAAAAACACCATTAAGATGGTATCTCGTTTCATCACTACAAACCGAAAATAATGTTTTATCGATCATAGATCTAAACATTTCACTAGAAATAGCTGTCATTTCACTATCTCTGTGTTCTGGAATGGATGGAAAATCTTGAGAACTGAACCCAACCAATTTATAGCGAATTGATCCTGATGTAATTTCGAGCCAGTTATTATCTTTTCGCTCAAGGTTAATCAATCCTTCAGGCATATTATTGATAATGTCATAAATACCTTTTGAAGAAACAGCGATAGCGCCCGAGACAGAATTTTTAATTTCTACGAGTTCTTCATTGAAAATATTAAGATCTGTTGACGAAATCGTAAGCTCATTATCTTTACGAACGCGAAATAGAACATTCGAAAGGTTGGGCATTGTACTTTTACGATTAACAATACTTTGAGCGGCTTTAAGACCATTTTGTAATCGTTGTTTTTGTACAGAGAACTTCACAGTAATCAGCTTTTTACTATTAAACTATATAAAAATAAAGAAGAAGTAATAAGGA
>JABAAV010000090.1:5171-5326 GCA_014238595.1 Myxococcales bacterium | reverse complement strand
CCACATTAGATTTATCCAACCGTTTAACCCCTTCTGAGGATCCAAACCATCCTGCACAGGACGGATGGTGGCAGGTCAATACCATACAACCTCTTGTGTTAACCCATGAAGATTTTACCCTTTATCGAGGTACAGAGCCTACGAGACTACGAGCC
>JABAAV010000090.1:0-5161 GCA_014238595.1 Myxococcales bacterium | reverse complement strand
CCAGCGCAGCATTGACACTTGCTCCAGAGAGTTTCATTAAATTCCCTCATGGCGATGACCCGATACTTTCCATGACATCAGTCTCGCCGTTGCGTCTACCATGGAGTCTTCCGCGGCATGTTGCTCCTGATATCATGCTTGCCTTAGAGCCTTATGGTACCGAGATTTATCCGCCTGCCACATTGTCCTTCTGGGATAAAAACACCACGGCACCATCACCCGATGATCAACATTATTCACTCTTTGCCCTGACACCGAAAACCAATCAGCTCGAACTCAAAGCATCGTTTCTTCCTGAAACACAACTGCTAAAACGACATACAGAACAAACCCTAGGAGCAACAACAGCAGTGTCAAACCCGTTGTCAACAGGACAGCAGGTTCCATTGCTTGGTTTTGTTTCAGGGCCTGTCTGTGCACCAACAAACACAGACCTCAAATCATACCGTATTGGTATTTCTCGCTATTATCACTGGGATACCACCGGAAGCGAAAACAATAACCAAGCTGTCGTCTTTGACAGAACCGTTCCATCTGGTGTCCCAACAGATGGCGACGAAGATTATCCTCATGCCGATATACGAAGCTATGATGGCCTATTGCAAGAGCGTGAATACAGCAGAGAAAATACGATAGATTATTCTGAATTATTTGGAGTTTTGGTTGAGCCCTATCTTACGGATCACACCGCCAGTTTTCCTGAAATCGGTTCACCTTTAAACAACATTGTCTGGGGTGCTCCAGACAATGAATGTCATGG
This sequence comes from Myxococcales bacterium, assembly GCA_014238595.1. Classification (GTDB taxonomy): domain Bacteria; phylum Myxococcota_A; class Polyangia; order Haliangiales; family J016; genus JABAAV01. The sequence continues at coordinate 4,401 of JABAAV010000090.1, read as the reverse complement.
AACTCGTGATGTCGATGCACTACCATTATCTGGCGAAAACAGGCTACAATCCGACACGGAACATTTAAAAGTTTGTATTATTCTGCCATCAACTGATCTCTATGCCTGTGCCTTTGATTATACCTATTATTATCGAGAACAAAAAGATATCATTCACATTGATGGTGTTAGAACTTCTTTATATCCCTCAGCCTTGACCTCATTAAGCGAGCGCTCCCCCACTGTCACATCAAACCCAGATCCTGCCCCGCATAACAAAAATTTTGATGCACCTCCTGGTGGTGGTGTGGGTCAATCATGGTGGCGTACCTCGGGCTATTATGACAGTGAACCCTATCTGTTAACGTTAAATTATGGAACCACAAATCAAACCCTTATCTATCCCAACATTCAACGTTATGACTGGGCGAAACAGTATGACTCTTTATCGCCTGACATTACCTCTGCCTCTTATCGTCGTGAGCGTGAAGACTATCGTAACTCTAGTTATGGAAGATATGGTATCTGCGATGATTGTTGTCCTACCACTCAAAATACAATACCTGGAAATGATTATGAACTTTACCATGACGCACCAAAAACAATTGGAGAAATTCGCTTTACAAATCAGCCCCGCAATGGCCTTGCCAATCGTGTTCCCAATGTCGTCACACTTGAACGCACGGGAGAATCTGTAGGACTGACAGGTAATAAATGCTCTGCTACCTGCAGCAATGGACGCACATCGACTCGCGATCCATGGAGCTTACCTGATCGTGACAATCCCGATCCGTCATTAGAATGCCCTGATTGTTCGGCTGGACATATCACGCAAATGGGAACAAGTTTTTACATGGATTTCCGTGAATGGAACACTTACAGAGAATATGAAGATGAAATAGTACAATCCCAAGGTATATCCAGACAATGCTTGCCTATCGGAAGTACCGATCCACCAACGGCCACTGAATTAGCAACAGAGGCCTGCAATAACGGTGCCACATGGACGGGTAACTTCACATCAATCGATGATATCAATCAATTTAATACAGAGCTTGTCGTAAATGTCGATGGTACTAACCGACACTACACTAAGATATCTGGCTCTATAACGATCAAAAACAATAGCTCAATCACTGCCATTTCACTCATTCGCTTATGTCAAATAACAGGCTCTATGCATATACAGTCCAACACTTCACTGACATCTATTTCACTACCGGCACTCACATCTGTGGGTAGTTATGTGAACATATCTTCAATGAACGCCTTGACATCAGTGTCATTACCAGCACTCACATCTGTGGAAACATATCTTGTGATTAGATACATGAACAACGTGATATCAATATCACTTCAATCGCTCATGTCGGTTGGAACATATTTTACGATTAGAAATATGGACTACTTAATATCGGTGTCATTGCCACGACTCGAATCGATTGGAGGTAGTTTCTCGTTGATTTCTCTGCTTCGTGTAAAATCAGTGATATTATCACAACTCACATCGGTTGGAAATCTTCTTGCGATCAGCTATCTGTATCGGATACAATCACTGTCATTTCCAGCACTTGAATCGATTGAAAGAACTTTGTCCATCGATGGAGTAGGGTATCTGAAATCACTGTCATTTCCAGTACTCACATCGATTGGAAGAGATTTTTCGCCACATGGAACATATAGGTTAAGCTCATTGTCATTGCCACGACTCGAATCGATTGGAGGTAGTCTTGAATTTTCTAATACTCATCGTTTAACATCATTGTCATTGTCACAACTCACATCGGTTGGAGAAAGTTTTCTAATCTCTGGGATGTCTGGTCTGACATCTTTATCATTGCCTCTACTCACATCAGTATCTCAGACATTAACTCTCATCAACCTTGAATCCCTTACGTCGTTGTCATTCCCTCTACTCTATACTGTAAGAATTATTCAGTTCGGCACCATGCACAACCTTACATCCTTATCATTGCCTCTACTCAGGACTGTAGGCACTAATTGTTTCTTTCAAAATATGAACTCCCTTACATCATTTGATGTACCATCACTCACATCTGTGGGATATATTTTCTCTCTCAGAAATCTGCCGAATTTGAGATCAGTGTCATTCCCCGCATTGACAACGATTGGAGGTAACTTTTTGTATTTATTAAATACAAAATCCTCCCCACCACAATCGCTATCAATGCCAGCACTCACATCTATATCAGGGAAGATTTCTATCACTAACGTGCATAACCTCACATCGATATCACTGCCAGAATTAACTTCTGTAGGGTCTTCCATACTGTTTTACAATCTCAGTAATTTGGTTGAAATCTTAATGCCGAAATTAACATCTGCAAATCAGTATTTAAAAATCATTGATACCGATGCTCTGTCGGCATTAGATCTATCAGCACTTGAAAGCATAGGCAATGATTTTCGAATTAGGAACGCAGACAGTCTGAAATCATTATCTCTTCCAGAACTAACAACAATAGGAAACGATTGGAGGCTCAATGCGATGGATAGCTTGAGATCAATCAATGCACCCGAACTAACAGCGATCTCAAAAACTTTGGACATCACTTCTCTACAGACCTTGATAACGATATCATTGCCAAAATTGACATTTGTGGCTGATTTAAAGATCTATGAGCTAAAGGCTTTGACAGAGGTATCATTGTCAAACTTAATTGATACGTATTATTTAACTATCACAGACAATTCTAGCCTCAGAATATTGCTACTATCATATCTATCATCCGTTACTCGGACTTTTAATATCAGCACCAACAAGTCCCTATGTCAATCCGTTGTGGATAATGTGATTCGTTATCTCAGGTCCCCTCCCGCTTCCACATCCATTAATAACAACAGAAACGGTTGCTAACAATGTTTTTATCATTGAACCATGACGCATCCTCACATAACAATCATTCAATAATAAAAAATAATAAAATTAACATCACTCAAAACTGTGGTTCGTGAGTTAAATTGGAATTGACAAATCTTCGAATTTCATAGGGATCATCCATATTCGCACTAACATTGATGGCTCGCAAATTGATAAGCTACCTTTATAAACAATGTCACATCGATATCACTACCAATATTGAAATCTGTTAGTAGACAATTGAGTGTTCAATCCAATGATTGATGATTCTCATTCACCATGTCAATACTACTGGCATTACAACAGATTAATCATTGTTAACTAAGACGATTTTTATTTAACACTAGGAAGCCATGGAACATCACATAAACCCATAATATCGATACAACGATGATCAATCCGTGAAGATTGACGAGTGATATGAATTTCTAATGCATCGGTAGGAAGCACTGCAAAACGATTGCTCCATTCAATGACAACCACATGCTGATCATCCATCCATTCTTCAATGCCAATATGTTCCAATGAACTGGAATGCTCTAGTCGATATAAATCTGCATGAATCAACGCAATCCGTCCACTCATATGATGATGAACAATCGAAAATGTGGGACTCACCACAGGTTCTTGTTCAGACACACCCAATCCTACAGCTAAACCCTGTACGAACAGGGTTTTTCCTACACCCAGATCACCGACGAGTCCAATACTTAACCCACATTGAATCGTTGTACCTATTTGTTTGCCTATGGCAAATGTTTCTCGAGAAGAATGTGACTGCCACCGTCGAATAATTCTCATATTTTCATCATCGTTTATCTGTTGTAACTTATGCGGTTTGACCATGACGACACCATCCAAGATATGATGTGAGTTACTCTGAATGTTCTATTTGTGCCATCCGTACAGTGTAAGCAATCATATCGACAATCCCATCAACAGATATATCGGGAGGAAGTACAGACACGGGCTTAGCAATGCCCAACAAAATAGGACCTATCGCACGTGCTCCACCAATAGAAGATAAAAGTTTATACGCGGCATTACCCGATGTTAATGTCGGAAAAACAAGCACATTAGCAGCATCGGTCAATCGACAAAACGGATACATTTCATCCATTTGGTGTTTGTTTAATGCAAAATCTGCTTGCATCTCACCATCAATTTCAATATCAGGGCGCAAATCTCGTACAATATTCATAGCACGTTTTACTTTTTTGGTTTCGTCATAACGTTGCTCACCAAAGTTAGAGAAAGAAATCATGGCAACCCGTGGATGAACCCCTAACGAAACAACAGAGTCGGCTACTTGAATTGCAATGTCTGCTAAAATCTCTGCGTCAGGATCAATATTCACAGTCGCATCAGCAAAAAAGAGTAATTTATCCTTCAACACCATCATATACATTCCTGTTGCACGTTTTACATCTTGTTTAATCCCAATAATTTGTAATGCGGGCAACATTGTTTCGCGATATCCTGCTTTCAAGCCCGAAACCAAACCATCGACATGCTTTTCTAATACCATAGTCATACCAAAC
>JABAAV010000008.1:17115-31954 GCA_014238595.1 Myxococcales bacterium | reverse complement strand
AAAGAAACCTGCGTCTGAAAAGAAACCTGCGTCTGAAAAGAAACCTGCGTCTGAAGCCAAATCAAACTATAAAAAACAACCGAAAAAGAAACGATGATCTCACATCAAGAAGCATCCATTATTATCGCTTCGTCTCTTACTAAAACAAAAAATAGCATCACACTCCCCCTGTGTGAAAGCATCAATCATATTATTGCCCAGGATATCATTGCACCAATATCACTGCCTGCCTGTAACAATTCGGCCATGGATGGCTATGCTGTACGATCGTCTGATATTCCTGCAACGCTTCCCATAACAAATATGATTAAAGCCGGTGATCGATGTCACACAGCATTGGAACCCAGAACCACTGTAAAAATAATGACAGGAGCACCAGTGCCCAACAATGCTGATGCTGTAGTCATGCGTGAAGATGTTACTGAACAAAACAACCTTGCGACCTTTGCTCATTCTGCACAATCAGGACAATATATTCGATACAAAGGACAAGATATTCAACAAGATTCAATTCTTTTTGATCAAGGAACTCATGTCACGCCACAAGTCATTGCCATTGGAGCAGCGACAAATCTACACACACTTTCAGTCGCTCAACCACCTACAGTTGCTTTATTAGCAACTGGCGATGAACTGTTCCCTCATGGTGCAACGCCTATTGAAGGTATGCATTGTAACATTACATCGCTTGCACTTCATGAACAGATTAAACAAGCTGGAGGTATTCCTTTGGATTTAGGCATTGCAAAAGATAATCCAAAACATCTTAAACAAATGATTGAACAAGGTTTAGTGTATGACATGTTGATCACATGTGGTGGTATCTCAATGGGTGATTTTGATTATGTCAAACAATGTTTTGATGATTTGGGAATTACACGACATGTTTCTTCTGTAGCAATTAAACCGGGTAAACCGTTTGTGTTTGGATTAACGCCCAACAAAACACCTGTATTTGGTTTACCAGGCAATCCCGTATCTGCAATGATAACATTTGAATTGTTTGTGTTTTCTGCGATCAAACAGATTTTAGGATCAACGCTTTTACAGAGATCACGTGCATGGGCAACATTAGCCCATGATTATAATAAACCTAAAGGCAAAGCACATATTGTACGTCTTTCATTGCATCAAAAGGAGCAACAAACCATGGCCGTTTCAAAACCTGACCAAAGTTCAGCAAAACTGACTTCAATGCTTGATGTCGACGCACTCTATATTGCCCCTGCCACATTGTCATTCATTCCTCGAGACACATTAATTCCGATCACGCTCCTTTAATATTATGCCTTTCTTCATTGCTCCACAAACAGAACGTTTAGATTACAGTATCCAAAAGCAATATCCGGATCTTTCTCGCCGTCAAATCAAATTATATTTAAAAAACAATTCTGTTTATATTGATGGGAAACGAGCATCTAAAGGAACATTTGTTTCACAAGGAAGTACCGTGTCCCTGGATAATATTCCACAAAACACACTTCGTACTCCCGTTACACCTGATGATTCTATTGGTTTGAATATACTTTATGAAGACAAAGATTTTATTGTCATCAACAAAGAACCTACTATTCCTTGTCATCCATTAATTCAACAAGAACAAGGGACTATTGCCAATGGCATTGTATCTCGTTATCCTGAGTGTGCGTTGATCGGTAACGATCTACGTGAAGCAGGATTGGTACATCGCTTAGATACAGGAACATCTGGATGTTTAATAGCAGCAAGAAACAAACCGACATGGTTATATTTTCGTGACATGTTTGTTCAAAAACAAATCCTTAAAGAATATCTTGCACTGGTTCACACGACCAAAATTGACACATATGAAACACGGATATCTATTGGTAAATTATCAGCAAAAACAACATGGTCAGTGCAACAACAATATAAAACCCATGCTTTATTACTTTGTCACACACAAACGGGTCGAAGACATCAAATACGCATTCATATGTCCAATCTCAATTGGCCTATTGCAGGAGACACAACATACAATCCTCATCACAATGTGTTTATGAAACTTAAAGGACATTTTCTTCATGCATCTAAAATCATTTTTCCCCATCCTGTGACAAAAGAAACAACAACAATCGAAGCACCATTGTCTCAAGATAGAATTATAACCTTGAATGAATTAGAATTATAACAAGGAACTTTTCATGAATAATATCCCGCTCTTAATTTTCGATTTAGATGGAACTTTAGTAGATTCATTGGCTGACATTAAACATTGTCTCAATGTTGCACTGCAACGTATCAATGTTCCTCTTACTGAAGATTTGTTTCGATCATGTCATCGTGGCATATCATTAGAAATGCTTTATTGTGAAGCAACAAACAATGATTATCTATCGCCTTCAGAACAAGATAGTTTTGATCTTTTCATTGACACATATCGCCAAGAATATTTAACTCATCATGGCACCACAGCATTATATCCTGATGTACAAGATACGCTGACACTGCTTCGAACAAAGCTCCCTAAAACATGTTTTGCTCTTGCCACAGCAAAACAAACAGATATGGCGCACCGAGTTTTAGAACAAAACAATATTTTACAACATTTTGACATTGTTATGGGCTCAGACAATATTGCATCCAAACCAGATCCTGCAATTCTATTTGAAATTCAAAACAAAACAAATATCGATATTACTCAGGCACTGATGGTTGGTGATACCGATCGTGATATTTTGGCCGCTCATGCTGCACATTGCCGTTCTTGTGGTGTCACCTACAGTAGTTGGACTCGAGAAGATTTTATCGAGTTGGGTGATAATCAACCAACTTATATCATCGACCAATTTTCTGAAATTATAAATCTCTTTGATTAAAGCTTTCGAATATTGTCAATCTCTTCAAAGAATTGATCAATCTCTTCATCTTTCGTATAAAAGTGAGGAGAAATACGAATGCCGGCTTGTGGTCTATAATCGCAATAGAATTTTCGTTTGTTCAATTCTTGAGAAATCGATTCAGCATTATCAAAATCAAACACAACCGTTCCACCACGACGATCAGATTTTTCGAAACAACGTAATTTAAATCCTCGTTCTTGTGTTAAATCCAATATATATTTTGTTTGACGAAGCGATTTAGCACGTATAGCTTCTGTTCCAATTTGATTGACAATATCAACACCAACACAAGCCTGATATAAAGCAATGATACTAGGTGTTCCTCCTAAATATCGCCATATGTCTTGTGAATACTCTTGTTTTGGCATCGAAAAAGCAAATGGAGCTTGATGAGCAAACCATCCCGTCATTGCTGGTTCAAACATATCTATGAGTTCTTGTTTAACATAAAGATAGGCTGCACCAGGTCCTCCACAAAGCCATTTAATTGATCCACCACAGGCAAACGACACATCAAAATCAATCACATCAACAGGAACAGCACCTAATGATTGGTAACAATCTAATATTACATGTGCACCGACAGCATTGGCTTTAGCTGCGATCGTTTTAACATCTTGAATATAAGAAGAACGAAAAAAAACATGTGATATAGGAACAGCAATGGTTGTTTCATCAATTGCATCACACATTGCCTCAACATCAATTGAAATATCATCATCAGATTTAACAACATGGATTTGAGCACCATGTTTTTCTTGTGCTTGCCAAATATAGGATACCGAGGGGAAATTAAGTGACGAATAGACAATCTTGTTTTTCTTTGTTGAATAATCAAAGCAAGATGCCAACACAGATTGCACCACAGAGACATTTTGATGCACAGTGACCGTGTTTTTAGGTGCACCTAATAAACTGCTAATCGATGTTGAGAATTTATCGATTTCAGGAACCCATGTTTCCCAAGCCTCGATTGAATGTTCTCTCCATAATTGAGTAAAGGTACGCAATGAATCTTCCACTCGTCGTGGCATAGCACCGAGAGAATGTGATACAAGGTGGACATACTCATCCAACTCAGGAAATTCTTTACGCCATTTTAGTAAATCATCAACCATATATCGTTTTGTTTAATAAGGATTCAATATACTATTTTTTTGTGACCAATCTTCGAACATCTCACTGCGAACATTCCACAATTCAGGGAAAAAACGAACTTTCATACTTTTTGCCAACAAATCTGTAGGCTTACCTTTTAATGTCAGAGTCCCTTCTCCAATAATACGATATACTAAAAGCAGATGACGATACCGCCATGTTTGGAGTAATTGATCATAATCAACTAAGGCTTCTAAAAAATGATAAAGGACAAAATGTTTCACTTCTCGTCCTTCTTCAATACCATCATAAATTTCTCGCAACGTAACATTGCGAGAATCTAATAATGTCTCAACCGCAGGCCATACGTACTTTCCAGGAATTCGTATAATAGCCTGAAAACTCGGTGATTCTTGTCCACTGCCTTTCCCTAAGACAGTTCTTAAACATGTATAATCCTTGGGAGACATCGTATCGAGAATATCAAGTTGATCAATTAAAAGTTTTTGTATCCGGCGAATGCGTCCAAGTCGTAATGTTGCTTTTTCAATTTCATTCTTATCAATCAAAGACACTAGGGCTTTAAGTTCAAATTGAATCAACTTCATCCACATTTCGGCGACTTGATGAACAATTTGAAACTGCATTTCATCATGTGTTATCAAATCTTTTGGATCTTTTTGTAAGGATAAAAGATCATCGATTTTTAAATATGTTTCATAATCTGTTAGTGCCATAATAGAGGACTCTAACACTGCTTCCTGACAAACTCTAGCCAGTGACTGTGATGTTGACAGGAAATATGCTTGACAAAATAACAAACGACACTGTCTGATGACATCCACCAAAACGAAAGAATTCTCAAGGAATATTTATCCATAAAACAATCGCGTTTTAACTAAACAAACTCGACAAGAAGAACCATTGATAAAATCATCCATCTATGGATCTCAAAATCAAACTAATCCAAAACGAAAATCATTGCTTTAACAACAGACCAATGACACTAAACCAAACCAAGGCACAACATAACTATCCATGTGACCAGTATTTCGTACAGTAATGGATGCAATTACTGTTGTTGATCCATCGCATCACATTGCATTGTGCATGAAAAACATAAATTAACCCCGTGAATGAATTGCTATCTTTGCATCAAAAAATTGCGCGTGAAATTTTAAAAGAATACCAACGCACACATAGACAACTGCCTTGGCGCAGCACAAAAGATCCATATGCAATTTGGGTCTCTGAAATCATGTTACAACAAACTCAAAGTAACACTGTCATTCCTTATTATCATAAATGGTTAAAAGCATTTCCCACAGTAGATACCTTAGCGCATGCGCCGATCGATACAGTCTTATCTATATGGTCAGGACTGGGTTATTATCGCCGTGCACACAATCTTCATCACGGAGCACGAGAAATCATGACACAGTACAATGGTACTGTCCCTTCTGCCGTTAGCCAGTTACTCAAAATTCCTGGTATTGGTCGTTATACTGCGGGAGCAATTGCTTCTATCGCTCATAATCAACCAGTGCCGGTCGTTGATGGAAATGTAGCACGTATTCTTTCTCGTCTTTTTTTAATTGAAACACCTTTGGATAAGAGTGCTACGATCAAACAACTGTGGTCATTAGCAGATTCAATGCTTATCAAAGACAACCCTGGTGATTTCAATCAAGCAATGATGGAGTTTGGAGCAACTATCTGCAAACCGAAACAACCTCAATGTACAACATGTTCTGTTGCACAGTTTTGCAAAGCCAATCAACACAACAAACAACATCTGCTCCCTATCAGAAAATCTAATCACAGTCCTGAACGGCCAATTTTAATCCAAAAATCAGTCTGGATTTATCGAAACAAAAAATTACTTTTTCTTCATCGTCATAATGAAGGGCTTTTTGGGGGTATGTGGGAACTCCCTTCAGCAGAAACAGAACAACAATTAACACAACAAACGTTAGGACTTCCTATTAAAATATCGACTGATTGTCCTATTACACATACTCAAAAACTTAGCCATCGACTCTTAAAACTGTCACTAACCAGAGCTTCATTAAGCAAAGGATCTATACAAATTGATCCACAACGATATCAAGCGTTTCGATGGCAACCGTTAGATATCTGGGCATCACTTCCACTGTCTTCCGGCATGAAACATCTCATCAAACAATATTTAAAATCGATGCACAACGACCTTATTGAATAATAGATCTTGCAAAAACATCGTGTGATCAGGCATATAAGTTTATCACCATGTCTGATTCAGCCATATTTCATTTTACTCAAGGCTACGCATCCATCGTAGAAGGATTGCGTACTCTTGGATATGCCACAGAGCATGATAAAAACTTTCAAGATACCCGAGAGAAATCTGCCCACAGGCTTTCGGAATTTATCCTCCCAAAACAAGATATTGAAAAAAATATTTCATTGATTTTAGAAGATACATTTCCTGCTCAGTATCAAGACATTGTTATTTCTAAAAACAATATGGTTTTTTCTTTATGCCCTCATGATTTGCTGCCTTCGATCTATCGCATATCAATGGCCTATATTCCAAAAAAAGATGTCTTAAGTATTGGAAAATTGTCTAAAATTGCCTCTATTGTGGCACGTCAACCTATTTTACAAGAACAACTTACCCATAATATTGCTCAAATCTTGTACAATGATTTAAATAGTGAAGGATGTGCTGTCTATGTTGAAGGATTTCATTTATGCATGGCGACACGTAAGGGATATTCTCATGACGCCCGTATTATTACCCATATGTTTAAAGGCTCCTTGACAGAAACAACAACTAAAAATGAATTTATCACGTTGGTAAATTCTCCAACTCAAAATTTCTCTTAATAATATGAATTACCTTGTTCTTGATATTGAGACTGTTCCTGATTCCCATGTATGGACGAGTCCTGATGTTTCTCCAGGACATGAAAAACCATTTCCACCCGCTTATGCTCATAAAACTATTGTCATCGGGTGTATGTTTATCGATCAAGATTATCAGCTTAAAAAACTAGGTTTTTTGGGTGAACCCGGAAAAAACACAACAGAAAAAGAACTCCTTGCCGATCTTTCTAAGTTCATTAATCAAAACAAACCAGTGCTCATTACTTATAATGGTCGTTGTTTTGATTTTCCTGTATTAGCACTTCGATCATTACATCATGGTATTTCTATGCAATGGTATTATGACCGAGATGTTCGTTATCGCTATACAGATAAAAGACATATTGATCTATGTGATTGGTTTGCAGACCATGGTGCCATCAAATATACATCCTTAGATTCATTAGCAAAAATCATTGGTCTTCCTGGAAAAACAGGTGTTGATGGTTCCAAAGTAAGCGAACTGTTTGACAATGGATTTATAGACAAAATTCAAAATTATTGTTTACAAGATGTTGTCCAGACAGCATTTTTGTTTCTTCGTCTTCATCTTCTTCAAGGAAAAATCTCCCAAAATAATTATCGAAATATTGCAACGTTTTGGGTGGATGAACTTAGCAAAGATTCTCGTGTTGATGATGTCATAAACAACATCGATCGATCACGATTACTCATAGAAATATAAAAACAACGATGCCACATATTACATTTCAACCACAAAACAAAACTGTCGATGGTCAAAAAAATGAAACAATCTTCGATATAGCACAACAACATAACATTGCCGTACAAACGGCGTGTCAAGGCAAAGCAACATGTGGCTTATGCCGTATTGTCATTATTAACGGTGAAGATTCCTTATCACCTTTCACACAAGACGAAGAAAAACATCTGGGTAATGTTTATTTCATTACCAAAGAACGATTGTCCTGCCAAACAAAAATTATAGGCACCAATGATGTTGTTGTAGAAGTAAAATAATCATTCTGCAATCGACAACTCTTGAGCTACTTGCTTAGCAATATCTCGAGCAACCTCAACATCGGAAGCACTCATAGAAATAGCTCCGACCATAGGGTGTCCACCACCACCATAACGCTCACAGATCTGCGCAATATTGTGCTCTCGTTGTTTCGTAGGCCAAGGATTAGCCCCTATCGATATTTTTACTTTATTTTTAGAACATGTAATACCGATTGCATATCTTGTTTCAGGAAAAAGCATGTATGGGATAAACTTATTATGAAAAGTAATCCTTTGATCAGAAAGATCAAAAAAAGTCACACCATCTTTATACGTTGTCACTTGTCGAATCAGTTCAATGTTACGTTCGTGCTTTTCTAAGAAAGATTCGAGTGGTTTATTGATCCAGGGTAACTTGACAATATCTTCAAGCGTCTTTGTACCCAAAGTATTGATATATCGGTGTGATAATTCCTTGTTTTGGTTTTGCTCTACCCAGGTCATTAAACGATAAACAGGGTTTTTCAAAGCAACCACAGCTTCCGCATTTTCAAATTTAGCACCGTCAATAAGGTCTGCCCAATGAATCACTTCAGTAAAAAGATCAGAATCATAACCAAATTTTTCTGCTAACATTGTGGCTTCAAACTTCGTGCATGATTGTGCGGTGGGATCATAAAACTTTTGACCATTTTGATTTTTATCGAAATGGTCCTTGAGTGTTGTTGGTTGAAACGCACTCACATGGTGATCAAACCACCACGTTAATTGCGGTGCGTCCGTATAACGAAAATCAAGACAAACATTATCGCCTTCACAAAATGTTACTGAAGAGAACGGATCTCCTGCTTCATGATGCATACCTTGCAAAATGACATTAACATCAGCGTTTATTTTTTGTTTGTAAAAATCAACAAACAACGCTGCTGATGCTGTTCCATCAAAGCAATTGTCATGAAAAAAAACTTTCAAACGATCCATAAGTGATTGATTCTACCACTACCATCCTTATCAATCCATACTATTGGTCCGTTTGATTTTATGTAAACTCGATTATAATCAATATTGATACTTGTTATGGAGTTTCACTCTGTAAAGGGTTGATCGGATCCGAGATAATAATCCGATCTTCCTTGCCAATATCTGATTGAGCATAAAGAATATTGCCACGCTTGAGGTCGAATATTTTCCGATTTTCTTGTGTTTTATTCCGACGGAGTAATCGAAAAGAAACAAATCCTGATTGACTACAACCAGTGAATTCAACTTTGCCTTTTTGTGCATGAATACCTGATATGATTCGTGCAGGTTCAATATTCAATTGATTATCACTCCTTGTAGCAAGCCGTGGATGCAATTCTTTACGAAGAACTAAATATGAAAATTTCATCACTTTGTCACGAAGTCCAGTGATTTTGGCCAATCCCTTTGCTTTATTGGATAATTCAATAGAACGTATTTCATGACACCAATCACGCTTACGCGCTAATGCTGGACAAGGTGATATCGATCGAACACATGGTGCAAAAACATGTGCTTGTTCAGAGTCCAAAATATAATCACGTAATCGATGCAGTGCACGCGTTGTAAAACAAAAGGCAGGTTCAATGATAATTAATGCACCATTGGCATGTAATTTCTTCAATAACGAACCAATCAAAATTTTAGCTTCATTGTCTTTTAATTCATTTAAGACAGAACCAATGATAATCAAATCAAATTGTTTATGTGATTTATAAAAACGGATGTCTGATACTTGAGTTGTTATGTGAGCTTTTAGCGATTGGTTCAATTTAATATGTTCAAGCACACTCAATGCTCTGGCATCTTGATCCACAGCAGTCACCTCGCTGACTGATTTACCAAATGTTTCCAATATAGCAATAGCTGCAAGCGACATCACTCCAGTACCAGCACCAATATCTAGAATCGATAATTGATCTGATGCCGGTAACGCATCACGATATGCAAGCTCTGTCAGTGGAATCGAAAGTTTTGGTGCATCAGCAAGGGAAAAAAACAAAGCACGTGCGGCTAAATCATAGGCATTGTGATTTGTTTTTGAATTTAATTCTTGTCGATTGTTTGTATACATTTCTGAACGTTTCCGAATGGCATCGATCAGATCAGATTGATGAATTGTTGAATCAGACAACTCATGAGAAAAATATGTTTCCATTGCAGACCACATAACAGTCTCAAGCCAATCAGAACATTTCCACATCCTTGTTAGTCCTTGTTTAACAATGATTCTCTACGATACGAGATGCCATCTGCATACCATCTTTAATACACGCATTCACAGAAACACCATGCCACGAAGAACCTGCAAGGTAGATATTATCGGGAAGACGATTCTCTATCAGGGCAATCCTATCAAGATGTCCTGGAGAATATTGTGTAATGGCTTGTGGATATCTATAACAATCAAATTGTACCCATGGATTTGTAATGCCCAATACAGTCTTTAAGCTTTGATGCACATGTTTTCCAATCATGTCATCATCTTGATCAATGATCTCTGGGTTATTCGAACCACCTAACATACAGCGAAACATAATCTCATCTTTTGGAGCACGATCGTCCCAGAGAATGCTTTCATAAACGACACCCAATATATTAATCGATGATTTTGGTGTGGATAAAAAACCAAAACCGTCAATCGGTTCAGGGACATCTTCTTTTCGATAAGACACATACGCCACAACTAATGATGCATGTGAAATTTCTTCCATGGTTTCTGCTATTGTTGAATCCGTTTGCAATAATAGTGGTGCTGCTTGATAAGACGGTATCGCCAATACAACAACATCAGGATCAATACAATTGTCATGCGTGTTGAGTGTAAGATTACCCATATTATCCCAATGTATTTGGGTTATCTCCGTATTCGTTTTGACACGATCACCTAATTGTTCAGTCAAATGTTGTGTTATCTTTCCCATTCCACCCTGAGGAGCAGAAAGGCGTTCTTTCGTTTTATGTTTTCTCATCCCCAAAAGCAAACTACCCTGTTGCGCGATATCAAAAAGCAGAGGAAATGACGCTTCAAATTCTAATTGTTCCGAATCACCCGCAAAAACACCAGTCACCCATGGTGCAATCAATCGTTGAGCACATGCATTTCCAAAACGATACGCCAAAAACGTATGAATTGTTTCATGGTTGATAGGTTTTTTTCGAAACAACGGCTCCAATAGCATTCGAAAAACTGTACGTTTATTCAACAAATCATTGCACAACAATGATCGTATTCCATGAGGAACCACATGCAGGGAGTCATCAATCCAAATCCAACGATGTTTTGCTGATGCCGATGCTGGCACAAGATTTATTTCTAAATGTTTCAGCAATGCGGTTGTATGTGGCGTTGGTATAACACCATTGGCTCCTATTTCATGTACATAACGATTATCTACAGAGTGTGATTGAAGCCACCCACCTGTTTTCGAAGATGCTTCAAATAATAAAACGTCACATTGCGTTTGTTTAGTAAGCATATAAGCAGTCGTAAGACCAGCAATGCCACCTCCAATGACTGCAATCGTTTTAGCAGTAGTCATTGAGCCGTCAATTGATGCACGGCTTCGACCATCACACGAACATGTTCAGGGTTGGTCATGGGTAATACACCATGTCCAAGATTGAAAATATATCCAGAATGCTCTCCTGCCGATTCAACCACATGCTTTACTTCATGACGAACATAATCTTGCGTCCCTAAAAGAGCTGTCGGATCCATGTTGCCCTGAATCGCCATTCGATCACCAATGATATGACGAACATGTGCTAGATCGACACGCCAATCACAACCAAGCACATCAGCACCACAATCTTTCAACATCTCAAGATAAGGTGCACATCCATTAACAAAATAAATAATAGGAACAGGATTTTCTGAAAATTCTTTCGATGCTTTTAACGATTCAATAATCTGTTTGGCATATCGAAGTGCAAACTCTTTAAAATCATGTGGTGATAAAATACCTGCCCAGCTATCAAACAATTGAACAGCCTGTGCTCCAGATGCAACTTGTGCTTTTAAATATTCCGTACAAGTTTCTGCAAGTTTACCGAGAAGTATATGGGCAGATTTTGGATCTGAAAACAACATGGATTTGAGATGGACATAATTTTTACTTCCACTACCTTCAATCGCATAACTTGCTAAGGTAAATGGTGCGCCTGAAAAACAGATCAAAGGCACATTAATTTGTTTTCGTACCAATCCAATGGCATCCATCACAAAAGGCATCGTTTCATGAGGATCGGGAATTGATAATTTATTAATATCTCCCCGAGAACGAATCGGATTCGCAAACACAGGTCCTTTGTCTGTAAAATCAAGCGACAATCCCATGGCTTCAACAGGGATTAAGATATCACAAAACAAAATGGCAGCGTCCATGCCAAATTCATCAATAGGTTGTACGGTGACTTCACATGCAAGCGAAGGTGTTTTGCATAATTCAAGAAAAGTTACCTTAGAGCGAACAGCTTGGTATTGAGGAAGATAACGCCCTGCTTGACGCATCATCCATACGGGTACACGTGGAACATTTTTTTGAAAACAAGCATCAATGAATAAATAATCAGACATAATTTTTGAGCCTATCATAGATTAGAAATCGGAGAAGTGCTGCACTGCGTAAACCAACAGTGGAAGCTTCAATATATTCTTGATTGGTATGGAATCCTTGGCCTCTTGGACCTAATCCATCAATAACAGGGATTCCAAGTGCTGCGATATTATTCGCATCAGAACCACCACCTACAGTATCAGATTCTTGATAGCCTAACCCGACTTGTTTGGCACATGCAGCATAGCGTTCGTACAGTTTTACTGAAGCCTCTGTACGCATCATTGCTGGTCGATGAATACCACCAGATACCTCTACGGCTGCACCGTATTTTGACACAACTCTTGCGGCAATTTGTCTAACGGCCTGTTCTACAGCAAGACCATCTTTAGATTCTTTAAATCTGAAATCTATTTGACAATCAGCATGGCGTGGAACCGTATTTGCCGAAATCCCTCCAGAGACAACCCCTGTATTGATTGTTAGTGATCGTTCGTAATCAGTCAATTGTTGTATTTGATCGATAATCATTGATAAAATCCAAATAGCATTGATTCCTTGGCGATGTTCATTGCCTGCGTGAGCATCTTTCCCCGTTACATCGATGGTCAATCGTCCTGTTCCTAATCGAGACGTAATAATACGATCTTCAGCACGACCAGGCTCAAGTACCAACGCCATATCACAATGTGATGCCCATTGTTCTGTAAAGGTTCTTGAATGGGGCGATCCTAATTCTTCATCAGATACAGAGATAAAGGCAATCGGCAATGTTTCAAGTAATTTCATCTGAGATAGCACCGAAAACACCGTATAAATGACAGCAATGCCGCCTTTCATATCATAAACTCCAGGACCATAAATGTTATCATCCTGGCGATAACATCGTTCAAAAACTCCTGGTGGAAATACCGTATCATGATGTCCTACAAGTAAAATTTTCCCCTGTTGCGCATCATCCCATGCTTGTGTTCTGAAACAATAGTGATCTCCGACATCAGCCTGTGATTGCGTTTCAACAAGCACATGAGGAAATGAAAATGCTTGGCGCAATGCATTCCCCATAGCGTTTGTATTTGAGCAATTCCGTGAATAAGAATTTATTTTCACCCATTTCATGAGTAAAGAAAGCGCTTGAACGGCTACTGTGTCATGAAACACATTCATTTCGTTAAATTGTTTCATTGAAATTTCATCTGTACAGTCATGACTTAATGTTTCATCTTCATTATTTATCGCTTGATTTCTCATGATAATTCTAGTCATATACGCTGTATTATTCGTGCAGTAAATGATCGGCTATAAAAGGAGCAAGCATTTGTTTAAGAAAACATATATCATTAATTTTATCATCCTGCTTATGTTTTCAGGATGTTTAAATTACACAGAAGAATGTGAAAAAGTCGTTACCATGAAGCTCGAGCTTCTCAACGCACAAAAGACAGGTCAAAAACTCGAAAGAAAAGAGACAATGATTGCGCATTGTAAACAAGAAGGCTTGGCTAAAAAACAAATTATTTGCGTTCAAAAAGCCTATGAAAAAAAAGATGCTTCGCAACTATCTCGATGTGAGTTTGCGTTATGAGTATCATACGAACATTATTAATCCTATGCTGCTTTGTTGGGACAACATGTCTTTCAGCCACGGAAACACCAACGGAAACGCCAACAAAAACATCGACAGAAACGCCAATAGATATTCCTCCTTCCATAACGGATCCAGAACCACCATCAAAAACGCCAACAGATATTTCTCCCTCCACAACGGATCCAGAACCGCCAACAGAACCATCATCAGAGACACCAACAGATACCCCTCCCTCCACAACAGATCCAGAACCATCATCGAATATAAGCGAATACACACAATGTCCAGAAACACTTACCCCTTTAGATGAAGGAATATGTACAGTCACAGGGGAAGGTACTGATCTTGTCATACAAGGTAATATCCTTGCACTTGATACTGTTTTTATTGGTGGATCCGTTCGCATAGACGATCAGGGAACAATCACATGTATCGGATGCAATTGTTCAACGACGAATACGAAACAAATTCAATGCCCTAATGCTGTTATTTCTCCAGGCTTAATTAACCCTCATGATCATTTAGGTTTCACTGAAGGACATCCACTGGATATCGGTACACGTCGATGGAATCATCGACATGAATGGCGCACCGATTCGACCATCACAACGCCTCGCAATCCCAACGGGAATGGCACTCAATCTGATGGTACACGATGGGGTGAAATGCGACAGGTTATGGGTGGTGTAACCTCCCTTGTCGGTGTTTCCTATGCCAAAGGGATGGTGCGTAACCTTGATCAAAATAATGGATTAGAAGGATTGGTTGTCAGTGCTGTTCGTGCAGACACATTCCCATTAAAAGATAGCAACGGACAATTTAAAGACAATTGCACATGGGAC
>JABAAV010000008.1:0-16906 GCA_014238595.1 Myxococcales bacterium | reverse complement strand
CATCATCTGGTCACCACGTTCAAATATTGGATTATATGGTGTCACAGCTGATGTTGTGAGTTTTTATCGCATGGGAGGTCTTGTTGCTCTTGGGACCGATTGGACATATTCGGGTTCAATCCATTCAGGACGAGAACTTGCTTGTGCAAAACAATACAACGAAAATTATTTAGATCATCATTTTTCGTCCAAACAATTATGGGAAATGGCAACGATCAATGCTGCAAAGGTTCTTGACGTAGATTCGGTTCTTGGCTCTTTAACTGTAGGCAAAACTGCCGACATCGCAATATTTTCAGATCCAAACAACACTTATCATGAAGCGGTTATGGGACAACATGTGACATCAACAGCATTAGTACTTCGTGGACAAACTGCTCTATATGGTGAAACGCATATTGTTACTGAACTCACCCAACAAAATGATTGTGAAATGATCGATGTTTGTTCAACAGCACGATCGATTTGTGCTGCACGTGAATTTAACGGCACGACATATAGCTCGATTGCATCTGCCGTATCTTCTAGCTATCCTTCGTTTTTTTGTGATGAAACACCATCGAATGAACTTTCATGCAAACCATTTCGCTCCAATGAATTTACTGGCAATGCTACCGAACAAGATTCCGATGGAGATGGCATTGATAATACCCAAGATAATTGTCCCTTAATATTCAACCCTATTCGTCCTATGGATGATGGAAACCAATCTGATGCCGACCAAGATGGAATTGGAGATCCTTGTGATTCTACGCCTGTTGGATCTGATATTGATCAAGACAACATCAATAATGACCTAGACAACTGTCCCTTAGAAGAAAACCCAGATCAAAACGATGAAGACAATGATGCCAAAGGTGATCGTTGTGATGCATGTCCAAATACGGCAAATCCGACATCTATTTGTGGAGGGCATCAAGCCGTCAGCATTACATCTATTCAAGACGGGACTATTCCAACAGGCAGCCTTGTTTCAGTAGAAAATGCAGTTATAACAGGTATTTCTCAAAGAACGCTTGGTCTTCAAACCCAAGAAAGCAACGCAACGCAACGTGGGATTATCGTCTTTTCAAGCAATGGATTTCCTTCTAATCTTGCTGTAAACGACATCATTAATGTTACAGGAGCCGTTGAAGAATACTTTGATAATACACAAATTTCTGCCACTGCAATAACCAAACAAGACACGGCAACAACACCGATTGAACCTGTCTCTCTGTCAATCCAAGAAGCCAGCACGGAACCTTATGAAGGTATGTTAATTAAACTCACAGGCGTTACAATCACCAATACACAATATGATTGTAATGCTGATAATGATCTATGTAATGATACTAATTTATGGGAAGCGAGTAACAACGGCCATAAAATAATCATCAGCGATCATTTTTATACAGATAGTGATTGGGACACACAAACTCAATCTACAGAAATCACAGGTGTCTTATTATGGCGCTTTGATCGATGGCGCATTCTTCCTAGAATCAGTGCTGATCTGTCTAATTAAGATATCAACAACAGTTATTTTATTCATTGAACACAGCCATAACAGGCACGTGATCGGAAGGACTAGAGCCTTTACGTTCATCTCTGTCAATGATGACATCTTTGCTTCGATCACGCATTGTTGTTGATCCATAAATATGATCGATACGTAATCCTTTGTTTTTGGGAAACCCTAAACTTCGATAATCCCACCAACTGTACGCTTCTGTTTTGTTTGGATAATGATAGCGAAATAAATCTGTCAGACCTTGGTATGTGTTTGTATCTTTCTTTATTTGCCCAAGAGTATCACGTTCAATCGTTGTACAAATATTTCTATCTTTCCACAATACAGGGTCATAAACATCGAGATCTGTCATCGCAACATTGAAATCACCACCAACAATAAAATCTTTCGTAAACAGATCGTTTTTTTCGATATATGAAAAAAACCGTTTGAGCCATTCAAGTTTAAAATCATAATAAGGGTGACCAACTTCTCGTCCATTAGGAACATAGACACTCATGACACATATACCCTTCACTGTTGCGGTAATGGCTCGTGCTTGCTCGTCATTGCCAGAATCATTAAATCCCATCACGACATTGTTGAGTGGAAATTTCGATATAATAGCCACGCCATTGTAGGATTTTTGTCCATGAATCGCGACATAATAATTTTGATCTTCAAATACTTTAGGAAAATCAACATCTTGGACTTTTGTTTCCTGAAGCAGGAGAATGTCTGGATCATGTTTCTTCAACCAGGCTAAAACGCGTTCTTCTCTCGCACGGATTGAATTGACATTCCAAGTCACAATACTAATCATAATTTTAAAATCTATCACAACTTTGACCAATAAGCAGATGATCAAAGCTATCTATCTCTCTTTTCTATTCTGTTTTAGTATCAACTCAGATACACTGATTTTATGTTCAACACAGAGTGATACTAATCATTGTTTTGCATTGATCAAACTGTAGTATAAGTGACAAAAAAATTCCATACTCATATTACCTAACAACTTAAAAATGCATCAACATTTCATTCGAAAAACAATGATTCTCTCAATTTATATTGGGATTGTCGTATTACTTGCATTTGGCTATCTGATTTTTTATCACCTGCCACTGAACGTGAAAAAATAGCAGCATGTCGTGGATTAAAATTTACTGAAAACAACACCGTCTTTCCTTCATTTCCACAAGATGCCCCTGATTTCACGGTTCAAGACAGTCAAGGAAACAAGAGATCACTTTCCAGTTATCGCGGAAAAGTGGTGTTGCTTAACTTTTGGGCAACATGGTGTCCACCATGTGTTGAAGAAGTTCCTAGCTTAGAAAAACTTCAACAAGATTTAGACTCTAATGACTTCATAGTTCTTGCTATGGCCTCTGCTTTTGATTGGAAGGATCTAGCAAAGTTTTTTCCACAAGGAACACCATTAACTGTTCTTTTGGATCCTCCAAGTAACAAACAAGAAACATTGGGTGTCATTGCTAAAGCATTTGGTATTCCAAGAATTCCTGAAACATTCTTGATCGATCGTCAAGGGAAAATCCGCTATTATTTTACAAATACGAGAACATGGAATTTATCTGTAGCACAAACATGTATTCAAGCACTCATCGATGAATCGAACTAAGAATCGGCACACGCTGTTCGACAAGACCATAACTTCCGTTGCAATGCAGCTTCATCTAAAGAATCTCCAATAAAAACAAGTTCTGTTTTAGGAAGAGTCTTGCCCCAAGCATTTCCATAGCGAAGTGATAGTTCTTTCCCTGCAAGTTCCAAATAGCCAATTTGTGATTTTCCTGAAATAAAAACACAGCCTTTAATACGCAAGAAATCTTTTTTCATAGATTCTATTAGTGTCATTAATGTTTCAGCAACCAATGGAGCATTATCAGAAAATGAAACCGCTGTTATTTGTCCTAAATGGTCCGTGTTTTTATGATGATTGTTTGATAATGAATATATTTTTTGGGGTGGACGAATCTCCAATATCCAATTGGACATATTTCTTTTTCCAATTTCATTTTTTGGAAAAGAAACAACCTCACTTGTAGCATTAATCTTAGCAATCAATTGGTGAACCCTTTGAATTTCTTTTGCCGAAGCCTTATCTACTTTAGATAGTAAAATTCTGTCTGCTGATTGAATCTGATCGAGTATTTCAGGACGTATTTCATCCATAGACATTGTGACATCAACCACACAAATGATTCCAGCGAGTTGAATTTTCTCAGCAATAGTTTTTTCAAGATATTGAAACCCATTAATAATTGCTGATGGCTCTGCAATACCAGTTGTCTCTAAAATCACATGATCAGGATTAGAACGTGAAATTACATCATCAATACCGTTCCACAAATCATTTTTTATATCAATTGCACAACAAACACACCCTCCTGCAAGCTCCAAAACATCATCATCGCTTTGCAAGATCATTTTAGTATCAATAGAAATACGTCCTAATTCATTCACTAAAACAGCAATTCGTGAAGAATGTTCCAATGTCAAAATCTCATTAAGTACTGTAGTTTTCCCTGCACCCAAAAAACCTGTAAGAATAAAAAAAGAAACTTTATGATTCATAAATAAAATACAACAACTGTTTTAACAAAAGACAAAAATGTCTCGAAGAATTATTCAAAGCTATACTGTTTCGAACAACATACATAGTGTCTCGTTCTTAACCGTATAGGAAAATTTGAGATTGGCATAGGACAACATTGATTCGACAAAATCAATCTCATCGGAAGAGTGATCAATTGTTTTTTGAATGTTTGAAATTTCAATGACAATCACTGGAGTATCTTGATTGTTATTTGTTTTAATTTGAAAAGATTTTGCTTTCAAAGCAATAGCATATGTCAATGTTTTTATTAAACAAAGAATTAAAATACAACGATTGGTATTGATCATACGAGAAGACCCTAAATCAACCGAAACATTCATATCGGGATATTGATGTCGAAATAGTCGGATTGAAATTTCTATGATTTGATTAACATCAAATAATTTAATTTCTTCTAAGAAAGTAATCGCAGAAATATCATGCATTAATGTTGTAACATCGACACATTGAAAATAAGCCTTAGAAAGCATGTTCTCTAAATCACCTAAATCGCGCCAACCTACTGATGAAGGTCCCGAAGCAGATCTAATACGCTTATCAAATCCATCAACAACTAAAGAAAACAATTCTAAAAGGTCTGACTCAGCAAAAGATGTCCGATGGATAACAGTAGAAATAATCTTTCCCGATTCTTCGTAAATACGATTGTATTTGGGATCAGTTATATTAGTCATAGGATATGTGTTTATACATCGGTCATTGCTTCATGGATATAAGTCTTAATACCTTGACGAATTTCAGTTGCAGTAGCTAGTTTAATTAAACGCTCAGATTCTTTGTTGAGTTCTTTGAAATCAATTGAACGAATACGATGTTTGATCTCTGGAATTCTATAAGGATCCATAGAAAGTTCAAGGACACCTAATCCAATCAAAAGCAATGCCAGATCAGGATCACCAGCCATTTCTCCACACACCGACACAGGAATTTTTTTAGAAGCAGCAGAAGTCACAACATGTTGTATAAGACGTAACACTGCAGGATGTGCGCCATCATAGAGAGGAAGAACTGAATGATTACCCCTGTCTACAGCTAACGTGTATTGTATGAGATCGTTAGTTCCAAGCGAAATAAAATCAAGATGGTCAAGCATATCTTCAATAATCAATGCAGCCGAAGGAGTTTCTAAAACGATCCCAATCTCAACATTCTCTGCAATCGAGACACCTTCATTGATTAAATCCTGTTTCACTTGATTGACAACATTTTTGACTTCTAGCAACTCTTCAACCTGTGAAATCATGGGAAACATAATGCGTAATTTTCCATATATCGATGCCTTTAAAAATCCACGAAGTTGCGTAACAAATAAATCTCTGCCTGTATCATCTAAAGAAAATCGAATCGATCGCAAACCCAGTGCAGGATTTTTTTGATTCTTCAAAGAAGAAATAGAAACAAAATTTTTATCCGCTGCAAAATCAAACGTACGAAAAATAACGGGTGCGCCTTTCAACAAATCAAATGTTTTTTTGACATATTCAACGTGATTGGACTCAGACAATGTACTGCGATTGACTAAATATATAAATTCAGTTCTAAACAATCCGACGCCTGTTGCACCATATTGCAGTGCCAAAGGTATTTCATTCGGTAATCCAACATTTGCCATCAAACGGATCAGAACATCATCTTGGGTTTTGGCTAGTAATCCCCGTTCAGAAGAGCATAACCGATCAAACGCAATTTGTTGTTTTTCTTTTTTCTTTAACAACGAATGACATAATGCATCTGTAGGATGAATTATGATCTCTCCTGTGGTGCCATCCAAGGCTATTGGATCAGACATTTTGATCGTTTGACAAAGATCTTGCACACCCATAATTGCAGGTATTTTATATTTTCGTGCAACAATAGCACAGTGTGATGTAGCACCACCTTCTTCAAGTAATATTGCTTTGATACCCATATGAAAAAATTGAATAAGCTCAATCGCAGACACGTCTTTTCCTACCAAAATACTTCCTGTCGGTAGTGGATCTAAAACCAATTGAGTTCCGACAATGTTGTTTATAATTCGCTTCCCTACAGCTTCAACATCACTCATTCGTTCTTGAAAATATATTGATTCTAAACTTTCGAAATCTTGTTTTATATCTTCAATAGCACATTGACATGCCCATTCAACATTCATGTTGTGTTCTTGAATAAATTGTTTAGTTTTTTCTAACAGTTGCACGTCTTGAATCATAGATTGATGCGATGCAATAATATTATCTAGTAAAGATTCTTTTTTAGGATCAATACGTTTTTGAATTTGGTCAAGTTGTTCAATACTAAGCGCAATAGCTTCATGAAAACGTTTTATTTCTTGTGCAACATTTTCTTCAGCAATTAACTCTTTTGATATAATCAAGTCAGAATCATTAATAACATAAGCTGAATCGATAGCGATCCCTGAAGAAACAGGAACACCACGTAATATTTGTTGTGAAGGAATGCTGTTCGTATCGGACATAGTCTCTCATTCAATATCATCAGAAAATGGATGCAAAATAACTTCAGCTAAAACTTGGATAGCATCTCGTGCATCATCTCCTGAGACACGTACTCTAATTTTTGTGCCTTGTGTCGCAGCCAATGTCAAAAGTGACATAATACTCTTCCCATTAACCCATTCTCCAAACGTGTCACTGTCTTTACGTATTTCTATCTGAGATTTAAATTCCCCTGCACATTGTGCAAATTTTGTAGCTGGACGCACATGAAAACCTCCTTCATGAACAATCTCAAATGTTTTCTCAATGAATTCTTGGTTTTTTTTAGACATAGGATTCTCCATTCAAAATATCACGATGTCTAATCAAAACATTCCATCTTGGGGTTAATCGTTTATAAATCTCCTCCACAGAAACAACTGAACGATGTTGCCCTCCAGTACATCCAATAGCAATCGTTGTATATAACTTTCGCTCTTTCTCAAATAAAGGTAATGAAAAATTCACTAAAGCCTCAACATGTTTCAAAAAACAAGAGCCATTCGTTGATCCCAATACAAACTGTGAAATTTTTTCATTTTTACCATCAAGCTTTGAAAGTGAGTCAACAAAATATGGATTCGGTAAAAATCGACAATCCATCACCATATCTGCTTCAACAGGAATCCCATACTTAAATCCAAACGACAACAGAGTCACAGATAATTGTCCTTCTTTGCGTCCATATCTTTCCTGTATAATGTCTTTAAGTTGATGTACCGTCATTCTTGAAGTGTCTAAAATCGTTTGATTTTGATCATCTTGAAAACATTTCACAAAGTCTCTGTCTTTTTTAATATCTTTACGCAAGACATCACCTGCTAATGGGTGTTTCCGCCTTGTCTCTGAAAATCGACGAATCAAAACATCATCTGTTGAATCTAGAAAAAGCACTTCAATATTATAATTTTTATTAAGTTCTTTAAACACTGAAATATAATCAGATCCAAATAAATGCTGTCTAATATCTACAGAAACAGCAATCATGGTAATTTGTTTAGATGACAAATATTCTACAAGACGCACTATTTCCGAGATCGGCACATTGTCCATGCAATAAAAACCAACATCTTCAAGAGCACGTAACGCAGTAGATTTTCCTGAACCAGAAAGCCCTGTAACAACAATGATTTTCATAATGAACTTTGCACAATACTTATCTAAAATGAGATAAAATCTCAAACATACAATCTTTGTCAGGAGCTTGTCTCAATTGTTGTCGAAGAAGATCATTATTGAATAATCGACTAATCCATGCCACAACTTTTAAATGATCACCTGTAGGTGTTTCAGGTGATAATAAAACAAAGAATAAAAACGTTTGCGAACCATCGAATGAACAAAAATCGATGCCATGCTTAAAACGACAAACGCATGCAACCAGTGTATCAAGAGTCGGCAATTTTCCATGAGGAATTGCAACATCTTTCCCAAGAGCAGTAGAAGATAATTCTTCACGTTTCGATAAAACATCAACGGCAATTTCTTGATCAATCTCAGGATGATTGGTCATTAAACAAGCAATCATCTCTTTAATTGCATCTTGTTTATTTGTGCTTTTTAAATCATCGAAAACATCATGTTTCGCAATAATCTTTGCTATGTCCATTATATTCAACCCTATCGTAATTACAATTTATTCCTTAGCCGTATTTATTTTAGATGCCCCTATGAGACCATAGGTTCCATCCTTGCGATGATAAAGAACATTCATCTCATTGTTTGTTTGATTGCAGAACACCAGAAACTGACGATGAAGCAAGTTAAGCTGGATAATCGCTTGCTCTATAGACATTGATTCAGCTGCATATTCTTCTCGATGCACAATTTTAAGCGCATTGAGATCTTCACTTTCAAAATGTTTGCTCGAATTTATATCATCTTGTTCAGAAACATGTGCGCCTTCTGTTCCTTTTTCTGCAATAACCGCATGACTAACAGAGATAGGAGGAATGTTTTTTTGCAATTTATGATTAACTAATTTCTCTTTATAACGGCGAATTTGTCGCTCTATTTTTGCAATGACTAAATCAACGGAAGAATACATATCTTCAGTCGATTCATGACCTGCTACTGAAAACCCATTATGAAGCCGAAGTGTAATGTCTACTGTATGAAGATATTTTTCTGCGCTCATCACCACATGACAAGAAATAGGATCAGGAGAATATTTAGTAACTCTCTGAATTCGTTCTTGCGCATAATTTTTTAACGCATCCGTTGCGTCCATATGACGGAATGTGACTGAAGTTTTCACAATAAATAATTCCTTTCTCTCATTTTCGTTTAAGTGCACTAAGAATACCCATTCTATCACGATATTTTGCTACCGTGCGACGGGCTATTGTAATATTTTCTTCTTTAAGCATATTAGTGATCTTTTGATCTGAAACAGGATGTTGTGGATCTTCTGCATCAAGAATCTGTTTAATCCTATTTTGTACAACAACCGCACTCACCGTGTTCTCTCCCGTAGAGATATCTTGATTAAAAAAATATTTCAGACAGATGATCCCATGAGGTGTATCAGCGTATTTATTTGACGTTACCCGTGAGACAGTAGAACTATGCATATCAATATCATTGGCAACATCAGCAAGGATCAAAGGTTTTAAGTACATGTGACCTTTTTCAAAAAAATCACGTTGGAATTTCACAATCGATTCTGTCACGCGGACAATGGTTTTTTGCCTTCGTTGAATAGAACCAATCAACCACTGTGCTGAACGTAATCTGTCCTCTATATATTCTTTTTCTTGTGAAGATCCAGACAAAGCTTTGCGATATGCTGCTGAAATACGCAATTTTGGCATACCATCATCGTTAGTATTGATAAAATATTCATCACCAATTTTACGAATATTAATATCTGGAATAATGTAATTGGTCTCATTTTTTGAATAGATCTGTCCAGGAAAAGGATCTAATGCAAGTACTATTTGAGCCGCTCTCTGTGCTTCATCTTCACTACAATGGAGCGCTCGTGCAATTTTCCGATAATTTTTTGTTTCTAAACTGGAAAGATGATCTTTGATAATACCAATCACTAACGGTTCATCATTTCCATAATACAGGACTTGGATCAACAAACATTCTTCAATATTGCGTGCACCAACGCCTATCGGATCTAACATCTGGACAGATTCTAAGACCTGTTTTGCTAATACTTGTCCTACGCCTAATTCACGCGCAATATCTACTATACTCGGCTCTTTGAAATATCCATCTGCATCCATGTTTCCAATGATAAGCTGTGCAATATCTCGTTCTTTCTCTGACCAATTCAACATACAGATTTGCCAATTCAAGTAATCCGACAATGATTCATGTTTTGGTACCATGGATTCAAACCCATCAGAATCATCAGCAACAACGACATCAGCCACATATGATGAACGTTCGTTGTAACTCTCCAGATAGTTTTCCCACTCAATTTCATCTACAGCGACCTGCTCAGTTGTGTCTTCTACGCCGTCTTGTTGTTCGACAGTGCCTTCAGAGGCAACAGCTGCTTCATGAATACCAGTTTCCTCATTGGCATTCTCAATGACAGGATTGTCCAATAATTCTTCTTCTACTTTCTCCAATAACTCCGCACGTGAAAGTTGCAATAGCTTGATCTGCGCAAGAAGCTGCGGTGTCATTGTCAACTGCTGAGACAGCTTCAATTGTTGTCTCATTTGTGTTGTCATCAAAACACTCCTCTATGAATTCGGTTCAATCTTTAGATAAATTAGTTACTGCTTCATACCATGATATTCAAGACCTGCATGAACAAACGCTTGAAACAAAGGTGCAGGTTGAGCCGGTGTTGATTGAAATTCTGGATGGAATTGACAGGCCACAAAAAATGGATGTTCTGGAATTTCAATCATTTCCACCAAAGAATCATCGGGTGACATCCCAGACAATACTAAACCATGCTCTTTGAGTAAATCACGATATTTGTTATTAAATTCCCATCGATGTCGATGTCGTTCAGAAATTTCCTTTTTTTGATAAATATCAAATGCTTTAGTTTTCTCTTTCAACACACAGGGATATGAACCTAATCGCATCGTAGCACCGATGTCGGTGATGCCTTGTTGTGATTTCATCAAATCAATGACAGGATTCTCACAATCAGGTTCCATCTCTGAAGAATGTGCATCGGGGATATTACAAACATGTCGTGCAAATTCGATCACAGCAAGTTGCATGCCTAAACAAATACCCAAAAAAGGCACCTGATTATTACGGGCAAATTCAATAGAAATCATTTTACCATTGACCCCGCGTTTACCAAAACCAGGGGCAACTAAAATGGCATCTAAACCACTCAGCAACTCTTCTGCATTGTCTTGGTCAATTTCTTCAGAATCAATATGATGAATGTTAATTTTTACATCATTCACCAATCCTGCATGTACCAATGACTCGTGTAGACTTTTGTAAGACTCTACTAATTTGATATATTTTCCAATAAGCCCAACTGTAACCTCTTTTGATGGATTCAAAATTTTGTCGACCATTTTTGTCCATTCATTCAACATCGGGGCACGTGACCAAATGTTCAAAAGTTCCGATAATTTCTCATCTAATCCCTGTTCATTGAGTACTAAAGGCAATTGATAAATTGTAGGAACATTGGGAGATTGAAATGAACACGATGGCGCTACATTGCAAAACATAGATATCTTAGAAAAAACATCTTCAGGAATGTCTCGCTCACTACGACATACAAGAACATCGGGTTGAATACCAATGGCACAAAGTTTTTGAACAGAATGTTGTGTTGGTTTTGTTTTTAGTTCTCCAGCTGCAACTAAATAAGGGACTAAAGTAACATGTACAACAATGGCATTTTGAAGACCGCTTTCTACCCGTATCTGTCGGATTGCCTCTAAAAACGGTAGCGATTCAATATCACCAACGGTTCCACCGATTTCAACTATTAATAAATCCAATCCTTCAGCACATTCAAAAATACGTAGTTTAATTTCATCAGTGATATGTGGAATCACTTGAACAGTGCCACCATCATAATCACCATGTCGCTCTTTGTTTATTACTGAATAATAAATTTGTCCTGTCGTAATATTATTTTTTCGAGACATTGTTGTAGAAACGAATCGTTCATAATGCCCAATATCCAAATCAGTCTCTGCACCATCGGTCGTCACAAAGACTTCACCATGTTGCAGTGGACTCATCGTTCCCGGATCGATGTTGATATAGGGATCTAGTTTCATATTCGAAACACTAAGTCCTCGATTTTCCATCAAAGAACCGATGCTAGCACTCAGAAGCCCTTTGCCTAATGAAGAAACCACACCACCGGTAATAAAAATAAATTTACACGGTTTTTTCACCATTACTTACGCCGACTCTTCATCATTAGACTGCAAAGAATCATCATCCCACAATTGTTTGTTGTGGATTTTATTCTCTAAAGCACGTGGATCATCTTGCCGCCAAATGTGAATCGCATCATAAGGACAATCGATTTCACAAACCGTACAGCCTGTACATTTGCTCGTTTCGATAACCGCAACTGTTTTCGCTAGGCCAAGCCCTTCTAATACGGACGGTGCTTTTTTCATAGTAATACAATTAAAAGGACATGTATTGGCACAATAAATACAACCTGTACATTTTTCAAGTTCAACATAGGCTTTGGGACGTTGTGTAGAAGTAAGCTGGAGACACAATC
This sequence comes from Myxococcales bacterium, assembly GCA_014238595.1. GTDB lineage: Bacteria > Myxococcota_A > Polyangia > Haliangiales > J016 > JABAAV01. The sequence goes on along the minus strand of JABAAV010000008.1, from coordinate 4,607 downwards.
TCCCAAATGTATCTAAAATAGATTCATCGGGACAAACAACACCACAAGCACCACAATCAATACAAAGCTCCGGATCAATATAAAACATGTCTTTTTTGACACCGTGAATCGCACGCGTAGGACAACGTCGCTCACAAGCAGTACATCCGGTACAAGTATCGATAATTGTATAGGGCATAAATTTATCGTTTCTGTTCTAGTATCATATCATATCAAATCAAATGCCTCAATCCAACGATGTTTTCGACATGTTACGCCAATGATTTGTATGTTGTTGCACAGATTTAATAGGCATAGTGTCTTTCTCCAGACTTTGTTCAATCGCAGCAGAAAACAACACAACATCGGCAGGCGCATCTCCTGTGTGGAGTAGTGTCTTTTTTTCTCTCTCAATAAATCCTGTATCGTACTCACCGTTAATAAACAAAGGATGTGCCATCATACGTCGATGAAATAAAAGATTGGTTTTAATGCCCAACACGGCATACTCTTGGAGTGCTCGACTCATTCGTCCCAAAACTTCTTCCCTATTTTCACCCCAAACAATCAATTTGGCCAGCATTGGATCATAATAGGGTGAAATAGTCAGCCCTGCATGAATTCCTGAATCATGACGAACAAACGCCCCTTCAGGAACTCTAAGAGCCGTAATTGTGCCTGGAGATGGTAAAAAACGATATGGATCTTCAGCATAAACTCGACATTCCATAGCAACACCGTGACGACGTAAATCCAATGAAGATTGATCAAAAGGCAGTGTTTTTCCACAAGCAATATCAATCTGCAATGCCACCAAATCAAGGTTGAAAATCATCTCAGTAATAGGATGTTCAACCTGAAGCCTTGTGTTCATTTCAAGGAAATAAAAAGAACCATCTTCGCTTAGCAAAAATTCGATAGTACCTGCCCCAACGTAATTGACTGCTTTGGCAATTGAAACAGCAACCTCACCCATCTGAGTTCGCAAGGTGTCATCAAGAACAGGTGATGGCGTTTCTTCAATAACTTTTTGATGTCGACGTTGAATAGAACAATCTCGTTCAGCAAGATGAACAATATTGCCGTGCATATCGGCAAGTATTTGGATCTCAATATGCCTTGGCCGAAGAATTGCTTTCTCAACATAGATAGCATCATTACCAAATGCAGTGATCGCTTCACGCCTCGCACCATCAAACGCTGAAACAAATTTATCTTCGCTCTCACAAAATCGCATCCCTTTGCCACCACCGCCTGCCGATGCTTTAAGTAATACAGGAAACCCAATATCTTTCGCAGTAATCAGTGCATCTTCACCTGAAGCAAAACCATGACTACCAATACCATTAGAACCTGGAACTACAGAAATGCCTGTTTCTATCATCAATGTTCGTGCTGCTATTTTGTTTCCCATTTGTTCCATAACATGACTGGATGGGCCGATAAATATCAAACCTTCTTTGATAATGCGCATTGCAAATTCACTGTTTTCCGATAAAAAACCATATCCGGGATGTACAGCATCTGCATTGGTTTGCTTACAGGCATTCACAATTTTATCAATGTTCAGATAGCTCTCTTTCGCAGGAGCTGCACCCAGACAAACAGCCTTGTCAGCCATTAAGACATGGGGTGCAGTTCGGTCTATCTCACTAAAAACTGCCACTGTGGCAATTCCTTGATCTTTACAGGTACGCATAATACGAACCGCGATTTCACCACGATTCGCAACCAAAATAGTATGTATAGTTCTAATCTCGGTCATGCTCTGATTTGCCTATTAGTGCATTATATGAAGAAAACAACAAGTAACAAAACCATCAAGTTTTATCTAACACTACATCTATAAATTTGTTATTTACAGTATTTATGAGCTAAGCTGAGTCTTCCAATTAGTATTTGAGAACATTATCAATATGGTCAAAGAACCAACACATCTTCTTCTTATTGTTTTTTCAGCAAACACTCCTGCAGAATTCGCGAAACGTTACGCCAAAGATTTTCGCAAGGATGGTTTGTTTATTCATTGTGATCAACCTGAAATGGTTGATTTGAATCTTACCGTTGAATTTTATTTACAACCTAAAATATTGTTTATTAAAGGAGATGTTGAAGTCATCCAAACAACTCAATCGGGTATTACAATACGATTTTTAAATCTAACCCCTGAACAAACAACGTTTTTTGACAAAAATCACACACAATCCTTAGCAAGAAAACCACAATCTCTTATAGGCAACAAGACATCTCTTAAAACAACCAGCCGGTGGAGAGGTTGCTTGTTGAGTCTAATTTTTTTGATATTGCTGTGTTTAGGTATATCGGTTTTTTACATCGCAGCCCCCACTTCTACGATCAACATGATCAAGTCAGTACAATCCACCATTGAAGGTATATTGCCATATGACATTGATGTGGTTCCTGAAAATTCCGTAAAAAAACAATCCCAAACTACTCCTACTTCTGTAAATAACAATTCAAAAAATGAAACGAATAAACCATCACCGATAAAGAAAACATCACCGACAACGAAAACATCACCAACAAAGAAAACATCACCAACCTCATCTGTTGACGCAGTTCGTGATCAAGAGGGATCAAGCACAGTTTTTATCAAAACGATTCCTAATAAGACACGTGTTAAACTTTTCACGAAGCAAGGACAGATTCGAGAAAACATTGCCCCAGTCACATTTCAACGACTCAAAGGTGATAATGTTTATAAAGTGACTGTTTCGGCTCAAAATTATCGAACAAAATCGGTGACATTTATTCCCAGTAAAACGCCACGTTTTACTGTTATATTAGAACCTCAACAATAATGTTGATTCGCGACAATATTATTCAAATCAATACTTCGCTTAACGACTAAGCAATCATCATATTAATCTCGTAAGACTATCACAAATGCTCACATGAACAATCATGAAGCATTTGAACGTATCATGCGGCCTTCAATTTTTTTATGTTTTTCCATTGTCTTACATGGCTGTGTGTTTCTTATTATTATGTTCTCAATGACTTCAACAAAAAAAATCTCACAGAAAAACAATACGAAAAATCTCGATCCTATTTCATTGTTAACAACTCAATCTACCAAAATAAAACAATTCGAACATCTAGTGCCATTGAAACCTAAAAATAAAATAGCCACGATAAAATCTTCCTTAAAAAACAAAACATCTCATAAAACATCGTTTAAAAACCCATCCATCACGATCAATAAGCATGATGAGAATAATGCACCCCAAATTTCGAACATGATACGCATCAAATATCAACAACAGATACATCAAAAAATTGCACAAGCGAGACAACCACTCCCGTACTTTGTTCAACGACAAGACATGCAAGGCACTGCTGTAGTACAACTTTCTATTTCTCCATGGGGTACCTTTGCCAATGCTCCAACAATAAAAACAAGTTCGGGATATAATGCCTTGGATCAAGAAGCACTTCAAATGGTGTCCCGTGCCGTACCTTTTCCACCTATTCCTTCAAGTATCACACAAGCCAATCTAAAAATAACGATTCCTATCCGTTTTAAACCGGATCAGTAATGCTCATCATATTATGAAGTTACATGCATGATAAGTACTGAGATCGCTGCAGGCGTAATACCGCTAATTCGTGCAGCTTGTCGCAAGGAATCGGGACGTATCTGATCGAGTTTATCAATCACTTCTGATGATAATCCATGAATCTCATGATAATTAATATTTTGAGGCAGCATGATACCATCGAGCTGAGATAATCGTGCAGCATCTCGGGTTTGTCGTTTCAGGTAACCTTGATATTTAACGTCTGTTTCTATTCGTTCAGCAATCAAACCATCAACATCAAGACTTTGTTGCAAGGATGCATCGATCACAGTCATAACATCTTTGTAGCTAAGCTCAGGACGTTTTAACAAATCGATCACAGATCGTTTTTCGGTCAATACTGAGGAACCTAGTGTTTTCAATCGTTCACAGACAGCTTCTGATGGAACTATCATCATTGATTCTATATGTTTTTTTACTTTTAACAGGTTATCAGAAAACATCATAAATCGATTCCATCGATCATCATCGATCAAGCCCAATCTTCGACCAATAGGGAACAATCGATCGGCGGCATTATCTTCCCGAAGTAACAATCGATGTTCCGCACGAGATGTAAACATACGATAAGGCTCTTCTGTGCCTATTGTCACTAGATCATCAATCAACACACCAATATAGGCTTCATCTCGTTTAAGAATCAAACTATCTTGATGATGACATGAAAGCGCTGCATTGATGCCTGCAAGCAACCCTTGTGCTGCGGCTTCTTCATAGCCTGAAGTGCCATTGATTTGGCCAGCATGATAAAGCCCAGACACTTTTTTAGTTTCTAATGTATGATGAAGCTGTGTTGGATCAACAAAATCATATTCAACAGCATAACCAGGTCTTGTGATCTCTGCGCGTTCTAAGCCATGAATGGTTCGAATAAAACGGAGTTGAACATCATAAGGAAGCGAGGTAGAAATACCATTGGGATAAAACTCATTGGTATTTAATCCTTCAGGCTCTAAAAAAATCTGATGTCTTTGTTTGTCCATAAATTTGACAATCTTATCTTCTATAGATGGACAGTATCTTGGT
>JABAAV010000089.1 GCA_014238595.1 Myxococcales bacterium | reverse complement strand
GCTATGCGTCGTATGATTGATGAACTATTGCCGGTGCTTTTGCAAGACAGTCAATATTCTGACAGGCTTCCCATTGGAAAAGCAGAGATTATACAAAACGCACCTAAAGAGGCATTCGATCGTTTTTATCAAGATTGGTATCGTCCTGATCTGATGGCTGTTGTTGCCGTTGGTGATTTGGATCCAATGTTTTTAGAAGGGAAAATCAAGGAACATTTTTCGTCATTGAAAAATCCTATCAACCCCAGAACACGAGAAGCGATTTCTGTTCCACTTGATGGTGGATCTTCGATCGTTGTGACCACTGATTCAGAAAGGACAGATACTTCAGTGTCTTTTTATCGAACAATGCCTAAACTTCCGATGAAAACCATCGGAGATTATCGTCGTTTTTTGCGGATCAATTTGTACAATTCCATGTTGAATGAACGTCTCTTCGCACTTTCAAAAAAGAACGATGCTCCGTTTTTAACGGCGAGCAATGATGTATTTAATTGGGTTCGCCCCGTTGATTGGTTTGTTTTGGAAGCATCCGTCAAACAGGATGGTATTTTAAAAGCTGTTGAAGCATTGCATGTGGAATTTGAACGAGTCAAACGTTATGGTTTTTCGAAAGCCGAATTCAATCGAGCTCGCGCCAAGACATTACGAAAATATAATCAATTGGTGACCGAAAAAGACAAAGCCAATCCACGCGGTATTATTGAAGAGATTTTACGATATTATTTTGAAGGAGATATGCTGCCTGGTATTGATGCAGAGTTTGCTTTAGTTGAACGATTTTTACCTAGTATTTCTTTGATGGAGATCAATGAATTGCATCAATATTGGGATGGTGATGATAATTTAGTGATATCTATTGGAGGACCTGACACAGCAACGATTCCTTCAGAAGACGATATATTTGAGACAATTAATGATGTTGCATCGATGGATATTCAACCTTATCAAGAAAAAATACTTCCTAAAACATTAATGATGAATCGTCCCAAAGCAGGCAAAATAATGAAACGTCAAACCATTGTTGATTTAGATACGGTTGTCTGGACGTTGTCTAATGGTATTCGAGTGGTGCTTAAACCCACAACATTTAAAAACGATGAAGTTGTATTTCAAGCATTTACTCCAGGAGGTACTTCGTTGATCTCTGATGAGAATTATGATTCTGCAAAACATGCAGCTTCCTTGGTGAGTGCAGGAGGCCTTGGCATGTTATCTGAAACAGATTTGCGTAAATATCTTTCAGATAAAGTAGCTACTGCTAATGTTTATATTGATCATTTTGAAGAAGGTATTTATGGAAAAGGATCTGATAAAGATCTGGAAACATTATTTCAATTAATTCACTTGCGATTGGTAGCACCAAGGTTAGATGACGATGCCGTAAAATCATGGATGGCGCGCAAAAAAGAAGAAACAAAAACACGACAACTTGATCCAACAACGATTTTTGTCGATGAGAGTGTCAAAGTGCTCACCAAAGATCATCCTCGCTATCGTCCAACAACATTAGATTCACTCAACAAAGTGTCTGGTCAAAAAGCCTACGATGTTTACAAAGATAGGTTCAAGACATTGGGTGATAGTACCTTTGTATTTGTCGGCAACATGGATCTTGTTGCGATGGAAAAACTTGTTTCCGTTTACATTGGAAGTTTGCCTAAAGGACGTTCTTATGAAAAAGCAAATGACAATGGGATGCGATATGCATCAGGAACAAATAAAATCACGATCAAAAAAGGAAAAGAACCGAAGAGTACTGTTTGGATGAATTTTCATGGGTGGACGCCATGGAACAAACATATTGAAAATGACATTGATATGCTTGATAAAACCTTGAGTATTCGTATGCGCGAATTATTACGTGAAGAATTGGGTGGTGTTTATGGTGTTCGTATACGAGGGAAAATTGAACGTCATCCTATAAACCGGTATCGTTTTGATGTTTCATTTGGTTGTGCTCCAGAAAATGTTGAAAAACTCAAAGCAGCAGTGTTTTCTGTCATTGATGATGTGCAAAAAAACGGAGTAGACAAAACATACATCGAAAAAATCAAAGAAGCTCGAAAACGTTCATATGAAACGGACAGTAAAACGAACGGTTATTGGTTGGGCAAATTGGTGAAACATTATAGAAATGGAACTGATCCACGTGTCATTGTGAATAATAAATCACGTATTAATCGTGTCAATTCTAATCGTATCCAACAACTCTCAAAGAAATTTTTCAACAAAGCAAATGTCTTTGAAAGTGTGTTGCTCCCTGAAAAACTAATTGTTGAGTAAATTTCGAATGATGGCCGCTTGTCCTTCAGCATGGTACGATGATCGGACAAGTGGTCCTGATTCGACATGCAACAATCCTTGAGATAATGCATAGTTTTTGAGTTCAGCAAACTCATCCGGATGGACATAGCGTGTAATCGGAAGATGGTTTGTTGAGGGGCGCAAATATTGTCCCATGGAAAAAATATGAATGCCCAATGAAGCACATTCTCGTATTACTGTTTTAACTTCATCAATGGTTTCACCAAGGCCTAACATAATGCCTGTTTTAGTGATGTGTTGTTGTTTTACAGCATGTTCTAAAATCCGATAGCTTCGTTCATAACTGGCTTGTACTCGGACTTCACGTGACAATCGAGGTACTGTTTCGAGGTTGTGAGAGAACACATCAGGTTTAGCATCAAGTACAATATCCACTAAGTCAGTCTCCCCTTTAAAATCTCCAGTGAGCACTTCAAGCGTCATGTCGTGACATTGTTTTTTAACTTCACCAATAGTCTCTGCCCAATGATGTGCACCACCATCAGTGAGATCATCTCTATCTACGCATGTGATGACAGTATGTTTTAGGTTTAATTGAGATAGAATTTGTCCGACATGTTTAGGTTCATTCGGATCTGGTGGATTGGGTTTCCCTGTTTTAACGTCACAAAACCGACAAGAACGTGTGCAAATATCACCCAAGATCATGATCGTTAATGCTTTTTCATTCCAACACTCTCCAATATTGGGGCATTTTGCACTTTCACATACTGTATGCAAATTTAATCGATGCACCATATTGCGTAGTTGTACAAAATTATCCCCCATAGGGAATTGTGCTTTAATCCATTGAGGATGTTTACGTTGTACAGTGTTAAGAACTGGCAATGATGTCTTAACGATGGATTGCTTTTCCATAGGCATGATCAGTGGCTTCTTTGATAGCTTCTACAAATGTTGGATGTGCATGAACAGTGTTCAGCAAGCTTTCTGCATTAACTTCAGTTGATTTTGCCAAAGTTGGTTCCGCGATCATATCTGTTACGGCAGCTCCAATAAGATGTGCACCTAATAATGCTCCAGTTTTTTCATGCCAAATGACTTTGACAAGTCCTGGATATTCTCCTGAAGCGATAGTTTTCCCTAAGGTAGCCATAGAGAAACGACCAATACGGATTGGAATTTTTTGTTTTTTTGCTTCTTGTTCTGTCATGCCGACCCATGCAATTTCAGGATGACAATAAACACAAGCAGGTATGGTGTCATAGTCAATAGGGTGAGGTATTTGTCCTGCAAGATGTTCTGCAATGAATGTTCCTTGTGCACTTGCAACATGTGCCAATGCAGGGCCTTTGTCGATGACATCACCGATCGCATAAATATTATGTACAGATGTTTGATAATAATCGTCTACTTTAACAAAACCATTTTCTTTGAGAAGAGTTATGTCTTGAAGACAGCTTAGATTTGGAGTGATGCCTACAGCAACTAATAAATTATCAACGGAAAGCATTTCTTGTCCAACATTATCTTTTTGCGGAACAATGGTAATGCTCACATGGTCAGATGATTTTGCGGTTTTCACTGTTCGAGCAAGTTTTAATTGAACACCTCGTTTGGTGAGCGCTTTCTCGAGTTCGGCAGAGATATCTTTATCTGCATTTGGGAGTAAACGAGGTGCTGTTTCAATCAATGTAACTTCTGTTCCTAATGAATTATAAAAAGAAGCAAATTCAACACCGATAGCACCACCGCCAATGATTGCTAGAGATTTTGGTTGAACAGGGAGTGTCATGGCTTGTTTGTAGTTAATGATTTTTTTATGATCCACAGATATGTTAGGAATTTGTGTGGCAGTAGCACCTGTTGCTATTAAGATTTTCGTTGCAGTTAGCGTTTGTTTTTTTTCGTCTTGGTGGGTGATTTCAACAGTTCCTGGTTCTATGATTGTTGCCATACCCTCAACATGATGAATTTTGTTTTTGTTAACGAGTTGGGTCAGACTTTTTGAAATGTTTTCACTGATTTTTCGTGAACGTGCAATAATAGCTTGAAAATCAAAATCAACGTTACTGACGTTGATTCCAAAGCGATCCGCAGTGCGACATAATTCAAGGACTTCTGCGGAACGAAGCAAGGCTTTCGTTGGAATACAGCCCCAGTTAAGGCATGTTCCACCCAGTCGTTCTTGGTCAACGCAAAGAACATTAAGCCCGAGTTGTGCTGCACGTATGGCTGCAACATAACCACCAGGACCTCCTCCAATAACAATCAAATCCAAAGCATTCATAATGTTCACAGAGATAAAAATTGTGGGTTTTCAACAAGGATTGCAAGTGCATTTAAATACTGTGCACCAAGAGCACCATCAATAACACGATGATCGCAGGAAAGGGTAAATGAAATACGATGTCCAACAACAATTGTTTCATCACGAACAACAGGTTCTTTACGAATTGCACCAATGCCTAAGATGGCTGCTTGTGGCAGATTAATGATAGGCTCAAAATGATCGACATTCGACATCCCTAAGTTGGAAAGGGTGAATGTTCCACCTTGTAACATGCTGGCTTTGAGGGTTTTGTTTGTTGCGTGTTGTATGAAATCACGTACTTCGTTATGTATTTGCGCGATTCCTTTATGATCAGCATTGTGAATGACTGGTGTTACGATACCTTGAGTCAATGCAATCGCCACGTTGATATTGATATGCTCATGCGTGTGTATTTGATTGTTCTCTACATATGAGACATTGCATTGTGGTGTCTGTGCAAGGCTCACAGCAGCGAGTTTAATTAAAATATCGTTAAATGAGATTTTTTCGTTTTGGTTGGTTACCGTTGCATTGAGTGCTTGGCGAAACGAGATAAGTCCATCTGCATTACAGGTTCTTGTTAAATAAAAATGAGGGATTGTTTGTTTAGCGAGTGACATCTGTTTTGCAACAGATTTTTGTATTGGCAACATGTTTTGTGTGGTTCCTGCTGTTGAGGATTGACCAGTCGTTAATGAAGAAGGCGTGGCGTGGTTTGATTTGTCATTTGGTGTATTGGTAATTGCTGCTTGAACATCACGCTCTATGATGCGATTTCCAGGACCTGTGCCTTGTAATGTGTCTAATGCGATATGATGTGTTTGTGCGAGTTTTTTTGCTAAAGGACTAGCGACAATATGTCCTTTGTTTGGTGTTGTTTTTGTAAATTGCTTTGTGGCCTCTGGTGGTAAAGGAGGCATTGTTGATGGTGTCGCAGGTTTTTTCGGTGGTGTAACAGGAGGTGATGTGTTAGGCGTAGTCGATGCAATCGGTGAAGGTGTGGTTTCCGTGTTATTGTCATCATTGGATTGAGCCTGTATTTGTTGTATCAGATCCTCAATGGGTTCATTGAGCTCCCCTAAAATGGCAACAGGCTCTCCTGCTTTTACTGTGTCGCCTTCATTGATCAACAATTTGAGTAAGACGCCTTCATCTTCCAAATTAAAATCCATATTGGCT
>JABAAV010000088.1 GCA_014238595.1 Myxococcales bacterium | reverse complement strand
CCTTATTGCTCGGATAACCCCGTGACCTGCCAGAAGTTAGAAGATATTGGATGTGCCGCTGTGATGCCATTGGCAGCACCTATCGGGTCAGGCTTGGGCATCTGTAATCCACATACCATTCGACTCATTCTTGAAAATGCTACAATACCTGTGATCGTTGATGCAGGTGTCGGTACAGCATCTGATGCTGCCATTGCTTTGGAGCTTGGTTGTACCGCTGTTTTAATGAACACGGGCATTGCCGCTGCAAAAGATTCTGTGTTGATGGCACATGCTATGCGTGAAGCTGTATCAGCAGGACGTAAAGCATTTCTTGCAGGACGAATGCAAGCTAAATTATATGCCTCGGCATCATCGCCACTTACGGCGACTATTCATGAATAAATTCAAAATTCCATCTCTTTGTCTCATTACACATAGACATTTAACTCCATCACGTCACATCCAAGACATTATCTTTGATGCCTTATCTTGTTTGCCTCAAGGAAGTGCCATGGTTCAACTTCGTGAAAAAGACATGTCCGATAAAGCCTTGTATGAACTTGCAATGTCTTTGATGCCTATAACACGATCCTTCCACACACCATTGCTTATTAATGGGCGTATTGATATTGCATTGGCTGTTCAGGCTGATGGTGTGCATCTTCCTCAAGATGCCATTCCAGTCAATGTCGCTCGGCAATTAATGAAAGATCATATGCTCATTGGTGCATCTTCCCATGATATGGACACGGCTAAACATCAGGTTAATCAAGGTGCAGATTTTGTTTTTTTTGGCCCCATTTATCCAACACCTACAAAAACGACACCACAATCCGAAAAAACACTCTCAAAAATTGCCTCCACACTACCTGTGCCTGTGTTTGCTGTAGGTGGAATAATGAACGAAATCCGTGCAAACGAAGCAATTTCACGAGGTGCATACGGCATTGCAGCAATCCGTTTGTTGATGAGTTCATCCTTAGATACATTAAAAAAAGTTCACCATGTGATCACCAATCCATCATCGGATTATTTCAGAGAAGACTTGCCAAGTATGTATGACTCACGGCACAGTCGCGATCATCGCCGATGTAGCTCAGGGGTAGAGCAACGGTTTCGTAAACCGTAGGTCGCCGGTTCAATTCCGCCCATCGGCTCAATCGCAATGAATGTTTATCTAAACACACTCGGATGTCGTCTCAATGAAGCTGAAATTCTGTCTTGGGATCAAAGTTTTCGTAAAACAGGACATCATATCGTTAAAACACCCGATAATGCCCATGTTGTTGTTTTAAACACCTGTGGCGTCACTAAAGAAGCAACTCGTAAATCCAAACAATTATTACGACGTATTCATCGCCATAATCCTGAAGCAAAAATGGTTGTTACAGGATGCTACACTGAAATTGAAAAAAAAGAATTGCTTGATGATATCGATTTGATTATCAGCAATCAAGACAAAGATAATCTTGTCGAGATTGTTACTCAAACCATTGATCCGACATCAATGCCACAAATGGCTGTTGCCAACGAAGATAATACAGCCACACTGTATCGTGCTGCTAAAACACGTGCATTCATTAAAGTACAAGATGGATGTCGCCATCAATGCAGTTATTGTATTGTGACTACAGCGCGTGGCGATGAACGCAGTCGATCTATCGAAGCCATTGTCTATGATATTAATCGTCTTTTTGATCAAGGGTATCAAGAAGCCGTACTCACAGGTGTACATCTGGGTGGTTATGGATCTGATATCAACACCGATTTGTATTGTCTGGTCGACACACTTCTCGAAAAAACATCCATTCCACGCATCCGTCTTTCATCATTGGAACCTTGGAACTTACCTCAACATATGTGGAAACTTTGGAAATCTCCTCGGTTGATGCCGCATTTACATTTGCCGTTACAAAGTGGAAGCAACACCGTACTCAAACGCATGGCACGCCGCTGTCATACCGATTCTTTTTCTTCGTTGGTTCAATCTGCACGATCTGCCATTCCTAATTTAACAGTGACCACTGACATCATTGTTGGTTTTCCTGGTGAAACAAAGGATGAATGGAAAGAAACCACAGATTTCATATCGACTATGCAGTTCGGACATATTCATATCTTCACCTATTCTCCACGAGAACATACAAGAGCAGCATCGATGCCTGAACGGGTACCCAAAGACATCGCACGCTTACGTAGTCAAGAACTGCATTGCCTTGCCGATGAACACAAAAAAACACATGCTGGCAAATCTGTTGGAACCATGGCTAATGTGCTTTGGGAATCATCGTATATAGAAAATGAAACTCGTATCTGGATGGGCTATACAGAAAATTATATCAAAACAAAAACGACGCATGATCATGACCTTTCAGGTTGTGTGACACCTGTCTTGATTGATCGAACCTCTGATGGAGTGCTTTGGGGAGAAATTCCATCTCAACCCAAAACAAAATCAGCCACCAAAGTGCTTCCTGTCGTTGTTTAGGCAGGTAAAATCACACCATTGCCTTGAGCTTGAATGAGAAGATTCGCTGCACGTTGATTCATTTCTGTTTCTTCGTGGTCTGTATTGTGATCATAGCCCAACAAATGACAAAACCCATGCGCCGCCAAAAACATTATTTCATCATACAGGCTTTGTTTACGCTGTCTATCTGCGGTTTCCAACGAAACAATCACATCACCTAAGATGGTCGGATGAAATTGCGTTGTTTCATTTACAGCAAAGGCAAGTACGTCGGTCGATTGTTCTTTGTTACGATATGTGCTGTTGAGCTTTTGTATTTTCTGATCATTGGTCAAACAAAAAGTGACTTCAAGATCTTTATTATCAAAATCAAGACGGCTTGCAGAAATAATCATGCGACGAAGTTCTTTGCGAAGTTTCTTCTTTTGTGCCGCATCTAAAAATGATCGTATCGATGGGTCAATAATAACAGAAACCATTAGTGACCTGATTTTTTGTATGCATCAACAATGTCACGCACTAAAGGATGCCTAACAACATCAATTGAGTCTAACAAACATATTGAAATACCTTTAACATGTTTCAATATGTCTTGTGCTTCGCATAAACCTGATCGAACTCCTGTCGGCAAATCGGTTTGAGTCACATCTCCATTGACGACAGCTTTAGAATTTTTTCCGAGTCTTGTTAAAAACATTTTCATTTGTTCAGAAGTTGCATTTTGTGCTTCATCAAAAATCACAAATGCATCATTTAATGTGCGACCACGCATGAAAGCCAAAGGTGCGACTTCGATAATGCTTTTTTCAACAAGTCGATGAACGCGCTCATCATCCATCATATCATGAAGTGCATCGTAAAGAGGTTTAAGATATGGATTGACTTTGTCTTCCATGGTTCCTGGCAAAAAACCCAATCGCTCCCCTGCTTCTACCGCGGGTCTTGTCAAGATAATCCGTTTCACTTGATGATCCATAAAGGCTTTTGCTGCCATAGCAACAGCAAGGTATGTTTTGCCAGTACCTGCAGGGCCAATAGCAAAAACGATGTCACTGTTTTTTACGGCATTGACATAGTTTTTCTGTGCGATACCTTTCGCTGTGATAGGCACTCCATTTTGTGGCGACATAACAACATCGGAAAAAACAGCACCTAAATCGGTGTTGATATCGGATTTTAACGCCACAATAGCACGACTGATATCATCGTCAGTCAAAACAACACCGCGACGAACCAAAGCATAGACTTGTTCAATCGCACGGCTGGCAATGGCAACAGTATCAACATCTCCTTCAACGGTTACTTCAAGTCCACGTACATGCAAGGATACATTTGAATCCTTTTCAATACGATTTAGTGTCGCATTGCAGGGGCCACACAGGCTCCCAAATGTATCAACATCATCAAACACGAGTTTAGCACTGTGTCCTGTTTGGGTTGTTTTGGGTTGTGAGGATAACATTTCTTAGGTTCTAACTTATCACAGATTAAATGAATTGAAGCCATTGATCTAGAATCACTGGAGCTTCGATCGTTTTGTTCTTGACAAATATGCTCAAAACAAGTTAGAAGCCGCACATCTCTCAAAGAGGACTAATGTTATGGCAAACACCAAATCAGCAAAAAAACGTGATAGACAGCAAGAATCTCGTCGTATTCGAAATCGATTAATTGTAGGTCGGATGCGTACGGCCTTAAAAGAAGCACGGGCTAGCATTGCCTCTGATACACCTTCCAAGGATATTGTTTTATTTGCGGTTCACACCATCGATCGTGCTGTAAGCAAAGGTGTTCTTAAAAGAAAAACAGGCTCACGGCTTATCTCACGTCTGACACGCAATCGTAAAAAGACAACATAATTGTTCTGGTCCAAGGGTGCTCGACCTATCGTGTATTGCAGCTTTGGCAATCCCTCGTGACAATGATCATCGTGCAAGACGACCCATGTCCTAATGAGGTGATTGTGCTAATGCAACAACCAGTTTAGTGAGTGTGACAGTTTCACCAAGTTGTTTGCCGAGAACATTGTTGGCATCGTTTTGCCCTTTAAATGCAAGATCTGCCTCTAAAAGATCGTTTAGACTTTGTTGTAAAACACGAGGTTGAAATTGGGTTGCTTGATGCATTAGTGACGACACAGCAAAAGGAGGAACGCCTAATAGTTTAGCTAGTGTTGCATTGGTGTGATGTTCGTTCTCTACAGATTGAGCCAAACGAAGTTGACGGACGTAACGCGCTAACAAAGCAACCGTTCCAATAGCACTTTGTTTATGCTGTAATATTTTGTCCAACACATTCAAAGCAAGTGTGATATTTTTTGCACCAATGGCATCAGTCAATTCAAAAACGGTGCGTTCTCTTGTGCTGGCAATTAAATCATCAACATCATCAACAGACACTGACTTGTCACCGGCATATAACGCAAGTTGTTCCAACGAGGTTGATAGACGACCTAAATCTTTGCCTATAATATCACGCAAACGAGAAACAGCTTGCATGTCAATCGACATATTATATCGTTTTGATTCTTGTTTGATCCATGACGACAAATCTCGTGGAACATTTAGTTCACAAATGAATCCCAGCCGTCCTGCTTTCGAGAAGAATTTAAGCCGCTTATCTATTTTATGACACTCGCCAATCAATACAGTCGATGTGTTTGGGTTTTCAATATAAGGGATTAATAACGTTAATTCACTTGCTGCCATGGAAGACATGTTTCTGATAATGATTATTCGTTTGTCTGCCATCATAGGCAATGTTTGAGCCAACGATAAAATTTCCTTGGCTCTTGTTGTTTTTCCATCAACACAATCTTCATTGAATGCACGCTGTTCTTCTTTTAACGTGGCATTGCAAATAGCATGTCTTGCCCGTGTTATGAGAAGCGTTTCGCTTGACCCTAAAATATAAATAGGATCAAGTGTTTTATTGAGTTTAAACATAGCAATACTGTACCAAAAAACCGCTCGTGAGCATCATGGTATCGGAGAACAAATTTGGGGTTTATTGATTGTTATTACTACACATGCACAACAGCTGTTATCTGTAACAAGGGAGTCATTATGAATGAAACAGTCATCGTAACTGATAAAACCATTTTTCTTGTCTGATAATCTAATGATATCAGAGATCATGTCGCAAGCCATGGATTCGACATTCTGGACGCTTCTGTCTGAAACCGTATTGCATTCGTGGAATCATTAATCATTTGAATTTAAGATTAATATCAATTATAATGTGATTATGTTTAGGTTCTTATTGCTTGTCTTATGTCTTTGTTTCGTTGTTGGTTGTGGCGAGAAAAAAGTTGGCCGCGCAGAGGAAAAAGTTTGGGTTGGCGACGCAACAGAAAGCAGTCTAAATAGGTTAAGGTCAGGGGCCTACACCGTCATCACG
>JABAAV010000087.1 GCA_014238595.1 Myxococcales bacterium | reverse complement strand
CAATTTGAGCACGAATTTGACGTACACGTGATTCAATGTCGGCTGTTTGTCCGCCACCATCAACAATAGTTGTATTGTCTTTATCGATGGTGATGCGTTGTGCTGTTCCTAAATCGTCAATCGAAATGTTTTCGAGTTTCAATCCAAGATCTTCAGTAATGGCTTGTCCACCGGTCAATGTTGCGATGTCTTTGAGCATTTCTTTGCGACGGTCACCAAAGCCAGGTGCTTTGACAGCACAGACTTGAAGTGTGCCACGAAGTTTGTTGACGACCAGTGTTGCCAGTGCTTCGCCATCGACATCTTCTGCGATGATAAGCAATGGTTTGCCTGATTTAGCAATTTGCTCAAGGACAGGAAGAAGGTCTTTCATGTTTGAGATTTTTTTCTCATGAGTGAGAATAAAACAATCATTCAATGCGACTTCCATGCGTTCGCTATCGGTAACGAAATAAGGTGAAAGATATCCACGATCAAATTGCATTCCTTCAACAATGTTTAATTCACTGTCCAAGGTTTTGGCTTCTTCAACGGTGATCACACCTTCTTTGCCTACTTTTTCCATAGCATCAGCGATCATGTTCCCAATCGTTTCATCACCATTGGCAGAAATTGTACCAACTTGAATAATTTCACGATGATCTTTGGTCAGATTGGATTCTTTTTTGAGATGCTCAACAACGACTTTGACTGAAGCATCAATACCCCGTTTGATATCCATAGGATTGTGACCTGCGGCAACGAGTTTTGAACCTTCTCTAAAAATGGCTTGTGCAAGAACAGTAGCAGTGGTGGTACCATCGCCAGCGTTATCTGAAGTTTTTGAAGCAACTTCTTTGACCATTTGTGCGCCCATATTCTCGAATTTGTTTTCGAGTTCAATTTCTTTGGCCACAGTGACACCATCTTTGGTTACTGTAGGGGAACCCCACGATTTTTCGATGACGACATTGCGTCCACGAGGTCCAAGCGTCACTTTAACCGTGTTGGCTAACGTATCTATGCCGCTAAGGACATGAGCACGTGCATTTTCTTGAAAAATAATTTCTTTAACTGACATTTATTTATCTCCTAATTAATTGAAAAGTTGAGAATTATTTCTCAACAATACCCAAAACATCATCTTCTTTAAGGATAAGATGCTCGATGTTGCCGATTTGAATTTCAGTACCAGCATATTTGCCAAATAAAACACGGTCGCCTGATTTGACTTCCATGGGCTGAGCTTTGCCATTATCGAGACGTTTACCATTGCCTACAGCAATCACATCCCCTTCTAATGGTATCTCTTTGGCAGAATCAGGAATAATAATTCCACCCGATGTTTGCTCATTTTCTTGTACACGACGTACAACTAAACGGTCTTGAAGCGGTCGAACACTCATGATGTAATCCTCCTTAAGTACTACAGTTAAAAGTTAAAAAGCCCGTTTGAGGCATATTTTGAAGAAAACTGCACCAAACAGACGCGGAAGATAAGCATTAAATGATTTTATGCAAGGGGTAATAAGCGTTTTATAAAAAAATAATAAAAAATTTGATTCAGATTGGCATAAATAGCGTGTAGAGGGGATAATACAGAGATGGCTTTGATTGCTTGTTCTTCAGTAGAGGGATTTTTCAGCGCTTTGATTCGAGATGCCTTTTTGTTAAAAAAATGGCAGGCCGGTCAACAGTCACAATATTATGTTGCAGGATTGTTAGGGCGATTTGCAAACCAACCCAGCTTAGAGTACCCGCTTTCGATCAAATTTTTAGAAGCCTATTGTCAGGATGTTGCTGCTGAACACAAAGTATCTGCATTGCGCGATGTAGGGGATATGGCGTTGTGTTACACGGGATTGTTTGCAGATTCGTTACAATATGTATCGATTGATGTTGCTCTGTATGAAGAGATGGGAGAGCTGGCATACAATTCATTGTCATCATTATTAAAAGAATCTGAGCAGTTAACAACCGTTTACCATGAACTGTCAGAGCATTTTATTGCGTTTGTTGATGTGTTGCGTGAGATACGGACAGAGATTGCATTTCCAGAAATGAAATTCATTCCTCAACATGTAGACAATGTTGAATCATTAAAGAAGAAACCATTGTCTTGAAGATTGTGATGACTCGTTGACACAACGAATCTGTTGAAAACAGTATTGAAACGATAAAACAGCAGGCGTGTTGGATCGTTTATTTCAATACAATGTTATCAATCAGCCGTGTTTTGCCTAAAACAATGGCAACAGCAAGAACAGCAGGTTTTGTCAATGCGGTCACAGTCTCTAGTGTTTCTGCATCGCGAATCTCAATATACTCAATAGCGATTGATGGATGTTTGTCCAGATGTTGTTGAACGGTCGTGCATAAGCGATGTGGATCTGTTTCACCTTGTTGGTGTTGATGTTGAGCTGCAGATAATCCTTGATAGATGCACGGTGCAATGGTTCGTTCTTGAGTTGAGAGATAGGTGTTTCGAGATGATTGTGCAAGTCCATCATCATGACGAATGATCGCGCCACTTTTGATTTCAATCGGAAAGTGCAAATCTAAAACCATGCGTTTGATTAACACCAATTGTTGATAATCTTTTTCGCCAAACACAGCGACATGAGGCCGTGTTAGCTGAAATAGTTTTGCTACGATGGTGGCAACACCAGAGAAATGATTTGGACGTGATTTTCCGCAAAGGACATTCTCAATCGTGTTGACTGTGACTGTGGTTTGATGATTCTCAGGGTAAAGATCATGGGTGTTTGGCATAAAAATGACATCAACACCATGGGTTTTAGCTTGAGCAATATCAGTGGTATGAGTCTGAGGATAGGTTTCAAAATCTTCATTGGCGCCAAACTGTAACGGATTAACAAAGAGCGATAATATGATGTGATCAGCATGCTCTTTGGCAATTGTGATCAATGAACAGTGCCCTTCATGAAGGGCGCCCATGGTAGGAACCAGTGCGATGCGCGTCTTATTTTCTCTATGCTGCGATGCATGGCGTAGCATGGCTTGGGGTGATGTAATAATCTCCATATCATTTCCGTAACAATTGAATGCGTCTTTGGTTTGATACTAATGATTACTATCAAAGGATTCATCAAGTGAAGGGAAAGTCTCTTGACGAACATCAGTGATATAGGTTGACACGGCTGTTTGTATTTTCTGAGACAATGCTTCATAACGACGGACAAATTTAGGCGTAAACGTATCGTCCATACCTAGCAGATCATAAATAACAAGGACCTGACCATCACAATGGACACCTGCACCAATGCCAATGGTAGGAATAGAAATCGCTTGAGTAATTTCTTGAGCCAGATGATGTGGAATACTTTCAAGCACTAGTGCATAGGCGCCTGCTTGTTCAATGGCTTTTGCATCTTCGATGAGTTGTTTCGCTTGTTTTTTATTGCGCCCTTGAACACGAAATCCACTGAGTTGATGAAATGACTGTGGTGTAAGACCAATATGACCCATGACGGGAATGCCACTTTGTGTTAACCGCGTTATCAATGGTGTCAGTTGTATGCCGCCTTCTAGTTTGACAGATTGTGCATGACCTTCTTTAAGAAGTTTGCCTGCATTAGCTACCGCGTCATCAAGATTGGCTTGATAAGACATAAACGGCATATCTGAAACGACATGGGCATGTTGTGTACCACGTATGACGGCCTTAGTATGATAAATGATTTCATCTAAGGTGACAGGAATGGTTGTGTCGTTACCTTGAATGACCATACCGACTGAATCTCCAACCAATATAATATCAATACCTGCGTTATCTAGCAGACGACCAAAGGTTGCATCATAGGCAGTAAGCATGGCAATTTTTTCGCCAGCTTGCTTTTTGTTTTTAATACGATCTACGGTGATACGAGTCATAACGGTTATCTAGCCGCTTATTGGTGACAATGTCAAACAGTTGATTGACTTCTAAAGATCAATATCATCAAGACGGAGAGAATGCTCTGAAACAAAGCGAGAGCGGGCGCTACTATCTTTGCCTAATAAATCAACAAACATGTTGTTGGTTGAAAGTTTCTCTTGATCTCCAATAGTAATGCGAAGTGTGTTGCGATGTTTTGGCTCTAATGTTGTTTCTTTGAGGATTGAAGGACTCATTTCTCCGAGACCTTTAAATCGTGTAATGTTGGGTTTAGAGGTTTTGGTCGCATGTTGCTTAAGAATTTTCTGTTGATCCATGTCATCTAACGCCCACCATGTTTTTTTGCCGATATCAATACGATATAGTGGGGGTTGTGCAAGATAGAGATGTCCTGCAGTAATAAGATGGTGCATGTGACGATAGAAAAACGCAAGTAACAATGTCGTAATGTGATGTCCATCGGCATCGGCATCCATCAGAAGAAAAATACGATGGTAGCGCAGTTTTGAAATATCAAACGTATTGCCAAATCCAGATCCTAATGCAGAGATGATGTTTTGCAATTCTTTGTTGGCAACGACTTTTTCTTTGGATGCTTGTTCTGTGTTTAACACTTTGCCGCGTAAAGGAAGAATGGCTTGTGTATGTCGATCGCGTCCTTGTTTTGCAGATCCGCCTGCTGAATCACCTTCGACAATAAATAATTCTCGTATAGCGGGATTCGATGCTGAGCAATCAGCTAATTTACCAGGCAAATTGAGTCGTTGTGCCAATCCTCCGGCACGTGATACCGATTGTGCGGCTTTACGTGATGCAATACGTGCTTGGGCAGATAAAAGTGTGCGTGCAACAATAGCTTCTGTTCTTGTGGGATTTTCATTGAAATAACTTTCAAAAGCAGGGCGTAACGCTGTGTCTACTTTGGATTGCACTTCAGGATTGTTCAATCGATCTTTGGTCTGTCCTTGAAATTGTGGATTCTCAACATAGATTGATAATACGGCAATGATACCCTCGCGAATATCATCGGCTGTCAATGAGACACCTTTAATAGATAATTTATGCGTTGTTATATAATTTCGTAATGCTTTGACTAAAGCATTTTTGAATCCTAAATCATGGGTACCACCCGATGTTGTGGGAATCCCATTGACATATGAACGGATGGATTCTTCGGTAGATTCTGTCCATTGCATCGCACATTCGATCGGAATATCATGTTCAATAATAAATGACAGTGGCGGTGCTTTGGGTGGGACTGTAGGTTGACCTCGTTCAGCAATTAATTTGTTAACATAATCAACAATCCCATTTTCGTGATGATACGTGTAGGTTTTAGATTGTGTTTCATCAGTAAAGACAATGGTTAAATTACGATGAAGATAGCTTTTTGATTGAAGTCGATTTTGAATCAAGACTGTATCGAAACATAACTTTTTTCCAAATATTTCTTCATCCGGTTCAAATGTAATTGTGGTTCCTGTTCGTTTTGATTTTCCTATTTTCTTTACAGTACTTTGTGCAACTCCACGTGAATATGTTTGTTCAAATTTATGTCCATCACGAGATACAGATACTGTCATTGCAGAAGACAATGCATTGACAACGGAAGCACCTACACCATGTAATCCTCCTGAAGTACTGTATGCTTGTCCTTGGTCAAATTTTCCACCTGCATGCAATGTTGTCATGATGACTTCCAATGCGGATTTTTTTTGTTTTTTGAGAACATCAACAGGAATTCCACGACCATTATCACTGACGGTCATTGTTTTTTGATCTGATTTTAATGTGACATGAATGTTGTCTGCAAATTTTCCGATGACTTCATCAATGCAGTTATCCACAATTTCCCAAAGCAAATGATGATATCCTGTTTTATCAGTTCCTCCAATATACATTGCAGGGCGTTTGCGTACAGGATCTAATCCTTCTAAAACGGTAATGTCTTCTGCAGAGTAGGATGATTTTTTAGCCATAGTATTATTGAGTGGGTTCTTTCAAAGAAACAATGTAAGGGGCAGGAGGTATTTCTTTCAATGTTTCACGTTTGACAATTTGTGTCCCT
>JABAAV010000086.1 GCA_014238595.1 Myxococcales bacterium | reverse complement strand
GAAGCAGGATTGAAGAGCGAGGCGCCAGGCGACAGAGCTCGGCTAAAGGCTAAACAGTGGACCTTGAGATGCAGCTGCCTTGTTGATTGATGACCATAAACGCTTTAAAAGTGATTCATTCAATCATGAGATGGTATCGCTTACCGTGGTTTGATTATATTCCAAAACACTATGATACTGCGATATGATATATGGGAGTGTATGTCTTGTGGAAAACGTGACAATTTGAAACGCTTTCATGATATCCAAAGAAATCTAATGCTCAATCTCGACAATGTCAGGTCCGTATTGTAAACCCAAACCAACAAATCGGATTTAAAACAAATGACAATCGAATATTTCAGCGATCACAGTTCAGATTCTTCTCCTCAATGAAGATTCGATTACAGCGTTATTTGTCTCAATGTGGAGTCGCATCTAGGCGTAAATCAGAAGAGTTTATTGCCGAAGGTCGAGTCTCGGTCAATGATCAAGTGGTCAAAGAGCTTGGCACAAAAGTCTGTACGGAAACAGATTGTGTCATGGTTGATGGTAATCTCGTTGTCTTTGATGATCCCTTTTATGCCGTACTCAATAAACCGAAAGGATGTATTACGGCAGTGATTGATCCAGAAGGAAGAGCCACCGTTATGGATTATATGGTGGGTATTCCGACCTCTGTTGTACCTGTCGGAAGGCTTGATTATTACAGCGAAGGTGTGTTGCTTTTTACCAATGATGGAATATTGGCCAATCGATTGTTATCATCTCGATGGGACTTAGAAAAAACATACCATGTCAAATTACAAGGCAAAATAGAAACAAGGCATGTTGGTATTATGCGAAGAGGTGTCCGTTTAGACGATGGTACAGTCACTCGACCTGCACAAGTCGATATTTTGGCATCAAAAAGCCGCCATGATTGGCTGATTATTACATTAAAAGAAGGCAAGTCACGGCAAATTCATCGTATGGCAGAGGCATTAGGGTATACGGTACAGAAGTTGCAACGAGTGGCATTTGGCAATATTACCTATTATGGGCTTCGTATTGGTGATGCCCGTGAACTAACACGCGAAGAAGTACATGCATTACGCAAATCCGTAGGACTTTCGAGTGATGTTGTCGTTCGAGGGCAATGGGCCGCCCCTCGTGAAAAATCTGAAGCATTTCGCAAAAGACAGGCACGATTATTAACAGAACAAGATAGTGTCCAAAAAAAACGTTAATGCAATCTTGAGATTGACAGGGTGCAGTGCGAAGAGTAGCCTCGGATGCCTATGGATCTTCGGGCACTCATTGTTCTTGATTCACTCCAGCCACAATTGACGGGGTTTCTTCAAACAGTATCGCAAGGGTTTATGCCGCTTGAACACAATGCTGTTTTGTTTGTTGAGATTCAACCAGGTATTTCTATTAATCGATTAACAGATGTGGTTGTTAAACGAACGAGTGTTCAACCCGTAATGCAAATTGTAGAACGAGCATTTGGTTTGCTTGTGGTGCACCATGAAGAAATAGGGCAGATTCATGCGGCTCAAGAAGCTGTTTTGGATGACATCAGCATGAGCAAAGATGATCGAATGGTTCCATCTATCGTTTCTTCTGATGTTATTACATCTGTCGATGGAAGACATGCTCAACTCATCAACCGAATGAGACATGGCGATCTGTTTACACAAGGACAAACGCTCTATCTGCTCGAAGTGAAACCCGCTGCCTATGCTGCATTAGCAGCGAATACTGCTGAAAAAACTGCGGAAATTGGCGTGCTTGAAGTACAAACCTTTGGTTCAGTAGGTCGTTTGTGGCTTAGTGGCAATGAGGAGAACATTGCTGTTGTGGCAAAAACTATCTGTGACGAATTATCTTTGATTACAGGCTGCTCTACGTGAAATAAAACATTATGATTACTGATTATATTAAACAAGCACGGATTTCTAATGCACCATTTGCTGTAGATGGTGAATTTTGTATTGACGAACATATTGTACAGACATTGTTTCGTGCTGCATTAGAAAACAATGGGGATTATGCTGACTTGTATTTCGAATATAATATGAGCAATAGTTATTCGTTCCGAGAAGAGCATGTCAAAACCATTGGACAAGGTATTTCAATGGGTTTGGGTGTGCGTGTATTAAATGGCGACACCACAGGGTATGCCTATACTGAAGAGTTTTCACTCGAAGCCATGAAACAAACAGCAAAAACAGCAGGCCAAATTGCATCTGGTAACAAAGACGTTTCTCCATTGGTCATTAAACCACGTTCCTTGCCCGATTATTATAATGTGCCACAGATTTCCAATGATCAACCGATCAATGAAAAAGTGGCATTGTTGCATGAAGCAGATAAAGCAGCACGTGCGTATGATTCACGTATTGCCAATGTCGAAATCTCTTTTTCAGAGAGCCTCAAAGAAATGTTACTCTTTACATCTGATGGTGTTATGTCTGCGGATCGTAGACCGATGATTCGTTTCGGTGTTCAAGTTGTTGCAGAACAAAACGATAAACGCCAAGGTGGTTCTTCAGGTGGTGGTGGTCGTTTGGGTATGGAGTATTTTTCTCAAGACAATACATCAGCTCATTGGCATGGTCGTGAAGCTGCGCGTGTTGCATTAGCAATGCTTGATGCTCGCGAGGCTCCTGCAGGTGAAATGGAAGTAGTTTTAGGACCTGCTGATTCAGGCATTTTACTTCATGAAGCAGTTGGGCATGGATTAGAAGCAGATTTTAATCGCAAAGAGACTTCTAATTATTCAGGGAAAATAGGAAGTCGTGTTGCATCAGATTTATGTACCGTGGTTGATAATGGAACAATCGCAAACTCACGTGGTTCGATCAATGTGGACGATGAAGGTAATCTCAGCAAAGAAAATACACTCATCGAAAATGGAACATTGGTTGGATATATGCACGATCGTATTTCTGCAAAACATTTTAATGTCGATTCTACGGGAAATGGACGAAGAGAGTCATTTCAATGCACGCCTATGCCTCGAATGACTAACACGAGTTTATTGCCAGGAGATTCTGACCCCGATGAAATTTTGTCTTCTGTAAAATATGGTGTGTTTGCCAAACGATTTTCAGGTGGACAAGTTAATATATCAAATGGAGATTTTGTTTTTTCTCTGACAGAGTCATATTTAATTGAAGATGGAAAAATTACCGCACCACTGAAAGGTGTGAATTTAACAGGCAATGGTCCTGATGCACTGTGTCATGTATCCATGGTAGGTAATGACTATCAATTGTCTGATGGACTATGGACATGTGGCAAAGATGGTCAATCTGTGCCTGTTGGCGTCGGTACACCTACGGTTAAGTTGTCAAAATTAGTGGTTGGTGGAACGGGGAATGAATAACATGGGCAATGCGATGAACACATCATTATCTGATCTTGCCAGCCATATGGTAAAATTTTCTCAAAAAGAAGGTGCAACAGCTACTGAGATTGTCATTCGTGAAGGCAATGGATTATCTGTTAAAGTAAGACTAGGCAAACCCGAATCAGTTGAAGAATCCAACGATCGTGCATTGGGAATTAGAGTGTTTTGCGATCAAAAATGCGCTGTATCTTACACATCTGATCTTCGAAAACCTCAATTAGAATCGTTTGTGAAGAAAACGATTGAAGTGGCACAGTTTTCTGAAAAAGACAAATTCAATACATTGCCTGATGCTGATGAGTACGCAACAACATATCCTGATTTAGATTTGTACGATGATCAAACTAATGACGTCACTGCTTCTTATGCTTTAAACAAAGCAAAAGAAGCTGAAGAAGCCGCTTTAACCTATAGCGATAAGATTACAAATTCTTCGGGAGCAACATGGTCTAGTGTTGTTATGAAATCTATGTTTGCAAGTTCGAATGATTTTGCAGGAGAATATCGAGGGAGTTATTCATCGCTCTATGTAGAACCTATTGCTGATGATGCTGATGGTAAAAAACGCAATGATTATTGGTGGACAGCCAATCGGTTTTTGTCAGAATTAGATGATCCCAAAACAGTTGGTGTCGAAGCAGCAAAAAGAACGGTAAGTCAACTCGGTGCTAAAAAAGTTAAAACAGGTTCTTTCCCTGTTGTATTTGACACTGAATCAGGACGTTCAATTGTTGGAACATTGGCAGGTATTGCAAATGGTGCAGCGTTTTACCGCAATGCATCGTATTTGATAGGTAGAGAACAAACTAAAGTCGCATCTGATTTGGTGACGATTTCAGATGAACCCAGACATCCTCGCTGGCCTGGTTCTCGTCCATTTGATGGCGATGGGTTACCTACAAGAGATAATATCATTGTCAATGAAGGTGTTTTAGAGACTGTTCTTTGTGATGTATATTCGGCTCGAAAACTTAATCGCCGCTCTACAGGATCGGCAAGTCGTTCTACGGGTGGACTTCCATCTCCGTCAACATCTAATCTCATCATGAAACCAAGAGATATGTCTCCGAACGATATTATTGCTCAAACAAAACAGGGATTGTATGTCACAGGTATGATGGGCTTTGGGTTTAATCCGATTACAGGAGATTTTTCGCGTGGCGCGTTTGGATTTTGGATTGAAGATGGCAAGCTTACATTTCCTGTCACGGAAGTGACCATCTCAGCAAACTTGAACGATTTGATGTCTCGTATTGATATGGTGGGCAATGATCTTGATCAACGTGCTTCGACGATGACACCAACATTTCGCGTTTCTGAAATGACTATTGCTGGTTTGTAACACTGACGGTCACCATCAATAATGAACAATAATCGCTGTTAGAGGTTGTTGAGTGATGCGTGTCTTAGCTCCAAAACACGCTGTCGAACATCTTCATGGATGTTTCCATTGGATACAATGAGACCTTTTGTTTGTTCTCTAGCAGGGCTGTCGTAACACATTGGTGATCCATCAAGTCCTGTGATCATGCCACCTGCTGCGGTAATAATCGCTTCAGAACCACAGACATCCCATGTTTTAGCGTGTGATGTTGGATTGATGTAGAGTTCTTGAATGCCTTGAGCAATCAATGCCACTTTTAATCCAATAGAGCCGATCGCTGTATGCTGATCAGTTCCCAAATGTGTTTGTAATTTTCGCGAAAACCCTCGATCGTGAGACGAAGAAGAAACAATGCGTATTTCAGACAATGTTTGGTGGGAAGAAACTTTGATGATTTGTGGCTTTGTTGTTTTGGATTGTATCCATGCGTTATGATTATCAGCATAAAATAACGTATCTTCTTTGGGATAATAAACAGCACCAATCGTTGGTTTTTGATCAATGTTCAATCCAATGATTGATGAAAATCCAGGCTTACCTTGAATAAAACTTTTAGTTCCATCAATAGGATCGACAAACCAAACACGTCCTTGGGTCACATTGGCGTTAATGTTATACGATTCTTCTGATACAATTAAATCATTAGGAAAAGCTCGATGCAATCCATCGACAATCAATTGCGAACAACGCAAATCAGCATCTGTTACCGGTTCGTCGCCATCTTTTTTTGTAACATTTAAATCTGTGTTTTGCAGCGATAGAGCAAGCAGGCCTGCTTCTTTAACCAAGGCACAGGCAACTTCAAGTTCGTTGGATAATGATAATGAACTATTTATTATGCAACCTCAGCAATACTGTTGGAAATGACTGTGCGTCCGTCTTGGGTTTTAACACGGATAATGTAATTGTTGTCATTCGTTTTCCATCCCATAGTGATTAAAGTATCCCCAGGGAAAACCACGCCAGCAAAGCGTGCTGAAAACGATTTGAATTTAGTAACGTCATTGTTGCACGCATGTTTTAAAATGGCACGTCCTGCATGTCCATAGGTACATAAACCATGAAGTATCGGTCTATCAAAACCAGACATTTTAGCGACTTGCGGTGAAGCATGTAAGGGGTTGTAATCTCCACTTAATCGATACAACAAATGTTGTTCTAAAGAGGTTGTTTCTTCCATAACGAAATCAGGTTCTTTTCCTTCGGGTGGCTCTGCTTTTAAGGCTTCTGGGCCACGATCACCAC
>JABAAV010000085.1 GCA_014238595.1 Myxococcales bacterium | reverse complement strand
CGTAGGTGACCCTACTGTGTTATTCAACTGTGACCTTGGAGTTCTTTATACAACAACTGAGATCTGCTATTAATCAGTACTAGGTAAAGCAACAGAATATATATATTTGTTGTTACTCAATATTGTATCTAAAAGATGGTGAATTTTATATTCACCATCTTTTTTTGTATTGGTAGAATGTCAAATTGACATTCTATTGTCAAATTGACATTTTATTTCAATACCAACTGTTCAATGGCAAGGATAAATGCCCAAAATGACATATAACAAGCTTTCATCGTTGGCATAGTATTTGCTTCTTATTTATAGACAGTTAGGATGATTATCTATGTCTTTTTATGATTTACAAAAAGAAAACAAACAATGTTCAATTCTTATCGTTGATGATGAACCTAAAATCGTTGAATCACTTGAAAAAATATTTGTTCGTGAAGGATTGATTGTCTTTACGGCGCCAGATGCGCATGTGGCATTATCTGTGTTGAGTAACAAAAACATTGATGTTCTTTTAACAGATTTGACAATGACTTCTGATATGTCGGGTATTGATTTGCTGACTAAGGTTAAACAAGATTCCCCACATATAGAAGTCATTCTAATGACAGCGTATGGAACTATGGAAATTGCTGCACATGCCATGAAAAAGGGAGCGTATGATGCTATTTCTAAGCCTGTAGAACGTGCTCATATTGTTCAAATTGTACATAACGCTATAGAAAAACAATCTTTGATTAAAGAGAATAAAGGATTGAAAAAACAGTTAAAACAAAAAAAACACTATACGTTGATAGGTACATCACAAGCATGGATATCTATGATGAAAACAGTTGCACAAGTTGCAGACAGCCAAGCTACTGTACTCATTCAAGGTGAAAGTGGGACAGGCAAGGAACTTATTGCACGAACCATTCATGAACAATCACCACGATCAACAATGCCTTTTATTCCTATTAACTGTGCAGCAATTCCTGAATCTATTTTAGAAGCAGAATTATTTGGCTATGAAAAAGGTGCATTTACAGGAGCTTCACATAGTCGGGAAGGTCGTTTTGAAGCGGCACATTGTGGAACATTGTTTCTTGATGAAATTGGAGAAATTCCAGCTCATATTCAAGTCAAATTACTGCGTGTGATGCAAGAAGGTGAAATTGAACGACTTGGATCGAGTGGACGTTCTAATCAGGTGAATATTCGATGGATTGCTGCAACAAACAGAGATTTATCCCATGCTGTAAGCCAAGGAATATTCCGTGAAGATTTATATTATCGCCTCAATGTTGTGTCCATAGATGTTCCACCGCTTCGAGAACGTAAAGAAGATATTTTGTTATTGGCTAATTACTTTTTGAAACTTTACAGTGAAAAAAATGGAAAATCGGCATTGAAATATGATGATGAAGTTCTGAATATCCTAATGAATCATCAATGGCCAGGCAATGTTAGACAACTAGAGAACACAATTGAACATGCTGTTGTGCTAAGCGGTGACAACACTATGTTAACTAAAGAAAATTTTCCAACCAACATCGATTCGAATGACAACGATATTTCATCAAACAGCAACCTTTCAATATCTGTTGGAACATCTATCCATGACATGGAATGTCAGCTTATTAAAGAGACATTACGTTATACGAAGGGCAATAAAGAACAGGCTGCTCAAATATTAGGTGTTGGTACGCGTACTATTTATCGTCGTCTTAATAAAACAGATCTTAAAGATATAGAGAAAAAATCAAATGCCTTTTAATATAAATACTCAACAATCTTGGTTGGTCATAATTGGTGTTGTTGTTTGTTTGTGTGCCATCTTTTTAGGAAAGATTGTCATACATGTTGTTTCTCCAACATTATTTTCTGATCATATCAAACCGAATAAAGTGTTGGTAAGAAAAACAAATTCAACATCTGTTAATGATGTTAATGTTAAGGATAGTACATCATTGGTCACAAAAAACATGTTCTGTGCCTCTTGTGTTTATAAACCATCAGCTATTGTTAATTATTCGAGTGATGGTGAAATCACAATACCAATAACATCACTTCCATTGCGTTTAGTTGCAACAAATATTGCTACGAATGCAAAACTTTCCTTCGCAACTATTGTCAATACAGAAGATAAAACCAAAGGTGGATATCTTGTTTCTGATTTAATTCCTCAAGCAGGAAAAATAAAAACAATTCATAGTCGATATGTCGATTTTATCAATGAATCCAGTGGATTGGTTGAACGTATTGTTTTGGATACCGATCAAAAAATTCAAGCTCGTTCTCATTCATCACCATCAACAAAAAAAAGAAGTAAAAAAACTAAGCTTAGTCAAGCAATAGCAGATGGCATTAAAAAAACAGGTGAAAATCAATATGAAATTGAACGTGCCGTTATTGAAAAGATCATGGGTGATCCTTCCGCCATGAAAGGTGTAAGAATTGTTCCAGCCATGAAAAATGGTAAACCCAATGGATTTAAAATTTATGCTGTTCGTAAAAGCTCTCCTTTTCATCATATTGGTCTTAAAAATGGAGATGTTTTAAATGCTATTAATGGGTTTGAACTATCCTCACCAGATAAAGCCCTTGAAATTTATATTAAAGTGAGAGAGGTCAATAATTTATCTCTTTCCCTGACCCGAAAAGGGTCACCTGTAACGATAGATTATACGATCAGATAGTATGTTGTTTGAGGAGATAGGAAATATGTTTCAATATAAAAAATTAACACTGTTCTTTGGAGTGACCATTATTTTTTTTCACAGCATAACAGTAATGGCACAAACGAAAACACCAAAAATTGAATTACAAGAAGATGAAATAAACGATGTAAGTCTCTACAGTTGTAACGAAGCTCGAAACAAATTTTGGGTTAATTTGCGTGGACCTCAAACTGGACTTCAAGATTTAGTCGATTGGGCAATGACATTTACCTGTAAGAATTTTGTTTTCGGAAACAAAGTGGCTTCTCGACCATCTAAAGTTACGATTATTGCACCGAAAAGAATGACACCAAAACAAGCATGGGAACTGTTTTTAACGGCATTGAAAAACATGGGACTTACAATTGTTCCCAAAGGGAATGTGTTAGAAATTGTAGAATCTGTTAAAGCACAGCGAGAAACATTGCCTCTTTATAGTTCAGATTTAAAACGAAAATCTGATCAAATGGTGCGAGTCATTGTCCGTCCTGAACATATTGACACCAAAGAGCTTCTGGATGTTTTCAATGTTTTAAAACCCAAAAATGCTGAAATAAAACGAATTCCCAATATGAACATTCTTGTCTTAACTGGGTATGCACGCGCTATTTCTCAAATGTTATCTGTTATGAAGACGCTTGATCAAGATTTTCAAAAAGATAATATTTATTTAATCAAAATTCAAAATGCAGCTGTTGGAGAAATTGCGAATACATTGACAGAAATATTTGATGTGCAAAGTAGTTCATCCTCTGATTTCAAAGATAGAAAAAATAAAACAACAAAGAAAACCAGAAAAAACAAAAGCAATAACAAATCTCGTTCTTCACAATGGGATGTTCCTACAAAAATAATTCCTGAAGAAGGGACAAATGTCCTTATAGTTATATCCTCAGAATCTGCTTATCAACGAGTGAAAACTTTAGTTAAATATCTTGATGTTGATACTTCTGATGGATTGTCTCCTCAAATCAACGTGTATTACTTGGAAAACGGGTTAGCTGAAGAATTAGCATCAACATTGTCTGGTATTGTTCAAAGTGTTTATGGTGGTCAAAATTCTTCTGGTTCAATTCGCAAAAGAAATAAAAAAACGAAATTATCTGAACGTTCACGAAAAAACATTAAAGATACTACCTTTCAAGGAGAAGTAAAAATAACAGCTGACAAACCTACGAATTCTTTGGTTATTGTTGCATCTGGGAAAGATTACATTTTACTTCGTAGAGTTATTCGTCAATTGGATATTCCAAGGCGACAGGTTTTTATTGAAGCAACTATTTTTGAAGTTTCCTTGGATGTTGCAACGAAATTCGGATTGTCTGCACATGGATTTGCTGAAGAAAATGTCAACAATCAAGATTCAGTCCTTTTAGGAGGAATACAACACGGTGAATTATCTACTTTAAATCTTGGGGCATCAGTCACTGGGCAAGGTGGTATTGCAGGTGCGATCGGATCATTGTTGCCCGGTGTAGAACAGTTGTTAGGAATTAGTATTCCTTCTTTTGGTTTGTTATTTCAAGCATTGGGCAATAACAATGATGTCAACATTTTATCTGCACCACATATTGTTGCAATAGACAATGAAGAATCAGAAATTTCTGTTGGACAAAATATTCCATATCAAGGTGCTTTTTCAGGACTAAACTCTGTAGCAGGATCGGCAAACATTGGAATTCCAAATGTTTCTGTTCGACGAAAAGATGTTGCGTTGACATTGAAAATAACACCTAATATTAATGTGTCAGGTCAGGTTCGTTTGAAAATTGAAAACGAAATTTCTGATATTGCTTCTCCAAACTTTCAAAATCTTGGTCCTTCTTGGACAAAGCGTACTTTAAAAACTTCAGTGATAAGTTCGGATCAAGAATCTGTGGTTATTGGTGGATTAATGCAAAACAAAATCACTGAAACCAAATCGAAAATTCCTTTTCTTGGAGATATTCCTTTGGTAGGGCGATTGTTTCAATATTCAGAGACGCAAAAAGTAAAAACAAATCTTTTGATTATTCTTACACCGTATGTGATTGAAGATAATACTGATTTGCAACGGATCGTCAAACGAAAAATGCGAGAACGCAATGAATTTGTTCGAGCTTTTACAACTTTTTCATCGACAGATTACAATCAAGAAAATTTTATTAATTATAAAAAGAAAAAAGGACTTTTAGAAAAAATAAACAACGATGTTCTTGTTGTGGAAAAAGAGACAATGATACTTCATGAACTTCAGGAACGTTCTTTGAAATATCCTGACGGCCCAGTTCAATTTTCTAAGGATATTGATGATTCTTCAGAGGTTACGAAAGAACCATAGAACCCATGAAACTCACACCTAAAGAAGAATTCCGTTTAGGGGAAATTCTTGTTCAAGATGTTGGATTGGATCCTGTTTCTTTAGACGAAGCATTGGCTTATGATAAATCTAAAGATGAACATATAGGAGATGTATTACTTAAAACAGGCGTTATTGATGCTGTTTCTCTTATCAAAGCATTAGCAATACAATTTGATATTCCATATTTAGATCATTTCCCAAATACAGATGATATCGATTTATCACTCATTCAAAATGTGCCTATTAATTTTGCAAAAGAACATAAAATATTTCCTTTGTTCTCATCAGAAGAAGGTCATGTTTGTGTTGTTATTTCTGATCCATTAAACATTGATGCGCTTGATGACATTCGTGTGTTACTCGATGCTCCTATTGATGCA
Source organism: Myxococcales bacterium (assembly GCA_014238595.1). Lineage (GTDB taxonomy): Bacteria > Myxococcota_A > Polyangia > Haliangiales > J016 > JABAAV01. The sequence goes on along the minus strand of JABAAV010000085.1, from coordinate 651 downwards.
ATGTTATCTTCTGAAAAACAAATATTAGAACTAATCAATAAAGTTTATGGACGGATTCACAAAGGAGCAGATTTAGAACAATCTGACAAAGAAGAAGAATATGAAAACGCTGAAGAACTTATTGATATTCTTGATCTGACTGATGAAGCACCCATTATTCGTTGGGTTAATTCAATTATGTTTCAAGCAGTGAAAGAACGAGCATCAGATATTCATATAGAACCTAGTGAAAGAAATATCACGGTACGATATCGCATTGATGGTCGTCTTAATGAAACTAAACATGCAAATCGACAATATTTATCTTCTATTGTTGCACGTATTAAGATCATGGCAGGACTCAATATTGCTGAAAAAAGATTGCCACAAGATGGTCGTATTCGTCGTCGTATTGCTGGTAAAGATGTGGATATGCGTGTTGCTACTGCGCCGACAGCATCAGGTGAACGTATTACTATTCGTCTGTTAGATAAAAGCGCTGTGCTTCTTGGTTTGTCCGAGATAGGAATGACAGACAATATCTTAGAAGATATTCGTAATTTAATTGCTCAACCGCATGGTATTTTTTTGGTAACAGGACCCACTGGTAGTGGAAAAACAACAACATTATATGCTTGTTTATCAGAAATAAATTCTATGGATAGAAATATT
>JABAAV010000084.1 GCA_014238595.1 Myxococcales bacterium | reverse complement strand
CTATCCATGAGCATATCAATACAATAAAAATAATAGCTATCAATCTTTTCATATTCTGCAAATGACTCATATAGCATCCTTACTGTGCTGAATTCATAAAAAACTCTTGGGATATACCACAGATGTTGATTGGAAACACGCCGTATATAACCATGTAAACCTATGGAATGTCTATCATAAGAAAATACATTAAAAGGAGAGATAATAGGAGATCCCTTTTTAATTTTTAAATCAAGGTGTCACTTGACATACAAAGAAGGAAGTTTATCATGCCATTGTGTTTTCTCATCTTCGGCTAATGCTTGGTTTATCTGTGCTTCTCATTTGCAGTATGAATATGGGATGCACCAATCCCGATATAGGGCAGATTTGCGTTCATGAGTCCAATGACAGCAGCAGTGACATTATATATGCACCGAGTCCTGATTGTGCCACGAAACTCTGTCTCAGTCATCAACAACATCGACAAGATATTTTGGGTGGACGTGAAGGATTTTGTACGTCTGAATGTAGTACCGATGAAGACTGTGTTAAAGACGAAAATTCAACATGTGAAGGCACGTTTCAATGTGCCATCCCATTTACAACAGGCAGTTTCTGCTGCCAAAAACTCTGTGTTTGTGATGATGACAAATTTTGGGATAATGCAGGAAGAACATTTCCTAAAGAAGCGATTGAATGCACGGCCAGCAATATTGAAACCACGTGTAAACAGTAATGTTTGCACCATCTTTTTAAGATAATATAGCGGTTAATAACCCGCACGAAATGCATCACGAATTAATACCACTTGTTCATTTGTGTAGCCGATAACATCGAAACGACAGGGGCGTTTTTTCATAGTCTGAGTTGAAATATAATACTGAGCCACACGCATAATTTGTTTCTGCTTGGTTATACCTACCGTGTCTGATGCCAAACCAAATCTGCGATGACGACGGCTCCGCACTTCAACAAAAACCAACATCCCTCCTTGTTCTGCAATAATGTCTATTTCACCAAACTTACATCGATAATTGCGCTTCACAATACGATAACCTCTTCGGCGTAAGTAAGCCACTGCCTTGGTTTCCGCACGATGACCGATCGCAATCCGATTGATAAGAGCCATCGAAAAACACCATTAAATGCTGTGTGTTTTGTAACAGTTAGTTGTTTGTCGTACGCGTACGAATACGGGCAGCTTTTCCCGTTCGATCCCGTAAGTAATACAAGCGTGCACGACGAACTCGACCATGTGCTTTTATTTCAACACGGTCAATATTAGGAGAATGAATAGGAAAAATTCGCTCAACACCAATACCACCATAACTGACTTTACGGACAGTAAACGTTGCACGAGAAGCTCCTGAAGTTTTGCGAATACAAACGCCTTCAAATGCTTGGAGTCTTGTTTTTTCTCCTTCGCGAATTTTGACCCAAACCTTGACAGTATCTCCACTACGAAACGTAACAAGAGGTTCTTCGCGGTGGAACCGTGATTCAATCGATTGAATAATAGGGTGAGGTGATGTCATGGCAGATCAAACGTAAAAAGTTTAGATACCCGTAGCTTCTACAACATTTCTTACAAAAAAGGACCTATTTATTTTATAAAAATGAAGATTTTATAAAAAGACATCGCCAAACAGGCGTGCAAGAACAATGGAAACAAACATCGGAAGATGCTTTTCATCACAACACCATGCCTGAGATAATCGTTCCATAGTATAATTCGTATCAAAACAGACCAAAAATGGTGTTTCTGGCGTTTTTTGTGCCAATTGCGCTGCAATTTGCTCCTGTCGAAACCCATCCCAAGCCCAAGGAATTTGATAAGGTAGAACATCGTTATGCTGCTGCTGCACATAGGTATAAATCTCATCCATGGAGGGTCTCACATGAAATCCATGAGGGACTTTTTGTTCTTTAGACAAGACAAAACACCCCAACAGTCCAAATGATGACACCACTTGTGAAAGCATCCGTGCAGTTTGATGTTTAATGTCTGTCTTGGTTTTCCATACGACATATGTACGTGATGCATCAGATTGTAATAAATCAGGGCGATAATGTTGAGTCCGCTCTAACGATTGTTGATTGCGAAACTGAGCAATCGCCTCATGATTACCACTGAGTAACACATCGGGAACCTCTTTGCCTTGTACAGAAACAGGTCTGGTATAATGAGGATGTTCGACACGTTGAATAGAAAAGGATTCATCTTTGACCGAATCTTCATCCCCTAATACATTGGGTAAATAACGACTGACAGCATCAATAACAACCATCGCGCCCAATTCACCCCCGCTTAACACAAAATCACCAATTGAAATTTCTTCATCAACCGCAAGCTCACAAACACGTGCATCAATACCTTCGTAATGACCACAGATCAAAACAAGATGCGGTTCTCCACTGAGTCTTTTGACCATAGATTGTGTTAAACGATATCCAGACGGTGTTAATAAAACACGATACCCCTTGGAGTGTATTTTTTCTGTATGGGCAATCGCTGCCAGATAAGGTTCGGCCTTCATCACCATACCTGCACCACCACCGTACGGTGCATCATCAATCGAACCGTACGAATCATCCACGAAATCTCTCGGATTGACAAAGTTGACTTGAATATAACCAGCCTTGCATGCACGACCTATAATGCTTGTCTTTAAAAAGCCATCAAACGAAGAAACAAACGGTGTCACGACAGTTATTTTCATAATATTAGTGTTTCTTGTGGCAACCCATCGGGAGGATCAATAATGATTTTCTGTGCGTCAATATCAACATGAACTAAAAACATTGACACCAAAGGCATCCATCGACGCACATCTCCATCACGAATCACTAATCTATCTTGACTAATCTCTTCTTGACTGGCCTCAATGGACTCAATCACGCCATAGGGAGAACCATGAATGGTACTTACCTCACATCCCACTAAATCTATAAGAAGATATTCTCCATCCTTTAATTCAATGAGATCGCGAGCGACAACAATCTCTTGGCCACATAATGTTTCGGCAGTATTACGATCAGAGATCCCTTCAAGTAACAGCAACCATCCCTTAGCCGTATATCTTGTGTGATTAACAGCATATTCGTTGTTACCGATAGTAACGTTATCAGCATTTTTTAATGTTTCAGACTCACTGTTATACAACATGACCCTGATTTCGCCACGCAGACCATGCACAGCAGATACTGATCCAATGGGAATCATCCTATCCCCGACAGACATCGTCTCAATAACTATTCGAGAATCTCAACTAATATCCGACGTGGGGCATCGGGACATGTCGCAGTCACGATTGTACGCAGTGCACGTGCTGTTTTTCCAGCGCGCCCAATCACCTGTCCAATGTCGGATTCAGCAACTTCAAGTTCATAGACATCTGCATCAGTTTCTTCGACTAAAGTCACCTGAACTTCATCAGGATGGCTAACGAGCAATGTCGAAACATACTCTATCAAATGTTGAACAGATGCACTCATCGTAAACGGGATATTATCTCATGGATTAAGCAGACGCTTGAGTTCTTCGGTATTGACGAACAAGCCGAGCCACCGTGTCTGAAGGTTTGGCTCCTTCGTTCACCCATGAATCATAGCGTGCTTGATCTAATGTAAAATCTTTAGTTTGAGGATTGTAATGCCCTAACTTTTCAATAAAAGCACCATCACGCGGCGCACGCTTATCGGCAGTAACAACGCGGTAAAAAGGTTTTTTCTTTGCGCCAAATCGCGCGAGTCTGATGGAAAGTGCCATAATAATCTTGAAGTCCCTGTAAGAAACGAGACGTTACTTACAATTATAGACTCTGTCAACCAAATATCCCTATATGAATTATGCTAAACTCAGTATTCCATGCGGTTAACCACAACGTTTCCTATTTATTGCTTACTTGTCTTGCTCAGTGGATGCAGTCAAAAAGAGATTCAACCCATAACGTTGTTGTTTTCTACTGAGATCAAAGGACAAATTGAACCTTGTGGATGCACGAGCAATCCTATGGGTGACCTAAGTCGTATCGCCCAAATCGTTTCTGATCGAAGACAACAAGGACCGGTTTTATTTATTGATGGAGGATCTCTTCTGTTTAGCAGCACCACACCGTCACCATCACAGCAATCTCAAGATTCAATAAAAGCACCATTAATTGCCGATATTATGACAAATCAGATTGCAGCAACAGCCATTGGATTAGGTCCTTATGATTTAAGTTATGGGAAAGAACGGCTGTTGCTGCCAAGACACGCTGTCAATATTGTCAACAATCAAGACATTCCCATTGCACCGCCGCAAATAATATCCAAAGGGGCCATCAACATCGGTATTTTTGGTGTGACCGATCCCAAAACAATTCAACCCATTCAAACAACCGATCCAATTACAGCGGCCACCAAAGCCGTGCAACACTTAGCGCCCAAGACCGATGTCATTATCGCCATTGCTCATATGAAGAGTAAAGAAGCTATCGCACTAGCCGAAGCCGTCTCTCATATTGATTTTTTACTTGTGGGTCAACAGGCTCCCGAGCCCGACAATCTACCCATAGAACCCGAACGCATTGGAAACACTTGGTTGATTTATGCAGCAAACCGTGGACAAACACTGCGTGAAGTTAAGTTTGTCTATAGAAACAACAGTGTTTTTCTTGATGCGATTGGCAAAGACACTGCCACACATTTGATTCAAAAATTAGATAAATATATTCAACAAAGCAAAACACAGCTTGAAGGATGGAAAAAAGATATCACGGCCGATCCTTCATTTTTGGCGCGTCAAACACACGAAATCAACACCCTTCAAAAAGAACGTCACGCTTTGGAAAAAAATCCACTACGCATTCCTGATAAAAACAATTGGTTTGTTATGCGAAACATATTCATCACAAAAAACCTTCACTGCAACAAAACCGTTGTTGACTCTAAAACAAACTATTACAAAAAAATTGGGCAGCTCAATCGCACCAATGCTGCTTCAGAAAAAAAACAAACACAAACATATGTTGGCATTAATGAATGTACTTATTGTCACCAAAAAGCAGCGTCATTTTGGGAAAAAACAAAACATGCCATGGCATGGAATACCCTAACAACACGTCATCGTGAGTTTGATTTAGAATGTATTGGTTGTCATGTCACAGGCTTTGACAAACAAGGTGGTGCTACCTTGGGTAATAATACTTTGTTGCGTAATGTACAATGCGAAGTCTGTCATGGTTCAGGTGCAACCCATGTAGAAAACGATGGGCATGAAACACCATCCTCAATGATACTCACACCGCCTGAAAGTACCTGCATCACATGCCATAACGAAGAACACTCTGACACGTTTGATTACACAGCTTATCTACGTGACATCACAGGCAAAGGGCATGGAGAACTGTTTCGAAAAAAACTAGGACAAGGCAATACAGGCAAGGAGCTTCGCACCCGTGCCTTATTAAAGGCAGGCACAACCATGGGCAAACATTGCCCTAAATAAACAAAAATGGCACATGCAAGATTAATGCTCTTGTTGATAAAAATCTAACGCAGCTTGTGCTGCTCGCTGTGATGCTTGTTTTTTTGTTTTACCTTGACCACAACCGATTGTTTTATCATCAAGCACGACAGCAATTTCAAATGTTTTTTCATGCTCATCACCCTGTGTATGAATAAGCTTATAGATTGGAACAGCATTAAATTCTGATTGTGTATATTCCTGAAGCTGTGTTTTGTAATCAGAATTCACAAGGTCAATCGTATTGAATAATGGCTCAAACAATTTCGTGACAATAGCTTTGCTTCGTTCAAAACCAGCATCCAGATACAGTGCACCTATCAACGCCTCAAAGGCATTAGAAAGCAGTGAGATCTTATTAATTCCTCCTGTTTTAATTTCTCCTTTGCCAAGTAAAAGCCATTGTCCGAGATTCCAATCCTTGATTAACGAATGTAAGCCTACTTCACTAACAAGCTCTGCGCGCATTCGGGACAGTTTCCCTTCATTGAGATTAGGATAATGCTGAAACAATGCATCTGTAATAATCAAATCTAAGACGGCATCGCCTAGCCACTCAAGTCGTTCATTGTCTTCATGTTGTGATGTCTCTTCGTTAACAAAAGAACGATGAGTCAATGC
>JABAAV010000083.1 GCA_014238595.1 Myxococcales bacterium | reverse complement strand
GATAATAGAGGGAGTAGGAAATTGTTTATTTCGTCTTCAGATAATGACTCTCCATGAATAGGAACAATATAGGCAGCAATATCTTCGGTAAGTTCAGGGTGATAAATACCAACAACAGCAGCTTCTTTGATTTTAGAATGTCGAAATAAAACTTCTTCGATCTCTACAGATGCAATATTATGTCCTCCACGAATGATTACATCTTTTTTTTTTTTTTTTAAATAAAGATAGTTGTCTTCATCAAGATATCCAATATCACCCGTGCGTAGCCATGAATCTTTAGACCAGATTTGTTGAGTTGCCTGTAGATCATTTAAATAATGTCTTGGTTTTGTATCGCGAAGGCGCATAAAAATTTCACCCGTTTGTCCACAAGACAATGCATTGCCTTGATCATTTTCAATACGTATTTCTGTATTAGGGAGAGGTTGGCCAACTGAATCAGGATGATGACGTGCTTGACCAGGAGGAAGCATACAACCGCCAACGCCCATTTCAGTTAATCCATAAACATTAGACACAACTGCTTTGGGAAAAATATCACAAAGTTCAAGAACTGCGGATGATGGCATAGGGGCTGCACCAAAATATATCATTCGAACGTGATCAAAGTTTCTCTGTTTGATATTTGGAACAGTTTTTAGAATGAGCAACCACATTGTAGAGACTGCGTAGGTCAGAAAAATATTTCTTGTTTCTAAAATGTCTATGAATTGTTTTGGATCAAATGAACTCATCAGCACATTAGTCATGCCAACACGAATGCAGAATAACATGTATGTGTTTCCAGCAAAGGTATGCAGCGGTAATGGATGAAGAAATCGTTTCTTTTGGAGAAAGGATTTCAAAGCTGTGGTATTAAATGTTGTTAGAGATTCATGCGTGACTACAACTGCTTTTGGGAGACCTGTTGTCCCTGATGTGTAGATAATTTCTGCTATATCATCTTTTGTGCAAGGAAGCTTGGGATCATTAGACGATACGGAGGGCATGGATTGCTTAATCGTGACTTCATTCAGTACAGTTACGTTACTGTAGTTTGCGTTGTTCCATGTGTTATGAAGTGTTTTTTCGATGAGCAAAAAACGCGACTTAGAATGATCAAGTTGTTTTTGAAATTCTACAAGAGTATATCGAGGATTAACCGGAACAACGATGCCACCAGCTTTGTGAATGGCAAAATAAGCTACTATATAATAGTAAGCAGCGTGATTGGTGAAGGCGATAGATACGACATCGCCTTTCCTTAAATTTTTAGCAAGCAATACATTGGCAAGACGTGATGTATCGTTATCTAATTCTTCATAGGTGATTGAATGTTGATTATCTAACTCCAAGGCAATGCCGTCAGATAGTGTGTTAAGATTGCTTCGCAATATATCTGCGACATTGTGTGCCATAAGAACGAAAGCCTAGCCTAGATACCCCTAGTCTTGTCAATATGGTATATTGACAAGCTTGATCGTGGTTTAGGAAGGAATTGTATGAATTATGCTCTAAAGGACATTATTGATTACCTCGATACGACATTGGCTATTGAGGATTTTGATGATTATGGTACCAATGGATTACAAATAGAAGCTTCGTCGGAAGTGACACGAATTGTTACAGGTGTGTCGGCGAATATGGCGTTATTTAAAAAAGCAAAACAATACAACGCTGATCTCATTGTGGTGCATCATGGGCTATTTTGGAAACATGGCTATGATCGTTTAGTAGGAATAAACGCAAAACGGATACAGTTTTTGTTTGAGCATTGTATATCGTTGGCTGGATATCATTTGCCGTTAGATAAACATCCTTCGCTAGGTAACAATGTAGGGCTGTTTAATGCATTATCACTTCAAGAACCACACGGAACCTTTGGAAAGGTATGTGGGCATGTCTTAGGTGTTTATGGCACATGGGACTCTCCGCTTAGCCAACAAGAAGCGATGGCGAAAATCAAAATTACAATTCCAGAAAATCAATCACTTCCTTATGTTTTTCCTTATGGCAATGATTCGATTCAGCGTGTAGGTTTATGTACAGGGAGTGCAGGTGATTTGTTGAAAGATGCGGCAAAGGCAGATTGTGATCTGTTTATTACAGGAGAAATTTCAGAACCGTGTGTTGAGCTAGCCCGTGAATATGGCATGACCTTGGTTGCGGCAGGTCATTACAATACAGAGGTTTATGGGGCAAAAGCTCTTGTTAAAGCACTGTCTGAGAAATTTTCACAGGCAGAAATCATTTTTATAGATAATCCCTGTCCGGTGTAGCGTGGTCTGTGTTGTCATGTTTAGATGGTATCCATGTCAGCATTGGTTGTGATTGGTGCACAGTGGGGCGATGAAGGCAAAGGCAAAGTCGTTGATCTCTATTCAGAATATGCAGATATCGTAGTTCGATGCAGTGGTGGTGCAAATGCTGGGCATACTCTAGTTCATGAAGGTACTACGTTAATTACACATTTGATTCCATCAGGTGTCATGCATCCAGGAACAGTCTGTGTGCTTGGTGATGCGATGGTCATTGATCCATGGATGTTGGTTGATGAAATTAAAAATTGCCAGACACACGGACTCCTTGCATCGAATGATGATTTGTTAATTAGTCGACGTGCTCATGTGGTGATGCCGTATCATAAAACACTTGAAGCATTTCGTGAAAAAAAAGCGTCTGCCATTGGAACGACACTACGTGGGATAGGTCCTGCCTATGAAGCGAAAGTGGCACGGCGGGGCGTGCGTATGGGTGATTTAATCAATAAAGACAGATTACGCGATCTGATTACACAAAATATGGAAGAATTCACAGGAACAGATCATGCATTAGACTCTGTGGAATCAATGACACAAGAAGCCTATGCGATTGGAAAGCAGCTTGAGGCTTATTATACGGATACTGGTTTGTTTATTTATGAAAGCCTTCAAAGCAATCGTCGTGTATTATTTGAAGGTGCTCAAGGCACCATGTTAGATGTGGATCATGGGACATATCCTTATGTGACATCATCATCGACAATCTCGGGAGGAGCTTGTATTGGTGGCGGTGTTGGGCCTACCGCGATTGATGCTGTGATCGGTATTGCTAAAGCTTACACGACACGTGTTGGTCATGGTCCGTTCCCAACACGACTAGATATTGCCGAAGAAGAAAACATGCGTGCATTAGGCAATGAATTTGGTGCAACGACAGGACGACCGAGAGAATGTGGTTGGCTTGATATGGTTGCATTACGATATGCGGTTCGTATTAATGGAATGACAGGGTTGGCATTGACTAAACTCGATGTCCTCGGCGGGCTTGATGACCTCAAAATTTGTACCGCCTATGACATTGGCGATCGACGGATTCAATCACCTCCCGATACTTTGGATGATTTTTCGATGGCACAACCTTGTTATGAATCCTTTGATGGTTGGACAGAAGATATTCAAAATGTTCGATCCCGCGCGGATTTGCCGAAAAATGCTCAAGCTTATGTCAAGGCAATAGAAACAATGCTAGACATTCCTCTCACACTCCTTTCTGTGGGACCTCAACGTCAGGAGTCGATTGAGATTTTCAGACCATTTGGATTACAAGGGTGAGGGTTATGTTGCGACAACCACTTTGGGTGACGGTAGCTATTTTATTTGCATTTGCAGTTGCACTATTATTTCTTACAGTTCGCCAAGGGTTTGTCAAAGAAATTCCCACAAAAATACAACAACTCCAAGAATCTGAGGTATAATCCCCCTTTGGAACAATTAGGAAATCGCGATGCCTGTTAGTTGTCCAGATTGTCTAACTACATATTCTGATTTACAAATTCAAGGGATTAAAGCCTCTTTTCGTTGTACGATTTGTGGCAATCAAATTCTGTTATCTCAAGGCGATCCAGAAACTAGGATCTATGGGCAGAATCACGTTGATGTTTCTACGATGTCTGATACAACATCTGTGCTTTGGTATATCGCGCTCTATGATAAACAGATAGGACCTATCTCAACCGAGGAGATTAAGCGACGTTATAGACAGCGAAATATCCACTCTAGAACTTATGTTTGGAAAGAAGGGATGCCGGAATGGATGCCTCTCGGTGATGTTGCTGAGCTTGCACAGCATGTTATTGGAGATAGCAATCAACCTGCAATGAAGAAGGCTCAATCAAAGACGTTGAAAGAACCGATGGTGCCTTCAGCACCAATACCCTCGTTAAAACCAGAGCGTGATACTAAAATGATTGCCGAACGTGATGAACATTCTGATTTGTTCTCCTTAGAACAAATTACACAAGGACTGAAATCTGCAAAACCTTCGTTGGATCAACCGATACAGGCAAAAAGTGGACTTATTGATATACAATCAATGACGACCCAACACATGCAGGCTCAACACCAAGAGTTGGAACGTCAACGGATGTTTGAAGAAACAATGATCACGAAGGCACATTCAACAATGCTTTCAGCAATGCCTAGTCAGATCAAACATGTTGGTCACGTTATTCTTTGGGGATTAGGTCTTGTCTTGATTGTCGGAGTAACCCTCTTTGCAGTGAATTATTTTGAAGAAGAGTCAAGTTCTGTCCAAACGAACAGTAAAGAAACTATTGCTGAAAAAACATCAATGTCTGTCAAGAAAAAAAACAAAGATACACTCAAAAGCAATGTTGATCAATTAACACGAACGCTCAGTGAACGAGTTAGAGACTCTGAAAAGGTAACGAAATTATCGAATCGTTCTAATAACAATAGACAGCGTAATAAACGCAACCTCAAAAGGAAAAAAACAACTAAGAATAGACGATCACAGCGTATTGATGATCGTTATAAAGAACCCTGTGATGAAGTGCTTTGTCTACTGAATCCTGAAAAGGATTGTTGTCGTCAAATACGATCAGATGATCTAAAGAGCTATCTTCCGATAAAACTTTCCCGTGATGACATAAAAAAAGGTATGGCAAAAATACGAAAACCATTGCGACGATGCGGGCGCAAATATCGATTTCAAGGCAAAGGATATTTGTCGTTTCGTGTCAATTCAAAAGGTCGAGTCATCAAACTCAAAGCAGGACAAAAGAGCAGTGGTTTGTTTAGGCGTTCATTTCGAAAAAGATCAGGTTTGAAAAATTGTGTCTCTAAAATTATGAAAAAAGTGCGATTTCCTCGTTCCCAAAAAGGATATCCAACGCTAAGTTATCCGTTTCGATTTAAGTAACCAATATTCAATCTAGGAGAAATATCGTATGGACACAGAAGTACAATCTCATATTACAGGTACTGTTTGGAAGATCGAAGCTAAAGTAGGAGACGTTGTTTCAGAAGGAGATGTTCTGATCATTTTGGAATCAATGAAAATGGAAATACCGATTGAAGCACCCTGTGATGGCAAAATTGCTTCGATTGTCATTGCAGAAGGTGAACCTGTTGATGAAGGTGTTGTTGTTGCAACCATTGAAGAATAATTGATTAGAAAAGTCTTAACCCGTTTGATTTTTTGATTCTTTTCAGTAAGACAATCTTTAATTAATGCCTATGATGACGTATTTAAATGAAGGACTAAAACGGTTGTTTTTAGCATGGCTAAGGTGAAAACACGGGTTTGAGCTAAGTAATGATGACTTGGAGTTGCTAGTCGTTGTTACTATCATATACTCTTCAAATCATAGGCATAATATATGATGTTTCAATTACAGAATAGGATAAAAGATATATGTTAGGAATTGATTTATCAGGAAAAAGAGCTTTCATTGCAGGTGTTGCTGATGATGGAGGGTATGGATTTGCAATAGCAAAAGCATTGGCAGAAGCGGGTGCATCTATTTGTGTTGGGACATGGCCTCCTGCATATACTATTTTTACAACGATGTTGGAGCGCGGCAAATTTGATCAATCCATGACCCTTGCTTCAGGGGAGAAAATGTCTTTTGAAGGCATCTATGCATTAGATGCAAGTTTTGATGTTGCAGATGATGTGCCTCAAGAACTCAAAGAACATAAGCGTTACAAAGATCATCAAGATGTGAGTATCGATGGTGTTGCGACACGGCTTCGCCATGATTTTGGATCAGAAGGTATTGATATTGTTGTGCATAGTTTAGCCAATGGGCCTGAAGTTAAAAATCCATTGATCGAAACATCGCGTGCAGGTTATTTAGCGGCTATTGGGACCAGTGCTTATTCATTAACCTCTATTGTGCGTTCTTTTGGACCATTGATGCCACAAAGCGGTGCTTTTCTTGCATTGACCTATATGGCGAGTGAACGTGTTATCCCAGAATATGGTGGAGGTATGTCCTCTGCTAAAGCTGCATTAGAATCTGATTGTCGTCTATTAGCCTATGAATCAGGTCGAAAATGGGGACATCGTGTCAATATTATTTCGGCAGGTCCTTATGCATCACGTGCAGCGAGTGCCATTGGTTTCATTGATAAAATGATTGATTACACATCCAAAAATTCACCTTTAAAAGGTCGATTAGAGGGTCAAGATGTTGGTCAAGCAGGTGCTTTTTTGTGTAGTCCTATGGCTAAAGCTATCACGGGAACTGTTCTTTATGTTGATCATGGTTACCATTCGATGGGCATGGCAGTAGAATAATAGGATGTCGAAAAACGCTGTTATTTTTGAACAAGTCACTAAATCATTTAATCATGTGACGGTTGTATCAAAGATATCTTGTGTGATTCCAATGGGCTGTGTGTATGGTCTTCTTGGTGCCAATGGTGCAGGAAAAACAACCATGCTTCGTATGCTTACCGACATTATTGCACCTGATAA
>JABAAV010000082.1 GCA_014238595.1 Myxococcales bacterium | reverse complement strand
TCGTATATAATCCTTCTACACGCAATGCAGGAACAAACACAAACAGGTTTCCAACGAACATTTCACTAGATAAAGCCATAGCAACAGAACGACGTCCTCCTTGATATTCTGTATTGCGTAAAATATCCTCATCTAGAAAATGATCCCATCGCACATGTGCTTCTGCATTGAGTAATTGATTTAAAAAACGATACGTAGCAGTTCCCTGTAAACCCAAAGATAAGGTTTGATAATGTCTATCTTCCTGTGTCAGTCCTATTTCTGCATATTTATCCGCATATTGTTGTGTCTCCCACAAAAAATAAGACAACCCTCCTAGCGACAATCTCGTATCTTTTGTTTTGACGCGCATATCCCATTGATGTTTGTGAGTGTCCAACGAAACATCTTTAGTTTCCACTGTTCCAGGTCCAGGTACTCCCTGGTTACGAATCATCGTTCGAATACCACCGAGCCAAGACCATTGATCGGTATCTGTTTGACCACGCAATGCACCATCCCATTGATCAAAATCATTGTTTTGTCGCTCAACAATTGTGTCATCCTCAAGATTGAGAGGCGTTCCATTGTCACTAAAATAAGTAAACGTCCCTGCTGCATTATGATAATTCATCAATCCTTTAAACGAAATATCATTCTGAGTATCTCCGAAAGATGCATGTAAATCATGCCGACCAAAAGAGCCTTTACCTAACGATAATCGCATTCTGTGACCTTGAGCATCTCTGCCTACATGTGTTTTAAAATTCAACAATCCACCAGGAACACCACCATATAGGGCTGAGACTTTATTGTTTCGATAAAGTTCAATGGATTGAAAATCACTTTGATGAAATAAGGACAAATCTGTTGTTACACCTGACAATCGTGATAAAGGAATGTCATCAATAGCAATGATTGTATGTGTTGGAGATGCTCCGCGAATTGATAACGATGAAAAAGAATTCCCTCGTGAACGCACTGAAATTCCTGTAGATTTAGATACAATTTCCGATATAGATCCATCTTCTCCAATCGTATCTGCAAGATCAATTGACGTCACAAAATCATCACTTAAGAACGTTTTTTCTTGCCGTTGTTTAGCTGAAGATTCTTTTCCATCAATAGCTTGATTTTTTTGTGATGTTTGAGTTTGAACATCAACGGTTGGAACAGTGAGTTCTTCAAGATCCTCTTTGGTCATCTCTTCTGCAACAATGACAGGAGAAAATCCTAATAAAACAAATTGAAATAGAACAAAATATCGAAACAATTGTATATCCATCCTCGAAAACTATGACACAACAAATAATGTGTAACGGTAGTCTTACTTAAGATATGCTCTTATAACACATGCATTCTCATGACATGGCGCATTAATGCTCAATTACAGTACTGATGGTTGTTGAGGGTTTATTGAAATTTTAAAAACACAACGTATTGTTGTGTCAATGATTTGCTTATCGATTGATTATGAACATCCACTCGTTGAACCACAAACAAGGCAACGATGACATGCCCCTGATCTAATCATTAAAGATCCACAACTATGACAAGGTGGTGCATCTAGTTCTGACACCCAAACATCTCCTTTAGAGGCTTCAACAACTTCTGTTGTTTGCTTGACTGTTGCTTGCTTGACAGATGGATTTTCTCCCGTAGGCAATTCTAATTGCGCACCATTCGTATCAAAAGATTCTGTGTTTTTAGGGAGAAATCGTTCCGACAACCATCGAAAGATATAATCCATAATCGATGTCGCAAAACGAATATCTTTAGTTTCAGTATATCCCGATGGTTCAAATCGTGTGCCTTTAAATTTTTCACAAAGCAATGACAGTGGAACACCGTGTTGCAATGCAATAGAAATGGATGTCGCAAAACAATCCATCAAGCCACCAATTGTAGAACCTTCCTTGGCCATACAAATAAACAATTCGCCAGGCATTTTATTTTCATAAAGACCAACAATCATATAACCATCATGACCACTGATTTTAAATTTATGTGTTATCGATTGTCGTTCTGCTGGTAATTTATGACGAATGGGTTCTGGCGCACCGCCTTGATGTTTCTTGGCCGCACGAATATTTTCAATGGCAGTTCGTTCTTCCGTTGATAAATGATCAATCGAAGGATCCGTACTCGTTGACAAAGGTTGCGTCCGTTTACACCCATCACGATAAACAGCAATTGCTTTTAATCCACGCTTCCATGCTTCCATATAAGCATTTTCAATATCTTCAACCGTACAATCTGACGGCATATTGACTGTTTTTGAAATAGCACCGGATAAAAATGGCTGCACAGCTTCCATCATTTTAATATGTCCCATGGTATCAATACTGCGTACACCACGTTCAGCGCGAAAAGCGCAATCAAAGACATCAAGATGCTTGTCCTTGAGATGTTCTGCACCTTCAATCGTTCCTTGTTTTTCGATATAGGAACATATTGAAGCAACATGGTCATCGGTATAACCAAGCCGTGATAATGCTTCAGGTACCGTTTTATTAATAATTTTAAGCATCCCACCGCCAACGAGGTTTTTGTATTTGACCAACGCAATATCAGGTTCAACGCCAGTCGTATCACAATCCATCAAAAATCCAATGGTTCCCGTTGGTGCTAACACTGTTGCTTGAGCATTACGATATCCATTTTTCTTGCCCAAAGACAAGGCATCGTCCCATGTGCTTCGTGCAGCATCCATCATAGTCTCTGGGACAAACTCTGTTTGAATATCATCAACAGCATTACGATGTTTTTGCATCACATTAAGAAACGGATGTTCATTTTCGGGATAACCATCAAAAGGTCCTGTGGCATCTCGAGAAATCGTTGCACTTGTCGCATAAGACTGTCCACACATGATGGCAGTAATCGCTGCAGCATATGCGCGTCCTTCATCGCTGTCATAAGCAAGACCACGCGACATTAACAATGCACCCATATTGGCATAACCCAATCCAAGAGGGCGAAATCGAATGGAATTGTCTTGTATTCTACGGGTAGGGTATCGAGCATTGCCTACAATAATTTCCATCGCAATTGTTGTGGTTCGAACAGCCTCGTTAAATTCTTCAATCAAAAACTCCCCGTGTTCATCCTGAAATGTTCGAAGATTCAAAGAGGCAAGATTACATGCAGAATCATCAAGAAACATATATTCAGAACAAGGATTTGACGCGTTGATTGGTGCTGTATTGCTGCATGTATGCCATTCATTAATGGTGGTATCAAATTGAATACCAGGATCGCCACAGACATGTGCAGCTTCGGCCATATCACGCAACATTTGCTGTGCAGGAAATGTCTCTACAATCTCATTGTCAACTCTTCGTCGTGTAGACCATGGTTCACCATTGCAAACATTGTTCATAAATTCATCGGTAACACGCACAGAATGGTTGGCATTTTGAAAACCGACGGTATCGTAAGCGCCACCAGGGACATTAAAACTTCCATCATAGCCTGCATCAATTAATGCCCATGCTTTTTTTTCTTCATCAGCCTTGCAGCCAATAAACATATTTACATCAGGATGAGAGGCATCAAGAATAACCATCTTGGCGGCTCGTCGTGTTTTTCCACCAGATTTTATAGCACCAGCAAAGGCATCATAGCCACGCATAAAAGAAATCGGTCCAGAGGCATTACCTCCACCTTGTAGATTTTCTTTCGATGACCGAATCGTTGAGAGATTCGATCCAGTTCCCGATCCATATTTAAATAACATGCCTTCAGTCGTTGCTAATTCTAAAATAGAATCCATTGAATCTTCGACTGAGTTGATAAAACAAGCACTGCATTGTGGAGCATCTTCAACACCAACATTGAACCAAACCGGTGAATTGAAGGCCATTTTTTGAAACAATAATAGATAGGTGAGTTCGTCATTAAAATTATCGGCATCTTGAGAAGATTTAAAATAACCATTCTCTCTTCCCCAAGCTGTAATCGTGTCAGAAACACGACCTATCATATGCTTAATACTATTTTCTCGTTCGGGAGTTTCTAATGTGCCTCTAAAGTATTTTTGGGCGACCACATTCGTCGCCATTTGACTCCATCCTGCAGGCACTTCACAGTTTTTTTGCTCAAAATAAATCGTACCATCTGAACCTACAATTTGTGCTGTTCGCTTGGTCCATTCGACTAAAGAATAAGGGTCAACACCTTTTTCGGTAAAAACCCGTTCAACGGATATACCCTGTCGACGTACTGTATTTTGACGTGTGCGACTTTGTTTTTTTGTTGTTTTGTTTCCAGAAATCTCTGAAAAACCAGAAGAGTTAAAGTCATTAGATTTTTTAAGTTCCATAGGTATTAAGTCCACCGTTATACAACATGTTATAAAAATTTAAGATAACGGTCATACACCTAGACGATCCTACCAACAATAGAAATCAATAGCTATCAGTAACTAGCCACAGTTTCGTTCGTTTTAAATCCGATCTTTTAGATATGCTATCTGCATCTTGATTTCTGAAAGAATGATGACTTATCCACAGCTTCGTTCGTTTAAATCCGATCTTTTTGACTGCATCTTTTCGGATCTTGCAGAGTTAATATCCGATAATATTACAGTTTGTGTGTGCTGTGTACATCGATGACCTCTGCGGATTTTTTTAACTCGAGCATCTAGTCATTATGTTTTGATGGTTTGTTCTCTGGGTAATGGAAATGTTTAAACGGAAAACCTTTCAAGATCTCTTTACGCTGTATCTTCCCTATAATATCATTCTTGTGCCACCTGGAATCAATGATAATTATACCGCCCTGATCACTACCTCCACTGATCTCAACGCAAGTACTTACTACCATATTTTCAATTTTATTTATCTGCTTAGGTTTTCTGTCCTTTACTTTATGATTGTAGATATCCTCAAAAACCAGTAGGCCATTCACTCGCCAGCCCGAAACACCTGACTGTAGCCCCTTGGCTACCATTCCACCTCCGCTGGTTGTAAGCCAATTAGATTTTGCTTTATCTCTTTTATCGAGAACAATATCTTTTTTAATAGCCATTTTCTGAATTTCATAGGATTTACGCTCTGCCATTGTTGATTCTCCGGTCAAATAGCCGTGAACAAGCGTTGGATTGTTCACCATAAGATAGGTAATCAATACCTGTTGAATAGTAGTAGGCTTATCGTACTGAGGAGGAAGGGTAAGGACAGCATAAATTTCTTGTCTGACACAATTGCTGCAATAAGCAAGCATATCATCAAGGTTGCTGTCATCTTGAGATATAAGACTGTTTCTGAACTGATATATATCCTGTTCGGCTTTCCGTTCCGTTGTACCCACGTTAAGTTTTTCTGTGTTCATTTTAGCTATTTTCCCTTGTTTTTGTTGGTCATGTTGTTTCTCCATTTTTCCCGTTTAGTTCGGCATTATTTTTTATGTACTTAACTTGCCGTTTTATGTGTGGAATCCCCGCAATAATGGCGTCTCGGATTGTTTCAGCTAGTGAGTTTTGAGCAATATCACTCAACATGCGGAGCGTCTGCTTATCTGCCTGTACAATCTTGGTACTTACAGGGGCAGACCAATTAGTGCGTCTACGCCGTTTATTTGATGTGTTGTATATAATGTTATTTTCTTCAGTTTTCAGATCATCATTCATGCAGAGATTAGATATTAACTTCCTTGTTGTTAGGTTGTTGTTGTTGATTATTTCAATATATCCACCAACTGACTGTAGCTGTGGCATGTCGATGGTTGTTAGGGTGGTGTTCCAGTTCACAATCAAGTTTCCAGTGATTTCAGTGTAAGAACCTACCCGATTGAGATCCTCAAGAGTGGTAACGTCTCCCTGCCATACCTTAGGCTCTACGCTTGCAGATTCTGCTACTGTTGGTTCCGCTACCCTAGGTTTTGCTACGGACTCACCACCATAGCCAATGACAAAACCAAGACATGAGATAAGCAATAATAATCTAAACATAGCCACACCATAACCCATGTTGATCTTAGACTCAAAGTAGACCTAGTTAAACACGCACAAAACAAGGGCTAGTATCAAGCACTATCGGTACAAGGGTTAGGGGAATGAACTACGGGCAATATTCTTCTGTGTAACTACCTAAGTCACAACCTGTGAGTCGCGAAGGAGAGCCTATATCAACACTCCCACCAACTGATTGTAGCTGTGGTAAGTCGATGGTTGTTAGGCTGTTGTTGTCGCGTATATCAACATCCCCACCAACTGATTGTAGCTGTGGCATGGTGACGCTCGTTAGATCGAGGTTGTCGAATATATTAACATCCCCACCAACTGATTGTAGATTTGGCACGGTGACGCTCGTTAGATCGGGGCTGTTATATACCCAAACACTCGAACCAACTGACTGTAGTTGTGGCAAGTCGACACTTGTTAGGTTGTCGCTGTCAAATATCTCAACACTCCCCCAAATACCATCAACAGACTGTAGTTGTGGCAAGTCGACACTTGTTAGGGTGTCGTTACCGCCTATCTGAAAAGCTCCACTAACTGATTGAAGCTGTGGCATGGCGATGCTCGTTAGTTTTTTGTTGCTGTATATACTAACGCCCCCAAAACCCCCATCAACTAACTGTAGACGTGGCATGGAGATGCTCGTTAGGTTATCGTTGCTGTATATAGCAACATGCTCACCGGCCGTTTGTAGCCGTGGTAAGCCGATGGTTGTTAGGCTGCGGCTGTGCTTTATAGAAACACCTCCACCAACTGTTTCTAGATGTGGCAAGTCGATGGCGTCCATTTGACTATTTTCGATGCTCAGGTTCCCCGTTATATCGGTGTAGTGTTCTGAAG
>JABAAV010000081.1 GCA_014238595.1 Myxococcales bacterium | reverse complement strand
GAAACATGGAAATCAGTATGGAATACGACAAACGTTGATATGGTCATTGTTCGAGAAAATACTGAAGGACTTTATGGAAATCAACCTGAACAGAATCCAATCACATCAGAAACAGATACCGCCATCGATGTTCGTACGATCACCAAGAAAGCCTCTGAACGCATTATTCTCAAAGCATTTGATATTGCACAGAAAAGAAATGGAGCACCGAAAGATCAACAAAAACGTGTCACCTGCATTGTTAAACACAATGTGCTTCAGGGTTGTAAATTATTCGCCAATATTTTCAAAGACATTGGTACTCAGTATCCAGATATTCAAAAAGAATTGGTCATGGTTGATGCCTTTACACAATTTGTCTTGACCCAACCCGAACACTATGATGTCTGTGTGACCACCAATATGTTTGGTGATATCATCACTGATTTAGCCTCTGTATTACAAGGTGGTATGGGTATGGCAGTTGGCTGTAATCTTGGTGATAACCATGCCATGTTTGAACCGATTCACGGCTCAGCACCACCTTTAGCAGGACAAGACAGTGCAAATCCCATGGCAATGCTTCTTGCAACAGGATCTGCATTAACTTGGCTTGCAGATAGGTACAATGACACACAATTGCGTACAGCAGGCGATGCCATTGACCAAGCAATAGCCATAACAGTCAAAGAAGGAAAAACGCTTACAGCAGATCTTACAAATAAAGCACATGCAACATCATTATCGGCTGTAGGGCATGCAATACGACACCATACTGCTGCATTATTGACATAGGATTTTTCGATAACTATTGTTCACCAACCCTATGCATGCTTCATTATCGACAAACAATTCATCATACATCGCTGAAGATACCAATATGTCATCAGAGACATCATGAGATTTAAACAGCAGATCAAAATTAATTCAAATTTTTTTGATGAAACAATCTCTTTCGAGTATTTTGGTAGCCATAACCTAATATACCAACGAACATCACTTCAATGATGCCTCATATCATTTGACCTCAGATAACCAAGAGGAATACTCTCTCTTTGATTCTATAATGAAATTATGCATTCCGGCAAAACAAATATAACGAATATTCCAGCGACAATACAAACTGATGGAAAATCATGTCTGGTTTTGATCTACCCGAAAGGACCTGACATGGGACGTCAATTTGCTCTTAATCAAAATGAAATCATCATTGGACGCGATGACAGTTCTGATATTCAAATTGACATATCTTCTGTGTCGAGACACCACATCAAAATATCTAAAAAGGACACCGAGTGGGTTATCGAAGATTTAGGCTCAACAAATGGTTCTTATTTAAATGATAATCCTATCCAAAAAGGCACGTTGCGTAATTCTGATTTTCTTAAAATAGGATCTGTCATTTTTAAGTTTCTTACAGGAACCAGTATCGAATCTTCTTATTATGAAGAAATTTATCGTCTTACTATTATTGATGCATTAACAGGTATTCATAATCATCGCTATTTGACAGAATTTCTTGAGAGAGAAGTTGCTCGTTCATCACGACATCATTTGCCCTTATCAGTCCTTTTGTTAGACATCGATCATTTCAAAAATGTCAATGATGAATTTGGCCATCCAACAGGTGATGCTGTATTACGAGAACTGACACAACGAATCCGTCCTTATATTCGCCGTGAAGAACTTTTTGCACGTTATGGTGGGGAAGAATTCATGATCATCATGCCAAATACATTCCTTGAAAAAGCAATGACCTTTTCTGAAAAAATTCGTAACGCTATTGAAAATGCTCCCTTTACCTCTCGAAATTTATCACTATCATTAACTATTTCCATTGGAGTTTCTTCATTTAATGGCAATCAGAAAATGGATCCAGATCAATTGATTAAACAATCCGATTTTAATTTATATCAAGCAAAAAAAGCAGGTCGCAATAATGTCATTGGTTCTCAGCTATGATGCGCAACCTAGGCAGATTCTAAATGTGATTGTTGTTTTCTTTTCTTTCGCTTTTTTTGTTTTTCTCTGCGCATCTTATCATCAAGATAAAATGAGCGCCCACGCCAAAATTCATACCCAATCCCCAATGAACTGACAACAAAAGCAGACCATACGAAGGTCGTTGAAACCAACATATGTTCTTGTACAAAAAACGCACAAAACAATAACAGTGATGCACTGAGTTGCCGCACTGACCACAACCCTGCAGAAGCAGCCCTGTTTCGATAAACCAATAAATTGTCGAGACCACCAACAGCAATCTCTCCTGAAAGAAGCAACATCAACATAATAGGATTGGTGTGCAACATTAATCCTGCAGATAATGGCAACACTAAAGCGCCTAGAAAGCGAACTATTTCCATAGAAGATATAGAAGATTCTGATCGCCATATCCGTGGTATATCCGTTAAATAATCCAATGCACTAATCCAACTCACTAAAACGAGTGCGACCACGGTTCCCCAAACAATCGTGTGTGGATTATTGTTGTGTCCTAAAACGACCAACGCAACAAATGAAGCGAGCATCATGATGGCACCTTTCCAAAATTTCTTTTGGATAACACCTATTAATATGACCACTAAAGAGATGATCACACCGAGCTTAAAAACCTGCAAGACAACGTCTAAAGAGATAAGATCAATAAATACAATGATGCCGATGCCTTGCATTTGCATCCATGTTTTTATTTTTGCTAAATAGCTTGTTTCAATTTCAAGGCTACGAAGTTCATATGATGTACGTAACGCTGTAATAAAAAATTCACGAAACAAAATGAGTATAACGCCCCAAATTGGAAATCCAATGGTTGGAATTTCGACAACAGGCAGCACAACACAAACAAAAAACACTTTGTCTGCCATAGGATCAAGCAGCTGTCCAAAAACTGTAATTCCATTTCGTCTTGCTAAATAACCATCAATAAAATCTGTAAAAGCAAGAATAGTTCCTACGATAAACCCAAACCACAAAGGGATATATCCTGCCAACAACAACCCTCCTAACAACGGAGTGCAAAAAATACGAGCTAATGTCACATGATTGGCACGCATAAATCAGTTACATAACTACGATGAAATTCAGCATCCTTTTATCCATTATTGAGCAGCGCATTTGGCAACAACGTTAACACCGGAACGAATCTCACGGTTAGAGGGAAATACTTGAATAGAAACTTGGCCAGATTTATCACATAAAAATTTAGCCGCATCACAATACAAGGCATCGCCCAACGAGGCATCCTGTTGACATAAACGCCAGCACGGTTCAGTGACTGTTTCTAAATCAGTGCCTGATGCACATTGTGGATGCACAATGTTTTCATCCCGAGCACTCTCATTAACGTCTGATACCGTACAATCGACTTGAAGACCTTCGGTGGTTGGATCCGCATCAACAAACATCGTGATTTCTTGACAAGGATCTACAATCACACGACGTAACGTCTCTCCGATACGGTTCAAGATTGGAGTAAAGTCTACAGAACAAATAGACTCACTAATATGTTGAGGAAAACCAGTAATAAAATGCTCAATACGTAGTGCTGCCGGAGCAATCCCCAACGCAGAACGACACCCTGGTTGAAGCGATGGCCCATTCGTCACTTCAACGGAATCTAGAGGACCGTCCATATTTTTTCCTATAATCCCTGCGACTAATATTTGTGAAGGATCCGCTTTGAGATCGAACACAAAATCAATATATTCTTGAACATCATACACATATGGCGAATTAGGATGTGATTTACAATTGGTTTTGATTCCTACTGTTCTTGCGGGTTCATCACATAAAACACCAAATTCAAAACACCTAAATTCTGTCAATGGTCCCAAGGGCGAATATAGCCCTGTGTTACCATCCTCGTTTAGAGCTATTGTAGCATTTTTGACTGAGCAATCGTCTTCATCAGCGACTACAATAATGACCAGCAAAGCATCCTCACGTACAAATCCAAGATTGGCTTGGTGTCTTCCATCCAATGCACGACGTATTGCTTCCAAAGGTGCTTCGTAAGCACATCCTTCTATGCCTACGCGTGCTATACATGAAAATGTTTCTTTTAATGTTTTATTCTCAGGATAATTAATCGTTCGAGTCCCATTCACATTGGCAATGTTTTGAATATAGCGTGCATCCCCTGATTCAAAACAATTTCGTCCCGCTTGCAACAGACCATCCTCACCGTCCCTCTCCCCACAGCTCAACCAAGAAACGGATATACCTCCAAGACCAACATCAGTCGTCACCACACCAATATGTACATTGGGTAAGCCACCGCTTAAGGTTTCCAGTTGAGCGATGAATGAATCAAACTGACTGACTAATGCGCTTTGCTCGTCCACCATGGAAACAGAGTTATCAATAACAAACAATATATCGACATTACGGTTTCCACCAACATCGATAATTTGAGGAAACTGAGACTCTTGCCTCGGTGTAATATCTGTCAACTGTCGTGTACAGGCAACAACCATCACACAGGCCACAAGAATCGCTAATCTATCGAGATACAATTTCCAATAAATATTCATTAACACAATCTTTCTACAACCAAGAACTCATAAGTCATCGTTATACAAGCACAATAAAACACTCAACCAAAGAACAATGGGGCTCTATATTATGATGAAATACCTTTGTTTTAACCCATTATTGAATAGCACATTTGACAACAACAAAATCATCTGTCCGAATCTCTCGCTCAGAAGGAAATACTTGAATAGCAACTTTATCACGTGCTGTACAAGAAAAATGATCCGTCTCACAATACAAGGCATCATCAGATGAAACACCATGTTGACATAAACGCCAGCACGGTTCGGTGACTGTTTCTAGATCAATGCCTGATGCACATTGTGGATGTATAATGGTTTGATCCCTGGCACTCTCATTAATATCTGACACAGTACAATCGACTTGAAGACCCTCGGTGATTGGATCCGCATCAACAAACAACGACATACTCTGACAAGGTTCTCCGATCGCAATACGCAATTTTTCTCCGATATCATTCAAAACTGTAGTAAAATCTGCTGAGCAAATAGAGTCGCTGACCTGTTGCGGAAACGCATTAACAAAATGCTCAAGTCGTATCGCAGGAATAGCTCCGGCATGGTTATCAAAGGCATCATAGCCACATCCTTTTTTTAGTTCTAAATGATCAATTGAAGCATTGGCGAAATTTCCGGGAACAAATAAGACTTCTGCTGAATCTTGAGAACCCAACCTGTTTTTCCCTACAATCCCTGCTATTAAAATTTTCGAAGCATCCGCTTTGAGATCGAACACAAAATCAATATATTCTTGAACAGCATACATATACGGTGAATTAGGATGTGGTTTACAATTGGTTTTGATCCCTGCTGTTCTTGTGGGTTCATTACATAAAACACCAAAATCAAAGCATCTAAATGAATTCCAAGCCCCCAATGGTGAATCTAGTGCGGACCTATAATCGCCCTCAAACATTGTGGTATCTTCAACAGAGCAATCGTCTTCATCTGTTACGAAAATAATCGCAAGCAGGGCGTCTTCACGTAAAAATCCAAGATTTTGTTGGCGACTTCCATCCAAAGCACGACGCATTGATTCCAAAGGTTGTTCAAATCCACATCCATGTACTCCAACACGGGCTATACAAGAAAACGTTTCTTTTAATGTTTGATTTTCAGGATAATTAGTCGTTCGTGTACCATCCTCATTGGCAATATTTTGGATATAACGATCACCCTGTGGCCCAGAGCAACCTGCTGACTGTGTTCCATTTTGCAAAATACCATTATGGCCATTGTCACTGCAGGCGGGGTTAGAACCACCGAGACCAATATCGGTCGTAATCACACCGATATGAACATTGGGTAATCCACCTTCTAAGGCTTCCAATTGAGTGATGAAGGAATCAAATTCATCCACCAAGGCTTTTTGCTCGACCTCCATAGAACCAGAGTTATCAATGACGAATAGTATATCAACATCACGATTTCCACCAAAATCGATAATTTGATAAAGCTGCGAATCTTGTTTAGGGGTAATTTCAACCAGATGTCGTGTACAGGCAACAACCATCACACAAACCCCAAGAATCGCTAACCCATGGTAATGTCGTTTCCAACCTAGGTTCATGAACACAATCTTTCTATAACCAAGAAATCACAACACACCATTATACAAGTAGGTATCGATATCATGAAACAAACATAGAGCTGTTACCCCATTACTGAACAGCACATTTGACAACAACGTTAGCCCCTGTCCGAATCTCACGATCAGAAGGAAACACTTGAATAGCAACTTTGTTGGATTTTTGACAAGAAAATTCGTCAGTGTCACAATATAAGACATCGCTTGACGAGGCATCGTATTGACATAAACGCCAGCATGGCTCGGTGACTGTTTCCAAATTGGTTCCTGATGCACATTCTGGATGTAAAATCGTTTCATTGACACTAATATCTGACACGGTACAATCGACCTGAAGACCTTCTATGTTTGGCTCAATATCGACGAACAACGATTTGTCCTGACATTGATCACCAATCGCAATACGCAATCGCTCTCCAATATCTTCCAATATTGTAGAAAAATCTGCTGAGCAAATAGAATCGCTGACATGTTGCGGAAATGCATTGACAAAATATTCAAGTCGTATCGCAGGAACAGCTCCGGCGTTGTTATCCGACACATCATAGCCACATCCTTTTTTTAATTCTAGAAAGTCATTTCTGTCCGCTGTAGAAGAAGAAATAAACAAAACTTCTGCAGAATCAAGCGGTTCATCCCCTTCGTTTTTTCCGACAATCCCTGCAACCAATATTTTTGAAGGATCGTTTTTGAGACCAAAGACAAAATCAATATACTCTTGAACCTCATGCATATAGGGTGAATTGCTACGCGGTTT
>JABAAV010000080.1 GCA_014238595.1 Myxococcales bacterium | reverse complement strand
GGTTCTTGGATGGCGGCTATACCCAGAAGTATTGCATCTGTTTCAGTAGTTAGTTTGTTGATGTATGTTGTGTAGGCCTAACGGTAAAGTCTTGTTTTATAAGATTTTATTGTTAGATCTACACACTTACTTGTTCGAAAACTCACAACCTGCATCAAAATCACCATATTTTGCGAACATTTCATCGATCGTTGCAATACCTTAAATATTCACATTGAGCGCATTTTGCATGTTCTGCGCTGCTGTCAGGAAGATAGCCGATTTGAACATTTTTCTTTATCGCAAACAAATTATTATGAAATTGATCTTCTAAAAGCGGCGTCATTTGAATGCGATGCTGTTTAAGCTTGTGACCTTTAAGGATGACGCCGAATTTCACTGGCTTATCAAATGTGGTACGAGCTGCAAAAATATATCCTATAACTTGCAATTTCTGTCCCAGAGTTGGTGTTTTGGAATCTATTTTATATTCAATAACGATACTATATTCTTGTTCCTCGATCAGATGATCAACTTGTCCATGAATACCAAGTTCAGGACAATGAACCCAAGCTTCATGATGATGGATAGCATTGTCACTTGAATATAAAGATACACGTCGTTTTTGCAAATCATGTTGTTTATCATGCCACTGTTTTCCTTGTATCATCCATGCCTGTTCAGGAGGATCAAATTTCAAGACCAACTTGTACCATGGAATTCTGGGACAAAATTGATGCTGTCTAATAAGATTGATAGGGATACTTTCAATATCAGAAGATAGCGTGGTCATCGTATTCGCTCAATGCTGGAAGTTGTCCAAAAAAATCCGCATGTTCAGACAGCTTCACGACAAGAATAAAAGCTTTATCACAGTCCTTGTCGAGTTCTTCTTTGAGAACACGACGCGCCAATACAATATCAACGGGCAGTAATCTTCCCCACATCACTGATTTTTGTACCGAGATCATTCCAATATTTTTAAGCTGATTCAAAATCTGCGTTCTTTTTTTGTTGTTTTCAATGTCGTATGAAATTAACACTTCACGTTCTTGACGTCGTTGCATGATTACCACCTAAACAGTACAGGTTTGTATTTTTTCTGACCCGCAAATAAACCACATAATCGATAACACTGTCTCTGTATCACGCTTTCAAGTCTTACTTTTTTACCTTGATAAGGAATGGGCTTTTCAAGAGATGATAAAATAGTCGCGGTCAATTGTTTTCGGGTTTTGGGGATTAACGATTGATCATTTAATTGTTTGCGTAGTTTGATCACGGCTCGATCAACAACCCACGGACGAAATTCTTCCATTAAGTCCAATACCAACGCGGGACGTCCCGCCCTAATCACATGAAGCGCTCCAAGATAGACTTCAAGACCAGCATTGGCTAAAGTATTCCATATCACACTGGATAAAATTCCATACCCATAGTTTAGTGCCTGATTTGCTGAATCTGAGGCACCTCGACCCTTTCTTCCTGAGAATGCATCACCAAGCCAATGATCTTTTCTCAATGCTTGCCAGTAATATTTGGCTCCAATGCCTTCAAATCCCATTAATTTGGGTAGCCAATCTGGCGTATGAGGTAGATTAATGACCTGCTTTGAAAGACGATCAAGTTCATGGGCTAAATTAGCAATGGCGGTTTTCTTTTCGATTGAACAGTGTTGTTTTGAAAAATATAAAGCCGTTGCTCTTTGATTGCGTAATTTCCCATAAACAAATGTACAAGCTAAACGATGACGCTGATCATCTTCTTGTAAAAACATAAACTGATTAATTCTGTTTTGGACGACACCATGTTGTGCATTACCATATAAACAGCACAAATTTTTTGCGTGATTTCCGATAAACACTTTAATGCCATAGTTGGCACATGCAGTGAGTAGATTTGAAGATAAACTGACGCCTTGTTTGTGAACACTGATCGTATTGATTTTGCGTAATGGAATCTCCTTAATGCTTTGGTCAGTCGATTCTCTATCACGGATGAGCAAACGTTCACTCGTCACACCCAATGTCTTGCCATAATCAGAGATAATCACATGTTTCATGATAGATCTGTACGTGATTTTATAATCAAAAACAAATTAATGTATTTTTAATTGCTAAAAATATTCAGATCCATTATCTTTGTAAAACAACAAACTAATCTTAAACTGGAATCATTTTAAGATCAATCATGATCCGAGCTCTGTTCACACACCTCGGATTTTTTACTTTCCGCTTGTTTGTCTAAAACTTTTCTCAGGTTCTCCGATCTGAATGTTAAGGTCATACTAAGGAAATCTTTAGTTATAGCTATGATTTTTGCAGGTGGTTTTGATTTCTCTTGTCGAATCGATGGAATGATCAATTCTTTGATATTAGTTTCGTTAATAGTGTTCTGTTCGCTATCAGAAAAATAAAAAGCTCCTTGCTTTATTGGCTCACTTCCTTTGTTGAACAAATATTTTTCGAAGTAAGTCCTTTTTATTCCACTAAGCGTAACCTCTGTCTCTTTGTGTGTACTGATTGTAATCACAATTTGTTGTAGATCTTTGACAAAGTCTTTGGCTGTATCTGTGTTGATGAAATATTTAGTCTCAATAGATTTTCCGAATAGCCTATCGTATTCAGTCGTATCGTAAACATACCCTTTTGAAAAAATTGATTTGTCAAACAAAACAATGTTTTTTGACTTCAAAGCTATGAATGCCGCTTTGTCTTTAGATATTATATTCTTATCAATCGCCATACAATAATAACCCTCTGAACAGTTTCTTCGTTCTGGTTTTTTGATCATAACCAACGCTCCACTTGGTTTTGTCGTCGCAATAAGGGAATATTTTCGACTTTTTTTGTGCTTTATTGGACAATCATTCGATCCAGAAGGAAAGAATTCTTTACAATACTCATTCCACAGCTTTTGATTGGTTTCATCAATAATATATTTCTGATTCTTATCAACTTTACAGTTATCGCCTGATCTTTCTTTCCATCCTTCGTCAAACTTCTTCCATTGTATCAACCAAGGATTCAGTTTATCTTTCTTATTAATAACCTTGGTTGTTTCTTCGATTGGCTTGGATTGAACCCATTGTTTTAAATCACTCAACACAAATTCCAATGCTTTAATCTTTGCTTTAATCTCTTCTTTAATCTCTTCTTTAATCTTTGGATCTTTGAGATTGACTTTGTCTTCATTAGCCTTGGAAAGAAAATTAAATAATGCAGCATCAATCATCTTTTTTTTTGGACTAAGCATTCGATAAGTAACCTTTTCATCATTCTTATCAAAAGCATCTCTTTCACGTTCAGAATAGAACCCTTGCTTAACCAGATACTCTATAGATTCATTGTTGGACTTGGTGCTCATGGGCTCAACTTTAATGAATTGAGGCTTATCAGATTCACTGTAATCAATATAACCATGAGACCATACATCTGTACCATCGTTGTCATGTTCACGTTTAAATAGTTGTTTATAACGCAAACCCAAAGCATTCTCTTTAAAGAATCTTCGTGAGAATAATCGATGAAGAGATGGAGCAGAAGAAGCACTGTCTGCCCGTTTGATTTTTGTTGCTACTGATTGAGGTTGGACAGTGATTGTTTCAACATCATTGCTTGATACAGATACGGCTTGATAACAATCAGCGGATAAGTCCTCTGATTGTTCGTTTGTACTTCCCCAGACAGACATGTTCTCATCAATATTGATGCGCATCGTACCTTCATTGCAATGTTGTTCGGTTGCCAACAAAAAAGCCATCGTGGCATCTATCACATGAGAATAAGGATGTTGCTTGTCGTCATTTTTGGAATATTCATCAATACAACAGTCCGTGCCAGAAACAAGAGATGTGATACGGTTGCGCAGACCAAAAGGTGACATACGATCTCCGGAAATCGGAGCATATTGAAAATAATCAAACGTTAACAAATGTTTTTTATTGATAGCATTCGCTTTTTTCCAGAAGCAATTCGCGACAAGTTGCGCAAAAAGTCGTTGTGTCCCATTAACCATTGTTTTGTTGTTATGCTGTATCGCATCAATAACACGCCGACGTGCAGGATCATTGTCTTGGAGAAATAATGCATGGCGAAAACAAGGTTGGTATTTTTTCTCTAAGTTTGAGAAATTTCGATATGAACCAAATACAAAATTCTTGGATTCAATGGCATGTATATCTTCAGTACCAAATAACGTTGTGTATATATGTTTTGTGATTTGTTCTATGTTTTTATTTTTGAAATGTACGTTCAAATAATCTTTGTTTAAATCCTTCAATCTGTATATCTTATTTGATTTGTTTTGGTTTCCTGTTGATGAAGTATAAATAAAATTAGCTTCATCATTTAATGTTCCAAACTTCGAAACACGAGGTAAAATATGATCCAATTGACCATCAGTGCCAGATAATTGCCCACCATAAGGACAATGGTATTGTCCAGCGCTATCTTTACTTGCATCTTTGATACGTGTTTTTTTATCCTTGTATGATTCTTCTATCCTTTCTTTTGTTTGTTTGGATTTTGTTTGTGTTTCTTTGGCTTTTTTTTGTGTTTCTTTGGATTTTGTTTGTGTTTTTTTGAGATCTGCAAGATCATATTCAAACGAAAACGCATTCTTTTCCAGAATAATCGGTATCGACACGTTCTGTCCTTCGTTCAAATAAGGTTCGATTGTCTCCCAAAGTCGATTGGTCAAGTGATGTGCTTTATGGTTCAGTAGACGTTTGGCTGCACCATCAATAATAGTCAAGGACAAAGCAGACAATCGAGACGCATGGGCATAGGCACCATCACCATCCATTTGCGAACGAAATCCGTTATCGACTGAACAAATGGGACAGGTTTTGCTAAATCCTGAACGATCTAAAAATACAATATTATGCATTTGAGCAAATGTATAAATATTGTTTAGTCGTTTGGATAAGCGTTCTTTTTGACTGTTATCGTTGGGATAGAAGCAAAGAGCCAATCTTTTAGCCAGTTCTTTACTTTTTTTGTTTAGCTTTATCAGCTTTTTATCGATCTTATCTGGGTTTTGAACAGATTCAGCTCTATCCAATAATTGCTTGTCGGTTGTCTTCGCTGGAGCAACCTCATGGTTCGAGTTTTGAACAGATTCAGCTCTATCCAATAATTGCTTGAGTGCTCCTTTGTGTTCTTTTTGTGCAGCAGCCGCAGCATGGCAATGGGTTTTGAGTCCTTTAAAATCTTTGCTGCGCAACCATTCCGTTGCTTTTTCAATGTTACTAGTTTTATCTTTGGTAGTTTCATTTTTAGCAGCTTGCTCTAAGGGCTTTTTCCATAATTCATTGTCAACACCAAATATTGCCTGAAGGTCAATAAACCCTTGATCCTTTTTCTGCCGTGGACGATGGTGACAAAGTCTAAGCAAGTCTTTCTCATTCGTTTTCCAACGATTCAATTTGCTCGATTGAGTATTATCATAATGTATAAAATAACGACCATCTTTGGCGCGTTTTCTGGTTTGATAGTATTTATTCAGAAGATGTCCAAAGGTCTCTTCTTTGTATTTTTTTTGACTCTCATCAAATGTTAATTGTGTCTTGAGAGACTCTGGTAATTGAGAGTTTTTGACAACTTCATTTAACGATTTGATTTGTTTATTGATTTTTAGCTTGTCTTCATTGTCCCGTATTTGTTGTTGTAGTTTGTGGTAACGGCTCCAAATCTTATTAAGTTGAAACACATCATTTTTCTTGGAGGTATCTAGTAATAATTGAAATGTTCGTGTTTTGTCTTCTTGAGAAAAACTTTCGTTGGGTTTGTCAGTTCGTTGTTTGCCTGGTTTGGTATGAATAATTGGCGTCCCCTGCCTATCCCTGCTTGTACATTCCAATAATTCTTTGTTGTAACGCTCAACATCTAAATTAGATCCAGATTGCAAATCCTTTAGCCATATTTCCCATGTTGGATAATATTGAGTCAAACATTGAACATTTAATAACAAGGTTTGACATGCTGGTGGACGTCGATTGGTCTGACTTTCATAGGGTGGAATGGTTAACTTTGGATCGGTTTTTTGCCAGAAACTAAATAATTTTCCTGTATTGTTTTTTGTAAATTCAAGCCATTCTTTCTTTAATGATTGATAATCGTCGACTTTTTTTTGACCATTTTTTTCTTTATTGACAATCCATTGATCACAGATCCAACGATGAAAAATCGTTGAAAGCTTGTATTCAATGGCGTCTGCGGAATCAGGCGTATTACCTCTCCGCCACCACTCTTGATTCTCTCCATTACTATTATTGAAAAAAGCACGCAGTGAGCGTAAATCAAAATTATTTATATGGCACAGTGTCTTTTCAAAAATCTCTTTAAAATTGCCCGTATTTCTATGGTTTAATTGATGTTCTTCAAGAGCACCATTAAAACGAGACAAATATTTTTCTTTTCGGTCACCGAGTGTCTTTAAATCATGATTGATATTTTCAAAATACTTCGTGCGATGCTTGGCACCGTTGCTCGCATCATTAGCGATCTGTTCGAGTTGGTCATCCGTTATCTCTTTAAGTGACAAATCACAATAATCTGATTCCACATAACTATAACCTCGACGGTTAAGAAGATAATTGAGTGCTTTTTCATGATCTTTGTCTTCAATGGGAAATCGATAGTATTCTTTTAATATTAACTTGAGCAAACGTTTGGCTAACTTGTTTCTTGTTCTGTTTCTTATAGTATGTCGAACTGCAGTTCTATCGCTTTGGAGAATTTGATACCCTTTATTTTCCTTGGCAAGGAATTCAAGTACAAGTGCCTGCTTCTTGACCTTCGATGTATCCTTGAATTCTGAGATGTGAGTCCCTTGAGGATAATTTGCAGTATAAACACCCGTGTTTTTTGAACCAAGATCAATGGCAATAGGCATCATGATTTGAGATGAGTTGGATTTTTTGACCATGAATAAAACATAGCAGATGAATTATTTATGATGCAAGGCACAACACGCTTCAATATCAATCCAACGCTTAAACATCCTATTTTCGATAATATTAGTTGGCGATGATGCTGTTCGAATAAGACTATACTGTTCCACTTTGTTTCCCGATGCTGCATTAATAGATAGTGTGGTTGTTCCAACAGGACAATGGGGCATCACTGTTGCTGTCACATAAACCTTTGATGCAGCAATTGATAATGTGTTTGTTCCAATAGGACAATGTCACTTAAAATGGATGTTTGAATCCACACAAACAACCACGGTAGATGAAATG
>JABAAV010000007.1:314-32057 GCA_014238595.1 Myxococcales bacterium | reverse complement strand
AAAATCAACATCTTTATCGCGTTGTGATGCTAGATTTGAGAATAAGATAGCACCAATTCCGATGTCTTTGCTGAGTTTGTCAATGGTTTCGGGTAAAGCGTCAGCCATGGTTTGATTAAGTTTTTGTTTGATCTTGTCTTGAGCTTCATTGAGAACGTCTTGGAGTAGTACGACATGTCCTGTTCTCGTACTCGTTTTTTTTCCACCAATACGAACCAATCCAAAGGGGACATGTTGACAACGATTTGTCCATGTATGGTTCATGCGGTCTAATGTTTCAAAAAGTTGTTTGAAATGCAGGCTTTGACCTCGATCGACAACATAGAGTGAACGGAAAAAATCATACGTCGCAAAGCGATATTCAGCAGCCGCTAAATCACGCGTGGCATACAATGTGGCACCATCGTTCTTTTTTAGAAGCAACGGTGGCATGTCTTTGTCATCCAAAGAAACAACCAAAGCACCATCGGATATTGTGGAGATATCTTCGAGTCGTTTGATAAGATCTGGGATATCCTTTTGATATGCGCTTTCACCACGCACCTCATCAAACACAATGCCGAGACGGTCATAAATTAATGAAAATTCATTCCATGACGTTGTTTTGAATTGTTTCCAAATTGTTGTCGCATGAACGTCACCATCTTCGAGTTTTTTGAACCATGCCCGACCATCATCAGTCAAATCTGGTGTTTCTTTAATCGCTTCTCGAAAACGGACATAGAGATCATTTAATGATTGAATGGTTAATGGGTTTGGTAATCCCCATTTTTGTTGTGCAGCAAGAAGCATTCCATGCGTGGTTCCCCAATCGCCTAAATGATTAATGCGAACCACAGTATAGCCTAGAGCGTCGTATAAATTGGCTAAGGCATGGCCTATCGATGTCGAGCGAAGATGATGATAGGCAAGATGTTTTGCAATATTGGGTGAAGAATAATCAATACAGATTGTTTTACCTTGGCCTAATGATGTGGGGACAAATGATGTCGTTTGATGGAGCAGACAATCGGTCAAATATTGAAAGGCATGAGGACGATTGGCATGAAAATTGACATATCCTCCCATGGCTTGAGCCGAAACAAGGTATTGGTTGGATGAAAATTGATTGGCAACTTGTGTTGCAAGTGTGGCGGGTGCGATTTTTTTGACAGATGCCGCAGAAAAACATGCAACGGCATAATCGCCATGCTCTGGACTTGGAGGTGTGGAAACTAAGAGATCGTGGGGCGAAATATCTAGAATTTGTGCGACAGCGTCTCTGGCAGCATTCCTAAAAGGGTGAAGTAATGGTGTCATTTAGTAATGCATAGTATATAGCTTGCGAGATGTTATCACCACAATATAATCCGCATTCTATTGAATCTTTTTGGATTAAACATTGGGAAGAAAAAGGTTACTTTAAAAGCAATACCTCCGTTGATAGCTTGAGCTACAGTGTTCTTTTGCCCCCACCGAATGTTACAGGCACACTGCATATGGGGCATGCGTTAGGCAATACGTTACAAGATATCCTGGTACGATTTCATCGAATGAAATCGTACCAGACCACATGGATTCCAGGTCTCGACCACGCTGGAATTGCTACGCAGATGTTGGTGGAAAAACATCTGAAAAAGACCGAAGGCAAAACAAGACAAGAGATGGGGCGTGAAGCATTTCTTGATGCGGTTTGGGCATGGAAAGAAGATCATGGTAATCGTATTTTAGATCAGATGAAATTGATGGGTTTGTCGCTTGATTGGGCGCGACAACAATTTACGATGGATGCCCAATCTGTTGCTATGGTCACAACATGTTTTGTGAAGCTTTATGAAGAAGGTTTGATTTATCGTGCTGAACGTCTTGTCAATTGGTGTTGCGATTGTGAAACCGCGGTTTCAGATTTGGAAGTCGATACCGTTGAGCAAGCCGGTCATTTATGGACGATTAAATATCCTTTGGTGGATGGTGCTGTTGATGAAATGACATCGATTGTTGTCGCAACAACACGACCGGAAACGATGTTTGGTGACACGGCGGTTGCCGTACATCCAGATGATGAGCGGTACAATCAGCTTATTGGGAAAAAAGTTCGGGTACCTCTTGTCGAACGAGATATTCCTATTATCGGTGATTCTTTTGTTGATCCAAAATTTGGAAGTGGTGTTGTTAAAATTACACCAGGACATGATTTTACTGATTTCGAATGTGGAGAACGTCACAATTTAGACATTATCTCAGTCATTGATCACAAAGGATGTCTTAAAGCACCTGCCCCTGATGCTTATATCGGTATGACCGTTGAGAAAGCGCGTCATACCGTGGTAGCGACATTGGAACGTGCGGGTCAGATCGACTCAATTGAAGAACATACGATGTCTTGTGGGCATTGTCAGCGTTCAGGTACTGTGCTTGAGCCTCTTGTATCCAAACAATGGTGGGTTTCTGCTAAAAAATTAGCACAGCCTGCTATTGATGCGGTGGAAAACGGTGAAACAACTTTTTATCCTGAGCATTGGACAAAAACTTACATGCACTGGATGAATAACATTAAAGATTGGTGTATTTCTCGTCAACTTTGGTGGGGACATCAGATTCCTGCATGGCATTGTCGTGATTGTTCGTTTATTACGGTTACAGATGAACCACCAACACAATGTGCTCAATGTGAAAGCAAAAACATCACACAAGATGAAGATGTTCTTGATACATGGTTCTCATCAGCATTGTGGCCATTGACTACGGTGGGTTGGTCTGAAAACAACACAGATTTTTTGAAACTGTATCCCTTTTCAGTATTAGTGACAGGCCCCGATATTCTGTTTTTCTGGGTGGCACGGATGATGATGATGGGTCTTCATTTTGCAGATCAAGTACCTTTTAAACGTGTATTTTTTACGCCGATTGTTACCGATGAACAAGGACAAAAAATGTCTAAAGTGAAAGGTAACGTGATTGATCCGTTAGCCATCATTTACGAAACAGATATCAAGACTATGAAAAAGCGTCTTGTTGACAATGAATTGTCTGATGAAACTATCTCTGCAATGAGAGCTATGTCTTCAGAAACAACATCTACGATCGGTGTTGATGCTTTACGGTTTTCATTAACAGCCATGACTGTGACAGGAAGACATGTACAATTGTCATTGGATCGCATTGAAGGTTATCGTTATTTTGTTAATAAACTCTGGAATGCTTCTCGGTTTGCCTTGATGAATATAGAACAAGATGATCTTAAACAATTAACCCAATAGTGGGTTGCTGATCGTCCATTGGCCGATCGATGGATCCGTTCTCGTTTACAGCGGACGATACAAGAAACAGACAATGCTTTTGAGACGTTTCATTTTGCAGATGCAGCGAATCTTTTATATCAATTTGTATGGAAAGATTTTTGTGATTGGTACATTGAAACGATCAAATCCACATTGCGTCAGCAAAATGGTAACGATCAAGAACTCCTTGAACAACATAGTGCCAAACAAACAATGATTTTAGTATTGGATACTGTTTTGCGTTTGCTTCATCCAATTATGCCATTTGTCACTGAAGAAATATGGCAAAAATTGCCTCCATTAAAAACAACTAAAGCAGAATCTTTGGCTGTGGTTAAATGGCCGTCGTTTAATGATGTTTATATTGATGAAGATGCCGAGCGTGATTTTGCGTTAATACAACTTGTCATTGCTGAAATTCGTTCATTACGTTCACAGTATCGAGTTCCTCCGTCTAAACAAGTCAACGTATTTCTTTATATTCCTAATATCGATGACAATGAAATCATTACGGCACAAAAAAGCATTATAGAGAGAGTTGCCAATGCACTATTCAATAGTGTCGATCATTCACCAACGATTGAAGCCTCAGTCAAAGGATTTGTGAAAGCAAATATCGAAATTGTTGTTGTACTAGAAGGTCTTATTGATATTGACAAAGAACGTTCTCGGATTGAAAAAGAACTCACTAATATACAAGAATCAATCACGATGATTGAAGACAAACTCAACAATAAGCAATTTGTTACTAGAGCACCTGTTGAAGTGGTCGAAGAAAAAAAGATACGTCTCAATGAAGAACAACAGCGCTATGAACGGTTAGAGAATAGCCTTAATGCTTTGCAATAAGATATCATCTCTATTGATGTTGGGTCATGTCACAGAGTGTTTTAATGAGATTCGTCAATCTGTCTTTTAAATACACGAATTTATTTGTCACAGATTCGTTAATTGTATAAGGTGCTTTATTGTGATTCCTCATTACTCTATAAAACCAATTCGTTTGATCGATGAAGTGTCTATATTGGGGTATCAAGGACCCATAGAGATTCAATATTTTGGTATCTGTGTTGCGTTGGCCGTATTGGTGGGTGCGCATTTTGTGAGCAGACATGCCAAACATATCGGATTAAATCCTATTGTGACACAAGATGCACTGACATGGATGCTTTTGGCCGCATTCTTTGGTGCACATTTGTTTGATGTATTAGTCTATGAGCCACATAAGATTCTTAAGGATCCTTGGGTCTTGATTAAGTTTTGGGATGGTATTGCGTCAACAGGCGGTTATTTAGGCGCGTTCATAGGATTGTCCGCCTATATTTGGAAGAAGCGTAAACTCATCACTTCTTATGCTGCTTATTTTGATGCTATGACCATGGGACTTGTTGTTGGTTGGGTCTTTGGTCGATTGGGTTGCACGTTGGTACGTGATCATTTGGGTATTCAAACTGATTTTTTTGCAGCATTTATGGATGCTGCTAACACGCCGAGACACAATTTAGCTCTGTATGAAATGATGTTTTCTATCTCGTTTATTCCGTTGTTTTTTTGGATTGCTAAAAAAGCACCACCCAAAGGCGTATTGACGGGGCTGTATTTGTTTTTATATGGGCTTATACGATTCCCATTAGATTTTCTTCGGCTTGAAACGACAGATCCACGATATGCTGGTCTTACCGGTGGGCAATATATAGTTCTTGTCATGGGTCTAGGTGGGTTAGTGTTTGTACTGATGAAATTCAGGCAACAACGCACCGAATAACGCATGTATTTTACATGACGTTTAACTTTGCATGACGGTTAACGATTAATTTTTTTGACGATCGTCACACAAAAAAACGGATATGTACATTCACGTACACACCCGTTTTGATAGAGTAAAATAAAGACAAATTATACAGAGAGATCGTGATGACGAACGGTGCTTCGTCCGTTGGCTTTGGCACGGGCTACAGCTTCACGGATGACCCAGTGGACATATCCATTGAATGAATCCATGACATCGGAACTTGTTTTGTAACCAGTACTTTTGATGGCAGCAATGACTTTGCTTTTGACTAACAGCATCTGTACGCCTTCTTTAGGTGATTCTGATGCAAGAAAATCATACCCCCGAACTGTTTTGCGACCATTGGCTTCGGTACGCTTCGTTGCATTTTTGACCAACGCATGAAGATGTTTGTTAAGTGTATCGATAAGATCTCCACTTGTTTTGCTATCAAGACTTTTGATGACTTCGCGAATTTGGTTACCAACAATGAGTGTTTCTGTATCTGACATATTGCCTCCAATAAAAGTGAATGGGTTAAGAGCGGATTATCGCTCAGATGCTGCTTAAATAGCTTAAATTCAATGTTTGCGTCTAGCAAATAAACTCAAAAAACAGAAAAAAAGCGTTATTCTGATGGTTTGGCGGTTCTTTCTAGCTTCCATTCACCAAATTTTCCGAAAATTTTCATAAAAGCAAGTTGCATCACAGGATCGAGATTCTCATTATAATCGGGTGCATGAATCTGAACGTAACGACCAAAATAGGTTATTTGTTTGCAGATAAGAATGAAATTAGGTGGAAGTTGTGCGTTATATTTTTGAGAAAAATCACGCAGATCAGGAAAAAATTGTTCCACTAAATCAAGACGGTCAAATGTAAATTCACGCAAAGGAAGAAAAATGCGTGCAATATCTTCGATAAGTTCCGTGTTGTCATCGATTGTTGGTATGGCGTTCATCGATTGCAATGCATGGGTCATTTGTGTTGCATCACTTGCAATCATGCCACTTATCCAATCTGCCAAGGCAATACGATCATTGTCTTCGAATCGACCAAAGATACCAAAATCCAAGTACCCTAACGTTCCATTGTTTAAGACCATGATATTTCCAGCATGGATATCTCCGTGGAAAAATCCTCCCAAAAATACACAACTCCAAAAAATTTCACTGCAATTTCGTATCAAATCAATGGGATTGTCAAAGATAGCTTTGACGCCTTGAGCATCATCAATACGAACACCGTAGAATCGTTGCATGGTGAGTAATTTTGTCGTGCAATACTGTCGATAAACTTTTGGTGCTACACCTAAGGAGGTTAATGATTCTTTTTCTAAGAATGCATTGAATTGTTCTATATTATCTGCTTCCAAATGAAAATTCATTTCATCGGCAACGGAGCTTCGGAAAACATCAATCATTGACATTAGGTTTGCACGTTTCATTTCAGTGGAAACTTTTGTTGCTATCGTGGAAATAATGGTTAAGAGTTTCAAATCTTCATGGATTACTTTTTGAATACCAGGACGTTGTACTTTGATGACTGCTTGTGTTCCATCTTTTAAAACGACGCCATGAACTTGAGCAATCGAGGCAGACGCTAGAGGTGTTTCATCAATAGAAGAAAATATATCATCAGATGTTTTGTGTAATTCTTGTTTGATAATGTGATGTATTTGAGCAATAGGAATGGTGCGTGTGCGATCGAGACATTTCGAAAATTCTTCAATGGTTTCAGGTGAAAACGTGGTTGGACTCGATGCAATCATCTGTCCGAATTTGATATAGGCAGGACCTAAATCTTCAAATGCAAGTCGTAAAGCACATGCAACGCTGTGGTTACGTTTTCCAAGTCTCAATAGTTTGAGAAGTAAAGGAAAAAAGCGATACAGAAAAACGACCAGTAATCTCAAACAGCGCAGACCTGCAGGGGCTTTAACGGCAATGATTATCAGTGCTACAGCTATGATGATTGATCCCCACATGATTTTATCTTATGGAGATTTTTTTCTTAATTTAACAACAATGAGTACAATAGGTGCAATAAGTAAGGAGAGCAATGCACCCATTTTGGCGGAATTTCCAACAACGTTAGAGGTTTCTCCTCTGAATGCAACATCGGAAATAAATAAGGCAACAGTTAATCCAATACCACTGATGAATCCTGTCAGTAATAGATTTTTATACGACATGCCCTCAGGAATTCGAAATCCTACTTTATCTGCAAAAAATCCTATAATAAAAACACCCAGTGGTTTTCCTAAACATAATGCTATCAAGATAGCCCATGTCGGATGGCCAATATTTGAAATGGGTGCACCTGCATTAACGAGTGCAAATATGAACAATCCAAATTCGATAGGTACACGGAGATTTTCTTCAAATAAATGAAGCACATTGATGTTCGATGATTCGGTGGCTTCCGTTGTTTTACGTGGTTTGAGTTTTGTTGGCATAAAAGGAACGATAGGAACGAGTGCTAAGGCAGGATGTAAATGACTTAAATAGAGTCCTATCCAGCTAATGCTTCCAGGGAGAATGAGATAAAACCAATAATTGCTCACATTGTTTCGTCGCAGGAGCCATGCAATGGCTATGGCAACAATTAACAAGAGAAGGTAGTAAGGTTGGATGTTTCCATCAGGATAAAAAACAGCAATGATAACGAGACCGATAGCATCATCAACGATAGCTAACAGTAATAAAAAACTGACCGCAGGATGAGTGTTGCCAAATGCTAGTCGAGCGATTGCCCATGCAATGGCTATGTCGGTTGCTGTGGGTATTGCCCATCCTTGTTCAAAACCTGTTGCTCCTGTGCAGTATATGTATAAAAAGAAAACAGCAACAGGCCCTAGGATGCCTCCAAGGGTTGCAAACAGTGGGTTGATGGCGCGGCTTGGTGGGTATAATGAACCTCCTGGCAATGCAGAGCGTGTAATATCCGCAGCAGCTAATCCAAAAAAGAACACCATGAAAACATCGTTAGAGATAAAGTGAAGTGTTGTACCTCGTCCGAAAAGTTCGCTGTAATTTTCAGGTGCTATGTTTGCCCATACTAAGGCTGTAGCAACACCTAAAAGCAACGGAATTGAAAAAGCTTTCATAGTTGCAATGATTTTTGTGTTTGATTGTGAGGACATAATAAAGATTCATTGAGTGTGATGATTGCGTTGTGTACTAATGATTATTGGCGATGTAACGCAGGATTACATAGATTTAAATTTTTTCTCACACTTAAGGCATTGTTTTGATTTTTTCTTGCAATCAAGGCATTTGCTTTTAAATTTTTTCTCACACTTAAGGCATCCCTTTGATTTAGAAACCTTTTTCATGATGTATTTTATTTTGCCAATACTTTTGTGCATGGCTTCAAGAGACTGCGCTGTTGCTTGTGATTTTTTATTGTCGCAGGACCTGCGAAGTTCCATGCCTGATTTTTCGAGCATGGCTGTAGCTTGTTTCCATTCGTTTATTTTTTCAAAACGTTTAGACAGTCTAGGATGATCCTTGATCATTGTTGCGCGATCTAACAAGACAGCAGCATGTTTGCATGCCATATCATTACGATCGTCTTTTGTGTGCCAAACAGGATGAAATACAGCATAAAATGCTTTGATCGTGGGAGGTATATTCATCTTATTACGTTTTCCATAGAACGTTGATGTCGTGCCGTCTCCATGATTGATGATATTAATCGTCGTTGTGCATCCTTGAGCACTAAAGAAAACAGCGACAACTAAGAAAAATAATGTGACAAATGAATTTCTGAACATGATCAATTCTCCTTAAATTTTAAGAGCATATTAAAATGATATTAAACGCGAATCACCCTAACCTAATTGACCTTAATCTCAAAGAGATATGCACAGAATTAATCTGCCTACAATGCTACTGGTTGAAGGCGAGAATGTGATAGTTCTTTTTGCCTGAGCGCAAGATAATCATGGTTTCTGTGGCTAATGCTTCGGTCGTGATGATTGTATCTGGATCTATTGAACGTTGATTATTGATGTAAATACCACCACTAGTAATCAATCTTCTTCCTGCACTTTTTGATGCAACAAGTTGTGTTTCAACGAGTATTTCAAGGAGGTTTAATCCTTGTTTTAATGCATCATAGGATCGTGTACTGCTTGGGATATCTTCGAGTAGAGGCATCAGATCATTATCAGAAAGATCTTCGATCGGTGCACCGAACATGATACGACTTGCTTTGATGACTTGCTCTGTTGCTGTTGTTCCATGGACCCATTCGGTCATAGTTTTTGCAAGTTTTTTTTGTCCTTGATGTTGTTCAGGGTGTTGTTGATGGTCTTCAATGATTTGTTGAATCTCTGTGATTGATCGTGATGAAAACAATAAAAGGAATCGTAATAAATCATCATCGTTGATTGTCAGCCAATATTGGTAAAATCGATATACCGACGTACGTTGATTGTAGAGCCAGATGTGATTTCCAGCAGTGGTTTTTCCCATCTTTTCTCCAGAAGCATGGGTTAACAAAGGACAGGTGATTCCATATAAATCAAGTGTCCCTCCAATTTTGCGTTGCAATTCAATGCCTGCTGTAATGTTGCCCCATTGATCGGTGCCTCCAATTTGTACTTGGCAATTTTTCTGTTGAGCCAGTGTTACAAAATCAAAGGCTTGGAGCATCATATAAGAAAATTCAGTATAGCTAATGCCTTGTGAT
Organism: Myxococcales bacterium; assembly: GCA_014238595.1. GTDB lineage: Bacteria > Myxococcota_A > Polyangia > Haliangiales > J016 > JABAAV01. The sequence continues at coordinate 22,328 of JABAAV010000007.1, read as the reverse complement.
CTATTTTCAAGTCGAGTTCGCACTGAATCTTTTGCCATCATGTAATTTACGGTGAGATGCTTTCCGATATCTCGCAAAAATGTAAGATATGTTAATGGTGTGAACCATTCTTGATTGTTCACGATGTCAACGGGATTGTTACTTGTTGAATCAAGAAGATGACAGATTTGGTTGGTAATGGATTCACTGTTGATTCGTAAAGCTTCTGTTGACAGCAATGGACGCTCATCGCTTTTCCCTGATGGATCACCGATCATTCCTGTGGCGCCTCCAATCAATGCAATAGGATAATGACCGCCTTGTTGTAAGCGGCGCATTAATGCAAGAGGAACGAGATTGCCTATATGCAAACTTGACGATGAAGGGTCAAATCCTGCGTAAAAAATGCGAGATTTTTCCTCGAAAAGAATAGAGGTTTGATCAGAAGTAAGGTTCGCAATCAGTCCACGTTGTTGTAAATCTTTTACCAAAGAAGACATTGATTATTTAGCATAATGGCTTGAATGTATTTCACGAAGAACAACAACTTGAACTTGTCCAGGATAGACGGCTTCGGCTTCAATTTTTGCGGCAAGTTTTTGAGATAAGAGTTTTACATTGACATCATCGATCTTATCACTTTCAACAAGAACATGAACTTCACGCCCAGAAGACATCGCAAACACTTTTTTTACGCCTTGGTGATCTTTGCAGAGGGTCTCTAAATCTTCAAGTCGTTTTATGTAAGAGGCTAATTGTTCATGAGAAGCACCGGGTCTGGTGTTGGCTAATTCATTGGCGGCCATAAGAATATGATCCAGTGCAGATTTAGGTGGAACATCTCCGTGATGGCTAGCAATGGCTTGACAAATTTGGGAAGATTCTTTGTGTTTTTTTGCAAAAGCAGCACCGGCTTGGGCATGTGGACCTTCTTGTGTTTGATCCGTGATTTTTCCAATGTCATGCAAAAGACCCACACGACGGGCTGTTTGTTCGTTGATGCCGAGTTCTGCTGCCATGAGACCTGTGATGTAGCTTACTTCCATACTGTGGTGAAGGACATTGCGTCCATGGGATTGTCGAAACGATAATTCACCCAAAGCATGGACTAATTTATTGTGAATACGATGGATGCCTAAATCAAAAACAGCTTGTTCACCTTTTTGGATGGCTATTTTATGAATATCTTTTTTTGCTTTTTCTAAAGCTGCTGAAATTTTTGTTGGATGAATGCGCCCATCTGTGATGAGTGATTCAATCGCTATGCGTGCAATTTCACGTCGGATAGGATTGAAGCACGAAATAGTAATGACCTCAGGGGTATCGTCAATAATGAGATCAACGCCCATTGTCGATTCAATTGCACGTACATTACGTCCTTCACGACCAATCAGTTGTCCTTTAACATTGTCAGAGGCGAGCGGAATGACCGTGACTGTTGCTTCATGGACAAATTCACTAGCATATCGGTGAATCGTTGTGGCTATAATGGTTTGTGCTTTTTCTGTGGCCTGTTTTGTTGCATCATCTTCAATGGTTTTGATTTGTTCGAAAACTTGTTGTTTGGCCTGATCTAAAAGACTGTCTTTGAGTTCTTTTTGTGCTTGTTCTGCTGTTAAGGCTGCTACAGTTTCTAGACGTGTTTCTGCATCCTTACTTGCTTGTTGTGCTTGTTCAATGGCTTGTTCAGCATTGTTCTGTTTGCGTTCTAGGTCATGTTCTTTTTTCTGTAACGTACGGGCATAACGTTCGTTCTTTTGTTTAATTTCTTCCACAGCTTGTTCTTTTTTGATCAAGGCTTTTTCTTTGTGAAGAAAATCTTTTTTCTGATGTTGAATTTCTTTTTCGAGATTTTTTTTATGTTTCAGTGTGAGTTCTTTACCTTTGATTTGAGCTGATTTTTTGATGGCTTCGGATTCATTTTCAGCATTGCGAAGAATCATCTCAGCTTTTGACAATGCTTGTTTTTTCATGGAGGCATAGGAGGCTTTCGCAATAACATTAACGAAGGCAATCCCAAGCGTAACGCCTAATAGGGTAGGAATAATAAGAAATGTTAGATTATCCACAAGAACTCCTTTATGTGGTTTTAGCTCCTACAGTCTTTGTTCGAGATGTTTTAATCGTTGTCTGATTAGTAATAATCCAGTCCATGGGTTCGTCATCATCGGAATGTGGAACAGTAGTAAGCATTTGTTGGTGAAGAGCAAAGCCGACCCGAGATGCCGCGGGGTGTTGGCTCAGAAGGCGGTCATAATATCCATGTCCCCATCCTAAACGCCATCCATCCCTGTCAAAAGCAAGTCCAGGTACGACAAAAATCGTAATATTTATTAATGATATGGAGGGCAGGTTAACAGATGGTTGTAAAATTTGATAGGGGCTTGGAACTAAATCCTTGGTATCTTTGATCAAACAAAAATCTAATTGGTGATTGTTTGTGTTGATTCGTGGATAGACCAGTGAATGATTTTTCATCAATGCTTTGGCCAAGGGCTGTGTTGCTAATTCACCCCGAATTGGTGCGTATAGTGCGATCGTTCGGTTTTTATTGAGATGCGGTAGTGTCAAAAATTGTGTGCATGCATGTTGAGCGGCAACAGCGCGATCCGTATCAACAATGGATTGTCGTAGGTCGTACATCGTGCGACGAAGCGTTTTTTTTTCAGATGTGCTCCCACCTATCGGACTAGATATGAACAATGTCTCATCAATCTGATGAGTAGGGTTCTAAATAGGAAAGGATTTTTTCAGAACGAGTCTGAATTTCGTGTTTTAAATTGTCATATTTGATTTGAATCTGTCGATATTCATCAGCAATAGCCAAGGCGGCGACTAAAGCAGAATCTTTTAATGATTTGTTCTGTTCAGAACCTTTGACATCTGTAATTTTAGATTCGACAAACTGAACCAATTCTTTGACATTTTGTGGATTGGCATCTGTTCGAATGGAAATTTCAGTGCCTGCAACTGAAATGGTAATGGAATGCTTCATTGGTTCAGATTATACCGCTTAATTGAGAGGAATCAAGCAATGGCATGGAAAGAACGAAAAAGAATCTGTATGCTATCTTGAATTTTTAACCGTTATCGGGCAAATTGCCTCAGCAGAAAGAAACAGAGTCATATGGGCCCATAGCTCAGCCGGTAGAGCAGTAGCCTTTTAAGCTATTGGTCGAAGGTTCGAATCCTTCTGGGCTCGCCATTGTTTTGAGGAATATATTGTCATTGTTTTATGAAGACCCCATCGTCCAGTTGGCCTAGGACACCGGCCTTTCACGCCGGTAACACGGGTTCAAATCCCGTTGGGGTCGCCATATGGCATAGTGCTCTCTAAACTGTGGCTTTATCGTGATTTAACTTTTTAAGGTTAAGTTCTTGTTCGCTTTGTTTTAATGCTTTGAGCATGTCTTCTGGGGTGTCTGCGGCACGCAATCTGTCTGCAAGCGGTGTGTCATCAAACAACGTTGCCAAAAATGACAGTACGGTGAGTTGTTTTTTTCGTTCGTTCGGTGAGTAGAGCATGAAGACAACAATGTCACTATCTTTGTTGTTTGTCTTGTCATATTGAATCGGTGCGGTCAGGACACAGATCCCGCATATTGGCTCAATGAGCGAATCTAACGACGCATGTGGTAGGGCAATGTTGTTATCGATGGCTGTGTTGTGTGTATTTTCACGGTTCCATAGTGCTTCTTCAATGTGCTGTGGCGTTGTTTGAGTGTGTTTTTGTGGCACAGCATGAGCAAATTGCGTGAATAACTTTTCTTTAGAATTAACGGTCATTTTAGGGAAAAGCAATGATTGATCAATGATTGTCGATACTTGAATATCCGAAGAAACTTGAATGGATTTATTTTTGATAATCATTAAGGTGTCTTTTGTTTTTATGGATGGTGTTTGTAAATACAACACTGAGCAAGGGGCTATTTGTGACAGGGATGGTTTGTTAATGTTGGTAAGATAATTTAAGAATCCTTGCGGTGGAGTGTCTGCGGTTAAAAGGAGATCATAATCAATACTTAGATCAGCCAGTGCCTGTGTTCTGTTTTTTCCGCGTACAATACAGATATTTGAAGGAGTTTGAGTCGATTGATGATGTTTTTCTAAATGTTCAGTGGCGGCTTGTGCTGTTGATAAAGGTTCATCTTGATGAACAAATTGAGTGAATGTCAGGCTTGCATTGTAAATGCGTGCGAGATGTTTTGCTGTGTAGACAATTAAAGGATCATGTAGATTTGATTCTGTGTGGACTAAGATTTTTTTGACATATTGAATGCCTGCATCATGAAGTATTGCGGTGTTGGAATGGAGATTGTTTTTGAGCCAACCTAGTGAATTAAAAAACGTAAACGAATCCTGGGTGCGTTTTACGTCTTCCATGACGAGCCATTTACATTGTGACACGTTGTCTAATCGATGAATCGTTTTTACGATATCACGAGAGTACGTTACTCCAAAATTAATGGACGCGGATGTCGTGGCTGCAAAAGATTGTACGCGTCGTTCAATAGATTTAATTTGACGATTATCTTTGACAGCCTCTAGAACCGTTTGCTCAGGTATTTCTTCAATGAGTATAATGGCTAAGTGTTCTTTATTAGCAAGAGCAACACCAAGCTTTGCTAATAACTCAGGTGAACGTTCTGTTCCAAACAACGCGACGATCACAGAAGCATTGTTGGTGATTTTATCGATGTTTGTTATGTCGTCAGTGTCATTGGTTGGATCGATTGTTTTGTCATTGGCTTGTATTAATAGATCGCCTCGATTCGATCGTTGTTTGACAACGCCTTTACGTTCTGTTCGTTTTTTTCCATAAAAAAAGTAAAGCAAAACACCTGGAACAGTGACGGCAAGCCCTGATAAAAATGCTACTTCTCCCAAAAGGATTAACAAAAACATTCCTGACACAATGCCGAACAATTGTATCCATGGATACGGCTTTGCACGGAACTTTGGATTGTACCATTTGACACCTGTTTCTCTCAGAACGATGACGGTGAAATTCTCTAACATATAAAGCATAATGATGAAGGAGCTTGCACTTTTTGCAATATCTTCAATGGGCAAGAAAAGAATGACTGCCCCGAGGATGAGTGATGAACATATAATGCTGTAAATTGGTATGAGATGTTTATGATGAATTTTACTCAACAGTTCTGGTAGCAGACGATCACGGCTCATCGCAAAAGGGAATCGTGAGGAAGCAAGAAGTCCTGCATTGGACATGGATATTAATGTGATACTTCCAATGCCTGCAAAAATATAACCAAACCAATGACCACCAAGTGTGTCGGCTAATGTATGAATAGGCGTTGGAGATTGTTCATGAATGAGTATTTCAATGGGAATAGTTTTGACCAGTGTAAATGTCACAAGACAATACAAGCCCATTGCAATGATGAGAGATGAAATCATGCTCAATGGAAGGATTCTGTCTGGGTCTTTTATTTCTTCAGCGATCGCGGATATTTTGGTAACACCAGCATAGGAAACAAAAACAAAAGCAATGGCATAAACGAATCTATCGCCATATAAATGTGGATTAGGCGTTTCATTTAATTGATAACCAAATGAATCAGAATAATAACGATAAACACAGAGTATCAATAATCCTATGATGGCAATCACAACCGTAATAATTTGTATTTGACTGACACGCATGACGCCTCGAATGTTTAATATTGTAATAACAATGAGGGAAAGAAACGCGACTTCTTTGATGGGCAGTGGTGTAAAAATAGAAAGATAAGCCACAAACCCGATGAGTGCGAATGCACTTTTTAATAACAGCGCAAGCCAAAGCCCTATACCTGTGATTGTTCCAATAAATGGACCAAATGTTCTATCTATATAGACATATGTGCCACCAGATTCAGGCATCGCAACACTTAATTCTGATTTGGATAAGACCGCTGGAATGACACAGAGTCCAGCAACAAGATAAGCAACCCAAAGATATTCTCCTGCATATTTTGTTGCCATGCCTGAAAGCACAAAAACACCGCTACCTAGCATTGTACTAACACTAATAGCGATGGCTGAGACTAAACCAATTTGTCGTTCCAGTTTGCGCAAAAAATGATTCTCTGTTTATAACGATTCTCTGTTTATAACAATGTTGGATCCATCATGACTTCAACAAGACTCGGTCCCTGATATTGTAACGCTTCAATGATGGCTGCATCAAGATTTTGTTTGTTTTCAACATGAATTCCTTGTGCGCCACAGTTTGTTGCATAGTGAGCAAAATTAGGATTGACCAGATCAGTTTGCCAAACATTCCATTGTCCTAATTGTTGTTCTTTTGAAATTTTCCCTAAAGAATGATTGTTGAGTAAAATATGTGTGATGTTCATACGACATTGTACTGCGGTCGTGATCTCAGCCATATATTGTGCAAACCCTCCATCACCAGAAATAGAGACAACAGGTTTTTGATAAAACGGTGAATCTTGTTCTGTGGTAGCAGCCCATGCACCTAATGCAGCAGGCAATGCAAATCCGATGGAACCTAAATATCCTGACATGAGTATGGCTTGATGCGTGCATTCAAAGTAGCGGCCAAATGAATACGCATTATTTCCAACATCAACAGGAATAATGGCATCATCGGGAATGAGTTTTGTCAAAGAAGCAAATAACGTGGCGGAGCTAATGCCATTGTTAAAATCCTCTTGTTCACGTTGTTTTTTTTCTTTGCGCCACAATGTCCATCGCTCTGCAATTTCGGTCACTTGTTCTTGATTGCTGATATTGCCTTGGAGTTGTTCTTTGAACATGGAAACAGCAACACCTAAATCACCCCACACAGGAATATCGACTTTGTGAAAACGACCCAATTGCATCGGATCGATATCAACTTGAATGATCGGTTTTTTGTCTGTGATGCCTGTATGATTGCTAAAACTAGATCCAAGAACAATCAGCAAATCTGATTCATTCATAAACCAGCTTGCAATAGGTGTTCCGCTTCGACCTAATACACCGCATCCATTAGGATGCGAATCAGGGATGAGTCCTTTGCCTTTGAATGTTGTCAATACAGGACAGCGAAGCGTTGTTGCAAGTTCAATAATGCTGTTTTTATGAAAGCGTGCACCATATCCCATGATGATCACGGGTCGTTTTGCTTGTGCAATGCGTGTCGATGCTTCATGGATGGTCGCAGGATCCGGTGACACAGATTTTGATGTGATTCGCCCTGAAGGTGTGTCGGCTTTTTGGGTGCAGGCTATTCCAGGTATTTCATCGGGAAATACTAAATGCGATACACTTTGTTTAACAATGGCATGCTTGCATGCAAGTGTCATGAGTTCGGGATAATTGCTGGCATGTGTTAAATCTGCTGTCCATGTGGCCACTTGACCAAAGGCTTTGCTTAGATCAACTTCTTGAAATGCACCTCGTCCAATGAGTTTAGATGGGATTTGTCCTGTCAATGCAAGAACCGGTGCACTGTCGACATGAGCATCCCACAGACCTGTTAACAAATTGGTTGCTCCAGGGCCTGCAATGGTCAGGCATGCTGCTGGTTTTCCGGTGAGTTTGCCATAAGCAGAGCATGCAAATGATGCGGCACCTTCATGACGAATACCGTAATAGTTTAAATGATTTTCTTGAAGTCGAATCGCTTCGGCAAGATTTAAGTTGGAATGCCCAACCATGCCAAAGACATGTTTGATGCCCCAATTAACCATGGTTTCTATCATGACATCTCCCACAGTTGGCTCGGGTTTTTTAGCGTCTTCAACGCCAACATAGATATCATCGCCACGTAATTCTAAAGCGAATGTGGCAATACCATCATCATAACCGCCAGGTGGTTTTCCTGTGATGGGATCAAAATCCCACCCATGCCAAGGGCATCGGAGCATTCCATTTTCAATGGATCCATCGCCCAGAGGACCGCCTTGATGTGGACAACGATTATCCAATGCTGCAAATTGGTTTTTGTAATGCGTTAAACAAATACTTTGTGTGCCACAGGAAACAGATTTGACTCTGTTTTCTTTCAAATCATGTTTAGTGGCGACTTTATGCCAAGTTAAAGAACTCATAGTGTCAATAATTTTTCAATGGATTAAACAGTCAGAGACCTGATGCCTGCGTAAGCGACGCCTGTAGCATAGGCAATATCTCGTTTCCATGTTGTGAGGTCACGTATTTCAAACTGATTGAGGTGAGAATGTCCACAAGCTCGTGCAAGAACCGACATTAATTGTGTTGTAGCTGATAAATAATTTTCGAGTCTCTCGGCAGATTTTTCAATGTTCAGACGTGTGCGGAGTGCCGGATCTTGTGTCGCAATACCAACGGGACATTTACCTGTATGACAGGCACGCATCGAAAGACATCCAATCGCTTGCAATGCCGAATTTGAAATGGCAATGCCATCGGCACCTAACGCTAATGCTTTAACAAAATCAGTTTCAGTGCGAAGACCACCGGTGATAAATAAAGTTACACCATCTTTTTTACGTGTATTGAGATGTTTTCGTGCCCGTGCTAATGCCGCAAGTGTTGGTACAGAAATGTGATCACGAAAAATAGTCGGTGCTGCACCGGTAGCACCACCACGTCCATCTAAAATGATATAATCAACGCCAACATCTAATGCGAAATCAATGTCATCTTCGATATGTTGAGCAGACATTTTGAATCCGATAGGGATTCCTCCTGAGCGTTCACGTATTTTCTGTGTGAGTTTCTTATAGTCTTTCGGTGTTGTGAGTGATTCAAATCTCGATGGACTAATGGCTGATGTTCCAGGATCAATATTGCGTATCTTTCCAATTTTATCAGTCACTTTATGACCAGGGAGATGTCCGCCAGTACCCGTTTTTGCACCTTGCCCAGCTTTGAAATGAAAACTCTGACACTTTGTCACCAGATCAAGATTCCATCCAAACATTCCTGAAGCGAGCTCATAGAAATATCGGGTGTTTGCTTGTTGTTCTTCGGGAAGCATACCGCCTTCACCCGAACAGATTCCTGTACCAGCTTTTTCAGCACCCATTGCAAGTGCAATTTTAGATTCTTCACTGATGGCACCGTAACTCATATCACTGATGATAATAGGAATATCAAGATGGAGTGGTTTTTTTGCCTCAGGACCTACAACGAGATTGGTGTGAACCGTATCTGTCTCTAACAATGGTGATGTGGCAAGTTGCGCGGTTACAATTTGGATATCATTCCATGAAGGTAATTCATGAGGTGGAATACCCATGGTTGTGACTTCACCATGAGAACCTAGCTTTGAGAGACCATCACGAGCGAGTTTTTGTATGTAGCTGTTTGTTGATTCATCTGGTGTGCCGCTTATGTCTTGATAAAGACCGAGGTATTGTTTTCGTTGATACGGCTGTGGAAATTTATTTTCGAATGTTTCGAGTTCTTTTTTGTTGATGTAAACGGCGTCTTGTTCAACATCGATAGTCGATGTAAATTTGTGAAGGCGTTCATCATTGTTATATTCACTGACACCACTGTTATAGCGATAATCCCAGCCATGTAGACCACAAATAAGATTGTCGCCATCAATAGATCCATCGGACATGAGTGCACCTCTATGGAGACATCGTCCAAAAAGGACTGATACCTGATCGTCATATTTGATCACCACTAGATCTACTGATCCAGCTAAGGCATAGGTGGGCACTCGGTCTTGAAGAGTACTCCAAGACGCTACTTTGATATCAGACATAGAGTCAGTGATCATAGGTCTCACTTTAAAGAAAAAAGAGGTGGGTTGTAAACCAAACATGCAGTATAAACTCAACAGATATTATCTGTCCATTTAGGGAGATGTTTGGAAACAACAAAAAAATCTATCGGTTATATTCAGTTCTTTAAGGTTTATCCAGATTTTAAATACCTATGGAAAGCTGATCTGCTTTCTTTGATGGGGGATTGGTTTAAAACGATTGCTGTATACACCCTTATCCACAAAACAACATCCAGCAGTGTCGCTATTGCCTTGGTGTTGTTTTTTCAAACATTGCCCACATGTTTGATTACCCCTATTATAGGGCCGATTATTGATCGGGTCGATCGTCGAAAATTGCTCCTTATTGCCAATGCTTGTCGTATTGTTTGTGTTGGTATTATTATCGTTGTTTCATATTACGATAACCTCATCTTGCTCTATATCATGACAGGAGCGATTTCTTTAGCGACTGGAATTCAAATGTCTACTAAGACGGCTGTGATTCCGATGTTGATCCCAAAGAAAGATATCGCAGTTGCGGATGCGCTTTCTGCGGGCACATGGTCCATTATGTTGGCTGTAGGGGCTTCGTTAGGTGGATTAGTGGTGGCTTCTATGGGCGTTGCAGCTGCACTGATCATCAATCTTGGATTGTACATTGTCTCTTCGATTTTCTTAATGAAATTACCACCCTTGATTCCGCGTGTTGTCCTCAACAAAGCCGAGACGAAGTTTATTGAATGTGTGCGTTATCTCAAAACAAGGTCGTATATCTTTTTTTCGATGTTAATTAAACCCGTGGCAATGGCTGCTAATGTGACGGTTGTTTTAATCCCGATTTATGGAGAGCTTGTTGTTGTCGATGCACATATTGTTCATTTAGTAAAAGTTGTTTTAATTCCGATTGATGGAACACATGTCTTTGAGGATGTTTCAGGGGCTTATTATACAGGATTGCTTTTTGGTACTCGAGGTCTAGGCTCCATGGTTGGTTCATTAGGTATGCGGATGCTCGTGGGTGATCGTTTGATCGTACTGCGTTATATGGTGTGTTGTGGATTTTTAGGGATGTGTTTAGGTTTGATATGGCTCTCTTTCGCTCAAAGTTTTACTCAAGTGATGGGGAGCTATTTTTTTATAGCTATTTTTTCATCAATAATATGGGTGTTTTCAAGCTCTCTGCTCCATCGTGAAGCTGACAGAGATTATCATGGTCGTATCTTTGCAACAGAGTTTGGCCTTGTGACATTGTTGATTGCGCTTGGTGGTTTGATGGCAGGTTATTGTTTAGATCTCGGCAGTACATTAGCTCAAGTTGTGACGGTATGTTCTTGTATTGCTTTCCTGGGTGGTTGTGGATGGTTTGTTGTTATGATACGGGAACTTCGGCGATATAAAGGTCGTCGGATTCGATTTGGCTAACTAAGATATAAAAGGACATTTGTGGATAAAACAAACATTGAACAATTAAGTGTGAATACGATTCGTACGTTATCTATTGATGCGATCCAACATGCCAATTCAGGGCACCCTGGATTGCCACTTGGTGCAGCACCTATGGCCTATGGACTTTGGTATCATCATTTGAAACACAGCCCTCAGCATCCTACATGGGCCGATCGTGATCGATTTGTTTTGTCGGCAGGGCATGGAAGTATGCTTTTATATTCACTGCTTCATTTGTTTGGATATGATTTGACTTTGGATGAAATCAAACGATTTCGACAATGGGGCAGTAAAACTCCAGGACATCCTGAACATGGATGGACTGTTGGCGTCGAAGCAACAACAGGGCCATTAGGGCAAGGAGCTGCTAATGCTGTTGGTATGGCTATGGCAGAGCGTTCGTTGGCTGCCATGTTTAACAGAGATAATTATTCGATTGTTGATCATTATACTTATGCATTAGTGTCTGATGGTGATTTGATGGAAGGAATTTCTGCCGAAGCTGCATCATTGGCAGGGCATCTAAAATTAGGCAAATTGATTTATTTGTTTGATAGCAACGATGTTTCTTTGGATGGAGATACCTCATTGACATGGACCGAAGATGTTGCTGCACGTTATCGCTCGTATGATTGGCATGTTGAGACAGTATCAGATGGTGACACCGATATTAAAGGCATTGTTGATGCGATTGCACAGGCAAAATTAGAAGATACGAAACCATCATTGATTATTGTTCGTACGACGATTGGTTATGGTTCTCCGAACAAACAAGGAACATCTCAATCTCATGGTTCACCATTGGGTCATGAAGAAATTGCATTGACTAAACAAGCACTGGGTTGGAATTACACGGAACCATTTTATGTGCCACCAGAGGTCACGAAGCATCTTAGTGATCCCCTCGCAATGCGAGATTATGAACAATGGAATGAGCTGTTCGAGGGCTATGTTCAAGACTATCCCGATCTTGCTAAACAATGGGAAGAATGTTTTGAAAAAAAACTTCCTCAAGGATGGGATGATGATTTGCCAACATGGGACATGGGTGAAACACTCGCGACACGAAGTGCGTCAGGCTTAGTTCAAAATGCCATTGCCAAAACGGTGCCTGCACTTATCGGGGGAGATGCTGATTTATCCTGTTCAACTAAAACAGCAATTGTTGATGCGACATCGTTTGATGGACAAGAAGGAATCGCAGGACGCAATATTCATTTTGGTGTACGTGAACATGCCATGGGCGCGATTGCTAACGGTATGGAATATCATGGCGGATTGCGTCCGTTTGTTTCAACGTTCTTTTGCTTCTCTGATTATATGCGACCTTCGGTGCGCATTGCTGCATTAAATGGTCAACCTATCATTTATATATGGACCCATGATTCAATTGGTGTTGGCGAAGATGGGCCAACCCATCAACCCGTAGAGCATTTAATGTCGCTACGTATCATGCCACATATTTCTGTCGTTCGTCCTGCTGATGCCAATGAAGCATCTTTTGCATGGCGTTATGCGATGACAAACACATCAGGACCTACAGCATTGGTATTAACGAGACAAAATCTTCCCGTTCTTTCTGACGCCAAAAATTATGCACAAGGACTGTATCAAGGGGCTTATATTTTATGGGAATCAACGCCTAATAAAACACCTGATGTTATTTTAATGGCTAGTGGATCGGAAGTATCTCTTATCATGGCTGCTGCCAAACAATTAAGTCAAGAAAACATTGCAACACGTGTTGTGTCGATGCCTTGTTGGGAAGCGTTTGAAGCACAAGATGAGGCGTATCGTCATCACGTGTTTCCTGTAGAGGTTCGAGGGCGTGTAGCCGTTGAATCTGGAGTGTCTTTGGGATGGGAGCGTTGGACAGGTACGGATGGAGAAATTATGGGTATCGATCAATTTGGAGCATCAGCACCAGGTGACACGTTGTTTACACATTACGGATTAACACAAGAGCGGATTGTTGAAACGGCCAAAGCAGTCTATGGACAATGTTCAGCGACATGTTGTGACTAAATCGCGCTTGTCAGTTTATCACGCACTTGTCAGCTTATCAGATGTGGCATGAATTTGTGTGCCTTGTATGATGGCACAGGATTACTTAGAGGTAACGTAAATATCTTTGTTGCATGAATCACCAAAACTAATGGTTTTGGTTTTCGTCTCTGAGTCTTTGTCTGCATGTTTAATTGAGCCTACAACGGAAATTTCACCGCCGACAGGGCATCGATTGTTATCAAAAAGGATGTTTTCAAAGATGAGTTCAATCCGCATGGACGATGTTTTGTCGTTATCTGTCCAATCTGTATAAATCTCTAAAAGCCCATCGAGATGTTTATTGTTTATATCAACAATGCCTTCAATAGAAAAACTATGATTGATGGTGTTTTGTTCTGAAAGGACGATATCTAAGATATCAATTCGAACCGTTGAATCTACAATGGACAATGCACCATCAATAATGTGATCTTGTACAACACATTCGGTGAATGTCGTGGTTTGTTCTGTTTGTGTAACACAGTGCTTCAATTGATCACGGGATGCATTTGTGTTTTTTAAATGGGGAACTGTCACATCGAGAAGATGCCCAAAATGATTGGGTGTAAACAGTGAAGACAGATTAATGGTATGTATGGATGTTGTGGCAAAGTCTTGCAACGACTTTGTTTGGTTAAGGATAGCCATGCTGACATCAACCTCATGTGTTGTTGCCGTTGTTTCCATAGCATCACTGCCACCACATGCAGACAGTGCTGTGATTAACATCGTGGTGGATAAAAATTTATAAAAACGCATCATTGGATTTGATAAAATCTGTCACTGTTTTTCAACTGTCAGGGCACTATAACATACCGCCACGGATAAATAAGACAGTTTTGATGTTTCTATTGAGGATTTTTGTGTGATGTTGATTGTGATGAAATACGGCGTCGTCTGCGCTGTTTAGCAGGTTTTCGCTTAGATTGTGATGATGTCTTTTCAATAGATTGTGCGTGAATTGATGGTGATGCTGCGTTTGATCCGGACGATTTTCGTTTCCGTTTTCTTCTTCGTTTTTTTTGTGGTTGTGTTTGATTTTGATCTTGTGCTGCATGAACTGTTTGTTCTTGATTAGGGTTGCGTGGTTTTTTCCGTCTTCGTTTTTTAGGTGCTTTATCAGTCGGCTTTGCTGATGCTTCAGGTGCAAGCTTGATACGGTGTGAATTACGAACATATTCAACCATAGGTCCTGATTTCTTTTTGGTTTCTTCTTGAGATTTAGAAATGATAGGACTTTTAAATGCTGATTTGGGTGGAAGCAAAGGTCGTCGTCGCAGCTTCTTTTTTTCTGGAACAGGTTTGATGATGTCTCTAAGGCGCCGTCTACGTTTCTTCTTTGATGTTTTTGATTCAATTTGTTTTCGTTTGAGAATTGTAATTTCTTCATCGGTCACAGGAAGATTTTGTTCAACTAAAGATGCCGCTGTGACTTCAATGGGATCAACATAATAATCTTGATCGTCATTGTCTTGAGTTTCATCGGTTTCATCGTAATACTCTTGTGAATCTAAGTGGTCTGGATCTGATTGCGATGGGTTCAAGACTTCTATGGTCTGTGAATCGTTTGTATGTGGGTTATTAATATCAGGTGTGGGGATGCTGACATCGATGCTGTTGATGGGGGATTCAAGGGTTGATGGCGTGTCTTGTGGTGTATCAACAGGAATGACACGATAGCGAATGAGTGGTTCGATAGGAACCGCATCGTCTTCTAATTGATCGGTTACTGAGCGTTCCAGTCGATCAGCTTCTTTAGAGGCGAGCAGTGTTTCATTCTTTTCGCGTAGATCATTGTCACATTGCCCACAAGGTGGCGGAGAATCTTCACCAAGATACGATAAAATGATTTGGGATCGACAGTAGGGTGTTCGGATATATTCTAGGAGTGCTTCAAGTCTTTGTCTGTCGGCCATACGTCTTGCATCGTAGAGTCTGGCTTTTTCCTTTAACACTGAGTCTGGTGGAGGATTGTCTGCTAATCCCCATTCATTGTTTTCAAGTTCAATCACAAATCCTTCATCTTTAAGGAGTGATAATACTGTTTTAGTTCGACCTGCCGAAATATGACTTGCTAATGCAATGTTGGGTGCAGTGGGTCTGGCATCTTTTTTTGTATTCACTGGATCTTTGGATAAAGATTCCCATATTTTTAATGTGTTGATAACGCCATAGACTTGTTTTCTGTTGGGGTAAGTGCCTTTGAGAAAATATTCTTGAATAGCAATGTCATCTGGTGAAAAGAACAAAACACATCGTGTTGGTTTTCCATCACGACCACCACGTCCTGCTTCTTGTGAATATTGTTCTAATGATCCTGGCACATGATAATGAATGACAGTTCGTATATCGGGCTTATCAATACCAAGGCCAAAAGCATTGGTTGCCACCATAGTAATGTTGTTTTTCGGTGTCATGAATTGGCTTTGTGATTCGACACGGTCTTTTTTTGTCATTCGCCCGTGATATTTGACGGCAGGAATATCGTGACGACGAAGATCGCGATGCAGTGATTCAACGGCTCTAACTGTGGCACAATAAATAATGCTTGACCCAGGGAGTCGTTTAAGTAATGCAATGAGTGTTTGTTTTTTGTCTTCGTTGACGGGTGACACAATGACTTCATAATGAAGATTGGGACGATCAAATGTTGTGACGACTGTTTCTGCATCAGACATATTGAGTTGATGTAGAATGTCTTTGCGAATATGAGGTGGTGCGGTTGCCGTTGTTGCAAGAACCGGTGGATCACCCAAATCTTTGAGGGCTTTTCGTATGGATAAATATGCAGGTCGGAAATCATGACCCCAATGTGAGATACAATGAGCTTCATCCATGGCAAACAAAGAGACACCTTTGTGACCTGCACTGTCTTTAAGAAATTCTCGAAATGCTGGATCAGCAATACGTTCTGGTGTGGTCAATAGTAATTTTCCACCCGGTGATTGAATCATTTTATCCATCGCGCGACGTTGTCGAATGGTTAATGTCGAATCAATTCGTGCCACTGCAATGTTGTTTTGTTGTGCTTTTTCGAGTTGATCTTGAATGAGCGCAATTAATGGTGAAACAACTACCGTGATTCCATCTAAAAGAACGGATGGCAATTGATAGAGAAGGGATTTTCCACTTCCTGTCGGCATGACAACCAACAGATCTTGACCTGCAAGAATATGTTTCAATGCCTCGAGTTGTCCCGGTCGGAACGCATCGATGTTAAATTGTTCTTGTGCAAGCACAAGAATATCCTTTGAATTCATGGAAGCAGGATCAGTCATAAATAATGATAGTGTTGAGACAAGTATTGCTAAAACGTTGGGTAGTCACAAACAAAGAAACCAAACTACAGCGCTATGTTAAACGATAGAGCTACTTTAAAAGGGTGAAGTATTCAGATGTTAACGACACCTTTAAAACAAGCAATTCTATAAGTACAATAAAAGATGTTAGCGTGCAAGTCAAAACTAACAATCACAAAAATGGCTAAGATTTAATATGTTTTTTACGATTCTGGAGCGTACATGCATAAAAGATTCCCAAGCTCACAAAAACGAGTTCAAAGAGAATTGTTTTCTTATTCTTTGTCAATGAATATTATTCGGTGCAGAATTTTATCGGTGAATACGTATTAGTAAAGATATGACTCACATCAATGGAATAGAGAGATTTTGGACATTGCTCAAATACGGATAATTATGATATGGCATTACCAGATGAGTCACCATAGATATATAGGCAAATTCGCTAATCAACACAATGTTAAGAAAAGATGATACAATCGATTAAATAGGGCAAGCTGTTTTGTTTATGGATGGGAAAAAATTAACTTAAAATAAGAATTTGATTGAGAAAACATATGTTTAGTTCAATACAAATAGGTTCCTATTTTCTATCTCTTGCACATCAAGAAGATAAGAATTTAACGCCATTGCAAATTATAAAACTAGTATATCTTGCCCACGCTTGGATGCTTGGATTACACGAAAAAGATTTGATCAACGAAAATGTTCGAGCTTGGGATTATGGACCTGTATTTCCAAAACTATACAAAAAGATTAAAATGTACGGTAACAGCCCTGTCAAAGAAATAGGTGGCAGCGAAGATGTTTGTCCGGACGAACAGCAGCTCGAAATTATTGATTCAGTTTGGTCGTCATATGGTGATAAGTCAGGTGGGTATCTATCCGCATTGACACACGAAAAAGATACTCCATGGGATCAAACAAGAACCCAACAAGGTATTTATAAAACAATACCTAGAGATATGATTCTTGAATACTACAAAAATAAAGCAAAACAGTTGAATATCGCTCGATCAGTCGATGATGAGCTATAAACGAGATGTAAAAAAGATTTGCCCTTCCAGCACCCGATAGTATAAAAACGTCATCAGATGAGGAAAAAGCATACATTGCTGACATAAAGATGAACCTTCCCCTTCCAGCACCCGACAATATAAAAACGTCCTCAGATGAGGAAAAGGCATATATTGCTGACAGAAAGATGAACCTTCACCGTCCAGCACCCGATAGTACAAAAAAACCATTAAGTGAGGAGGAAGAAGTTGAAGCGGAATACAGGGCTAACACAAAAAAAACAGAATTTAGGAGAGCTGAGTCTCGCAAAAACGTATTTCAAACAATCCTTTATACTGTGGTAGTACTTATAGGCATACTGTTAGTTACGTGGGTTTTACATTTGGTTTTACCAGACCAATGTCAATGGCTAAAGCCAACACAAGTGGATAAGATTGAAAATCTTTTGCTTCGAACTGTAACAGGTTCTGCGTTAACAATATTTGCCCAAGGATATATTAAAAAGAACCGAGAATTTGAATAGTATGTCTAACAACAAACAAACAAAACAGGGACGCCTCGTCAAAAACGTCATCAACCCCATCGATGATACATTCCAGAATATTGCTAAGACGATTATGACGTGTGGTCAAAAAAAGACTGAGAGTAATTCAAAATAAGAAATAGTTGACTTAGGGCATTGCATGTCCCTCCCCCTCCCCATAAGGATCCTCTGATTGATTGTTAAGGATATTTAACTTTGGGGAACATTGTATATAGTTTCCAAAACTAACAATCACAAAAATGGCTAAGATTTAATATGTTTTTTACGATTCTGGAGCGTACATGCATAAAAGATTCCCAAGCTCACAAAAACGAGTTCAAAGAGAATTGTTTTTGTATTCTTTGTCAAAAAATAGACATAAGTGTGCTGTTCAAACTGATCTTTGTAATAGCTGTTGACCATAGTATTGAGCTGTTCTTGGGATAGATCTTGATAGGTTTCATTGGTTAAAAGCTGCTGACGTGCTGTGTTTTTTGCGGCTGTTTTTGTGGTTAAATAATTGCCATAGGTCGTCAATAAAATGCCAATCAAAACAAAGGTGATCGCGATGACATAATGCCCTTTGTGTGGCTCAACGACACGAAATTTATTGATTCCGATACCGACAAACAGGCCAATAAGCAATGGGGTAAACCCCATGGTGTACATAAAATAATAATTGGCACAAAAAGAGATCCACACACCAAAGAATGTGCCTAAAAAGGCTCCTAATAATGTTCGAATATCGAAAAAATGAGATAAATGACGCTGCATGAGCAAGCTTTGCATGACTGAGACGGGAAATAGGTTTCCATCCAGCAAAAAACGTACTATAGCACGTTCTATCTTGGAGGCTAGATTAAATGCTGGATGAAAAATTGCGTGACGGACTTTCATTTGATGATGTGTCATTAATTCCTGCGGCCAGTGACATTCTTCCACGTGATGTCAATGTTGAAACATCGTTGACACAGGATGTGTCTTTGGGGATTCCATTGATTAGTGCCGCTATGGATACAGTCACAGAAGCCGCGACTGCCATTACGATGGCAAGACATGGTGGCATGGGTGTGATTCACAAAAACATGAGCATTGAACGACAAGCCAGTGAAGTGTTGCGTGTCAAAAAAAACGAATCGGGCATGATTGTTGATCCCGTGACCATCGGTCCTGATCAAATATTATCCGTTGCCTTAGACATGATGCATGACAATAATATTAGTGGATTGCCCGTGGTGGATAACACTAATTTGCCTGTAGGTATTGTCACAAACAGAGACATTCGTTTTGAAAAAAATCTTAACAAAAAGATTTCGGATGTCATGACTCGTCAATTAGTGACCGTGTCAGAAGGTGTGACGCGTGATGAATGTAGAACATTGCTTCACAAACATCGCATCGAAAAACTTATCGTTATTGCTAAAGACGGCAAGATACGCGGACTGATTACCAGTAAAGACTTAGAACAAGCAGAAGCCTATCCTCATGCTGTCAAAGATGATTTAGGACGCTTGCGTGTGGCGGCTGCTATTGGTGTTGGACCTGACAGAGAAGATAGGCTTGCCGCATTAATTGAATCAGGGTGTGATTTAGTGGTGATTGATACAGCACATGGTCATTCGAAATCTGTGATTGAAGCGGTGAAACAAACTAAAAAAACCTACAATACGCTTGCTGTGATTGCAGGCAATGTTGCGACAGCAGCAGGGACTAAAGATTTAATCAACGCCGGTGTTGATGGCGTTAAAGTAGGCATCGGTCCTGGTTCAGTATGTACGACGCGTGTTGTTGCTGGTGTTGGTGTTCCGCAATTTACGGCAATTATGGATTGTTCCAAAGTTGCTTGTGATGCTGGTATTCCTATTATTGCCGATGGTGGCATACGCAGTTCGGGTGATATTGCAAAAGCATTAGCCGCAGGTGCACAATCGGTCATGATTGGATCGTTGTTTGCTGGAACCGATGAATCCCCAGGTGAAACCATTTTATATCAAGGGCGAAGTTATAAATTATATCGTGGTATGGGATCGATTGAAGCGATGAGTAGTGGATCACGCGATCGATATTTCCAAAGCGATGTTGAATCATTGAAAAAGTTAGTTCCCGAAGGTATTGAAGGACGTGTTCCTAGCAAAGGTCCATTAGCCGATTCGATTTATCAATTAATTGGAGGCCTTCGTTCTTCCATGGGTTATACGGGATGTCATCGCATTGAAGACCTTGCTCAAAAGACACAATTTGTACGGGTGACAAGTCAGGGACTCAAAGAAAGCCATGTTCATGATGTTATTATTACCAAAGAAGCACCCAATTATCGTACATAACCGATGAACGACATCGCAATGAATCACGATACTATTCTCGTTTTAGATTTTGGTTCGCAATATACGCAGCTTATTGGGCGACGTATTCGTGAGCAATCGGTCTATTCTGCAGTTAAACCTTACACATTATCTATCGATGAGATTCGTGCCATGAATCCACGTGGCATTATTTTGTCGGGCGGCCCTGATTCTACGTTGGGCGAAAATGCTCCAACGGTTTCTCCTGAATTATTTGATCTAAACATTCCTATTTTGGGTATTTGTTATGGTGCTCAATTGATGGCCAAATTCTTTGGTGGAAAAGTTGTTGGATCGTCACACCGCGAATATGGACGTACTCAAATGACCATTATGTCATCAACGCAGTTGTTTGTTGATATTCCGATTGAACCGACCACGTCAGTATGGATGTCACATGGTGATTCTGTATCGGAATTGCCCAAAGATTTTATACCGATTGCAAAAAGCGATGACTGTCCATTCATTGCGTTTGCCGATGAATCTGAAAAATTATATGCATTGCAATTCCATCCTGAAGTGTCACATACGATGTATGGCAATATGATTATTGAACGGTTTGTTGTTGATATTTGTGGGTCTCGTAAAGAATGGAACATGACGCAGTTTTTACAAGACGAGCTGAAAAAAACGAAAGAGCATGTCGGCAGTGAAGGTAATGTTATTTGTGGTTTATCAGGCGGTGTTGATTCTTCGGTAGCCGCCTCTGTCGTTCATCGTGCCATTGGAGAGAGACTCACCTGTATTTTTGTCGACAATGGATTGCTTCGTCGTAGTGAACGAGAGCAAATTGAATCGATGGTTAATGCACATCTCAATCTGCAATTGATTGTTGTGGATGCCGCCGAGCGATTTTTATTGAAACTTAAAGGGGTCATCGATCCTGAAGCAAAACGAAAAATCATTGGCAATGAATTTATTTATGTGTTTGAAGAAGAAGCAAACAAACTATCTGATGCGAAGTTTTTAGTCCAAGGCACCTTGTATCCTGATGTGATTGAATCTGTCGCAACCTCAGGACCTGCATCAATGATTAAATCTCATCATAATGTTGGTGGTCTTCCTGAAAACATGAACCTTATTTTAGTGGAGCCATTACGAGAGCTTTATAAAGACGAAGTACGCAAACTTGGTATAGAAATGGAATTACCTTTATCCATGGTCATGCGCCAACCGTTCCCCGGTCCTGGGTTAGCGATTCGATGTATCGGTGAAGTCACTGCTGCTCGACTTGAAAAATTACGTGATTCTGATGCGATTATTTTAGAAGAAATAATCAAGGCAGATTTGTATGATTCATTATGGCAAGCTTTTGCCGTTCTTTTGTCCACGAAATCTGTTGGTGTCATGGGCGATAAACGTACCTATGATGAAACCATTGCTCTGCGTGCTGTCACCTCGACTGATGGCATGACCGCCGATTGGGCAAGACTTCCGTTTGATGTCCTCGAAACAATTTCACGACGTATCACGAATGAAGTTTCAGGCATCGGTCGCGTTGTTTATGACATTACCTCTAAACCTCCTGGCACTATTGAGTGGGAATGATCCAAGGTGTTTTTATAGGGGTAATAAAGGAGTCGGATCTATGGTAGCTAAAGGAGAAACTACCAAAGAGCATGATGAGAAAATTGCGAAGATGGGTTT
>JABAAV010000007.1:0-304 GCA_014238595.1 Myxococcales bacterium | reverse complement strand
GAAACTCTTATAAACACTGGATTTTAGGATTTCAACTTTCTAAATCTAATTTTTTAAGCTATTGTTTTTTATTAGGTTTTTTTAAAAAAATATTACACAGATTACTACACACTAAGGTAACTATTGCGTTTCATAAGTCACTATAGAAAAGTTTGAATTATTTAAATATTTTAAAAATATTTTTTAATTCAATAATATCTTCTGAACTCAAACCTAAAATCTCAGTATAGCCATCCAACTTATCTCCTTTGATATTTGACATTTGTCGATGTTTGAATTTTTTAAGTAAGATTTGTTCTAATTC
>JABAAV010000079.1 GCA_014238595.1 Myxococcales bacterium | reverse complement strand
ATAGACATAAGGCTTAAAAATCGGTATCTCCCTATCTCAACCATGCAACCATCATCTAATCACACTCAATCGCCTCAAACCAAAGCTCATATTATCGCCATAACCAACCAAAAGGGTGGCGTGGGCAAAACGACTACTGCAATTAATTTCAGTGCGTCGCTTGCCGCCGCGGGATATCGTGTCTTATTGGTTGATTTTGACCCACAAGGCAATGCCTCTTCAGGTGTAGGCTATTCAAGCAATCGCGTTCAGAGGTCTATCTACGATGCCATCGTCAACGAAAGCGCATTAAAAGATTGTGTCTATTCTACGGAGATTCCTACATTATTCCTTGTACCTGCGACCATTGATCTCGTGGGCGCAGAGATTGAAATCATCACGACCGACCAAAGAGAATATGTGTTGTCACAAAAATTGGAATCTGTCCGTAATCAGTATGATTATATTGTGATTGATTGTCCCCCTGCATTGGGTATTTTAACACTCAACGCATTGGTAGCCGCAGACAGCATCGTTGTTCCCATGCAAGCAGAATACTTTGCATTAGAAGGATTATCGGCATTAATGAAAACAGTCACCAACATACAACAGAAATATAACCCTCGTTTGCATATTGATGGGGTGATCTTCTGCATGTGTGATGATCGAACGAATTTATCGAAACAGGTACAACATGAAGTGCAAACGCATCTAGGTCATCATGTGTTTTCTACACGTATCCCCAGAAATGTGAGACTCTCTGAGGCACCATCCCATGGCAAACCTATTTTGCTTTATGATTTACACTCAACAGGTTGTAAAGGATATTTTAAATTCGCTCAAGAATACATTGAAAAACAACAACGATAAGGTCTTTCTATTATGACACCCACAGCAAAACGTCCAAGCTTAGGTCGCGGTCTTTCCGCACTTCTCCCTGACACAACAAAAACATCACCGCAAAAAACGACATCGAAACAACCACCGTCAAAACATCATCCACAATCTGTACTGATTGAAGAAATACATACAAACGCTGAACAACCAAGACAGCATTTTGATGATGATAAAACAGATGAATTAGCTGCCTCAATTCGTACCTATGGAATTATACAACCACTCATTGTATCACCACGATCTCAAGGAGGATATCATCTCATTGCAGGTGAACGTCGCTGGCGTGCTGCTACTGCCGCAGGGTTGAAAAATGTCCCTGTTGTTATTCGTGAGTTGTCAGAAACGGACAGATTTGAACAAGCATTGATTGAAAACATTCAACGCGAGAATCTAAACCCCATTGAAGAAGCCACATCCTATCACCGACTAACATCTGCTGATTTTAATTACACACCAGAACAAATCGCACAACGCGTAGGCAAAGATCGTACCACAGTCGCAAATATGCTTCGCCTCTTGCATCTTCCTGTTGACGTACAACACATGCTCAAAGAAGGTCTAATTTCTACGGGACATGCCAGAGCTTTACTGTCCCTTGACACCGCAGCAACCATGGTTGAAACCGCACGCAACATTGTCAAAAAAGGCTTGTCTGTACGTGCCACTGAAGCACTGACAAAACCTAAAACACCCCGTAAAGAACCAGTGAAATCCGTATCATTAAGCAGCTTGGAAGATAAACTCACAAAAACCCTCGGATCCACAACAACGATCAAAGAACAAGGATCAGGTGGAATAATTACTGTCCACTATAAATCATTAGACGACCTCGATAGACTGTTAGAAAAATTATTATAATTTTTCATAAAACGCTGTCGCTGCTTTCACTGTATTTTCTAACATACATGCCACAGTCATCGGACCAACACCGCCTATGACAGATGTAATGACTTGAGCATGTGTTGATGCTTCTTCAAACGCAACATCCCCAATGAGATGGCCATTAGGCTGTCTCGAAATACCGACATCGATGACATAAGCCCCCTGTTTAATCCAATGACCTTGAATAATTTCTGGTTGACCAACAGCGGTCACGACAATATCAGCCTGAGCAATGATCTCTGGCAGATTAGATGTGTATGAATGACACAGTGTCACTGTGGCGTTATGTGCACCCAGAAGCAATGTCATCGGGAGCCCTACGAGAATGCTACGCCCGACAACAACTGCACGCGCACCTTCAAAAGGACAATCGGCAAATTCAAGAAGACGCATCACACCTTGAGGTGTTGCTGCAATGAATGTTGGATTGCCCCAAGCGAGCAGTCCAACATTGTGAGGATGTAATCCATCGACATCTTTATCGGGACGAATGGCTCGAATCACTCGTTGTGCATCAATATGTTTCGGAACGGGTAATTGCACCAAAATACCATGAATATCTTTGTCATCATTGAGTGTTTCAATGAACGCAATTAATTCTTCTTGCGTAATCATCGCATCAACACGGTGACACACAGTGTCAATGCCTATCTCTTTGGCATGGCGCTGTTTGTTTTTAACATAAAGATGTGACGCAGGATCATCACCCACCAAAACCACCGCCAACCTCGGAATAAAGGTCTGGTCACTGTCTGAATACAGCTGCGCTACAGACTGTTTTAATTGAACTAACGTGTCTTGCGCAAGAGTTTTACCATCTAGAACAATCGCCAACTCAATTGCCCTTAGTTCCAGAGTCTTTGTTGGACACTGTTTTTGATGGTTGAGGAGAACTCGTTTTGACATCTGATTTTTGACCCGATGTCTCAGATGATGTCTCAGAGGTTGAATCTTTGCTCACAGCCTTTGTTTTTGATTCTTTGTCTGCTGTTTCTGGTTTTGAAGATGCATATAAATCTTTGTACCAACCACCGCCTTTAAATTGAAACATCGCCGCAGATACAAGCTTTTCTAACACACCACCACATTTTTTACATTCAGTGATTTTGGCATCCCGGATCGTTTGGATGACTTCCAAAGTCTCATTGCATTGTTGACATTGATATTCGTAAATAGGCACAAGAATGCTTGCCTATCACAACCTAAAACAATCGTAAAGAACAATACAAAGAGAACTCTCTGTCGTTATTCGTCATTGGTTATACGG
This sequence comes from Myxococcales bacterium, assembly GCA_014238595.1. Classification (GTDB taxonomy): domain Bacteria; phylum Myxococcota_A; class Polyangia; order Haliangiales; family J016; genus JABAAV01. The sequence goes on along the minus strand of JABAAV010000079.1, from coordinate 4,277 downwards.
TTGGATCAGAAAACAATTCCAACAAACGAACACCCATTTCACCTTCTATGTTGACAAGTTCACCTTGTCCAATCAAACGACCACCAATCACAACATCAACCAGTCCTTCAACGGGCTTTTCCATAGAAAAAACATCGCCCTTCTTTAAAGAAAGTGCGTCATGTACCGAAAGTGATACTTGACCCAGCCTACATACCATCTCTACGTTCATATCTTCTGCTAATTTTGAGTCCATAGTGATTCCTTTGTGCGTATTGACACGTTGATAACGACTGCAAACAGTAATTTGATGATCATGACATTTGAGCTCGACAATACCTTCACCTAAAATCAAATGGCCTTCATCTTCAGCCACCCATTGATCCAACACAACAATATCCCCTGCAACAAGCGATCGGACATCGTTTAATGCAACCAAACTTCGTCCAAAAACGACATCGGCTGTTATTTTGTCGCCATCCATACGATATCCAGCCTGTTCCCATTGATTATCTAAAGTCATGGTTTGTCTACATGTTATTTTGGTGACAGCGCAAACAGAGACAGCCATCACAAGAACAGCATGAATGCCATGTGTAACCACAGAAGATTCAACCCACAGCGTATCGGTGGTATCGATTGATCGGTCATGTTCATGCGTGCTTTCAAAAGAGATTCTCACATCATGACCCAGTGTATTGACCACCCATTGTGAAATAAGCATCGTAACCACTGCACGCTCTGCTGATGTTGCATGACGTATCGCAGAAATTTCTTGGACATCGTGATTGAACAACGCATAGGTACATGCAGCAGCGATCGTTCCTGAAACAACCACAAACCCATAGGTGTCACTGTCTCGATAAATGCGAAACACCATATTCGTTGATTCACCAACAAGTTTATCCCATTGTGTTTGATTCCACGGTATAATGCGACCTCGATCAAGCATAATAAGCTCATTCGTTTCCGATAAAAAATTTCCACAACGAGACAACAGCTGATGCAATAACCGTTGATCTGCCTTACCAACACACGGAAAACATGACCAATCTATGGGCTCCCACTGTCCTGCTAATGAATTCATGACAAGCTATCATGCATAGATTGTTCATCTCTGCAAACCAACTCAATCGTAATATGAGCGATTGAGAGCCGATGGTTATTCAATTGCCTCAACAGATCTTGCTCTCCTCTTCGTATCATCTGATAATATCGTTTGTGTTCAACAACAATATTAACCGTAATATGACGTTGTCCCAGACTGATTACCTCAATATGAGCACCATACGCTGATTGCCATGCAATCGTAATGGCTTGATCAACGTTATGTGTTTTATATGTTGCAATGTCATTGGCGAGTCGATCGATATAGGCTGAACTGACACGAAATTCTCGTAATTCTGTTGTAGCAAGCGTCATTAACCGTTGAGTGATACAACAACGATCAGATATTTCTTCGATAATATTATCCGTATCCAAAACAAACGGCTTTGTTCGACTATGAACATGATACGAGTTTCTATGGGGATCCTTGCTATTAGATTCAACACAACCATGTACAATACCCTGACAGTATGATGAAGATGACGTCATAGATAGTAGTATCGAATCCAAACGCTTTAGGGTTCGTACTTTTTTATAGTAGCATTTCAATCAATCATGATACGAGCCAACTGTGCCACATTTTTCACTGCTGCAACAGATAAACAGCATTTTCCAAAACAAACATTGCCTGAAATTGCATTTATTGGTCGCTCCAATGTGGGTAAATCAACACTCATCAATGCATTAACCAACACGAATAATCTCGCACGCACATCCCGAACCCCTGGACGAACACGTCAAATCAATTGGTTTCACATCACACCCAATAGAGGTTCAATGTTGGCTTTTGTTGATTTACCTGGATTTGGCTATGCCAAAATATCAAAACAGGAACGTTCTACATGGCAAACACTCGTACAAAATTATCTCGAACGTGATATCTACGCCACGTTATTATTGATTGATGTAAGACGTCATATTGAAATCGAAGAATCCGATCTTCTATCATGGTTATCTGAGCGCAATATCCCAATCATCCCTGTCATCACAAAAGCAGACAAACTCTCTAAATCAAAACAAAAACCTGCCAGCATGGCATTACAACATCAGCTCAACATGAAACAAGCACCTGTTTTATTCTCATCACTTTCAAAAGAAGGCATACAAACATTGTGGCATCGCATTCTTTCCATTTCAAAACCAAACAAGTAATTTAAAATGACTATGTCGCGTATTTATGGATTAACAGGAGGCATTGCAAGTGGAAAAAGTACCGTAGGTGCAATGTTCGTCAAACAGGGGATACCCTTGATAGACGCAGACTTGATTGCTCGTGATATTGTCAAACAAGGCAGTACTGCATTAAAGCACATGGTTGAAACATTTGGCGACCATGTTTTAACTGCCGATGGACAACTGGATCGAAAATCTATGGGCGATCTTGTGTTTACCGATAAAAGTGCCAGAGACAAACTCAATGCCATCACACATCCTAAAATTATCATGGAATGTCAGCGACAAATCACGCAACTTCAACACCACCCTGCAATTTTGTATGAAGCTGCCCTGATCATTGAAAACAACATGACACACTGGCTGACAGCCATTATTGTCGTTGCCACACCTCGACATATTCAAAAAGAGCGCCTGATGAATCGCAATACACTCACAGCACAGGAAGCTGACAATCGACTGGATTCTCAACTGCCTTTAAAAGATAAAATTGAACGCGCTGATTATGTCATTGACAATTCAAAGTCATTGCAAAACACAGAGCAGCAAGTACTCGAGATTATAAAAACAATCACCCATCAAGAACGCTCATGTTAAATACGATACTAATCACAGGATTTCCATCCATCGTTGCTCGCGATTTGTGTACTCACCTCATCAAGAACGAACCCTCTGCATCTATTGTTCTTCTAACACCCACATTGCATAAAGATGCCGCTCATCAATTCATCACACAACAACATGATCCATCGCGTATCACCATCCTCATAGGAGACAGCAGTTACCTCAACATGGGACTGTCTTCAGATGAATTCCAAACACTCACTGAAACAATAACGCTGATACATCATGTCCATGATCTGGCTAAACTAGAATCCGACGACATCAAACCTGATCACAAACCTACCGCTGCAGCACATGAACTCATTCATCTAGCACGCAAATCAATCCATTTAACACGCATTTGTTATTGGTCATCAATCTGTGTGTTCGGAAAACAAATGGGCGTGATTGATGAAACAATACACACCGATGATGATCATGGATTTTATACCAAACAAGAAGAAACCTTGTCTAAAGCAGAACAGACAGTGACATCAAATATGACAACATTACCCATAACAATTTTTCGTGTGTCAAACATTGTCGGGGATAGTACGACAGGGCTATCGAGCTCATATTGTGGTCTTTATTATTTGCTCGCACAAATTATTCATTCTTCCTTGGGCATCAATTTGTTAAATACGTTTATCAAAACACATTCGATACCCGTTACACCGATAAATTATATTTTAGAAGCAGGCTATCATCTTTCAAATCACATCGATGCAACACATAAAATATTCCATCTCGTTGATCCAAATCCCTTGCCTTCAAAAACACTCATACAATGCATTAAAAATGATGTCGATGTGATGGATGTCAACCATGATTCCTTAACACGTCCTAGACTGGACACCGCCATACGAAAATTGCATCAACATCATGTGTTTCAAAATCATTTTGCACATTATCGCACTGCAAATACGATTGAACTTCTGACGCACACCACGATTCGTTGTCCTAGGCTCGAATCTTATAATGCGCTGTTGTTGAAATGTTTCTACACACAATCGCTTGCACAACAAGCATCCTTGGACAGCAAACCGTTGGTTTAATTGAACATTCGAGACATTCAAGCAGGCTAGACATGATCACGTGATCACTGTAAAATATTTTCATTATTAAATTTATTTAATACCTAAGGGGTACCTAATGAATCACATCGGCAAAAATAAGCTATGGTTATTGATGATGTTCGCCGTCCTTTATATCGGATCGGCATGTCAGCTTGATGACAACACCCAAGCCCCTCATTCTGATGATGATGCATCATTACGTGGTCAAATTCTTGATGCTCACACGACAGCACCATTAGTCGGTGTTCAAGTGTCTGTCGGCAATGACATTGTAGGTTTTCGTCATGCCGTGACCGATGATACAGGGTGGTTTTTGATTGAAGGCTGTGATGCCGATGC
>JABAAV010000078.1 GCA_014238595.1 Myxococcales bacterium | reverse complement strand
GGTGACAGAAAATGCCGATCATTGGATTTTGGTTTCCTCAATAGGTTCAAATCCATATAGCTATTATATTATTAAGAAATGGTCAATGTGGAAACTTTCAGAAAAAGATGAGATTTATGCAAAAAACATGATAATCTCAGTCCCGTATAGATATTGTTGATTACATCAATTGCAAATGATGATACTGATGATGCCATCAAAGGAATCTAAAAAAATGGAATCTGAGAAGAAAAAGAAAATCAAAACTACTCAACGTGCTTATACGCTTCGATTGCAAGGCATGGATCGTCGAGATAGCTCTTGGCGAACCGCACTCTGGGAAACTCACGAGGCAGTGAACAAGGGAGCCAAAGTGTTTGGTGATTGGTTACTCACACTGCGTGGTGGTCTGGATCCCTCCTTGGTGGAGGCTAAATTGGAAGATAAAAATGGAAAACTCGCCCGCGATCCAACGGATGAGGAGCGCAAGGAACGACGTATTCTGTTAGCTCTATCTTGGTTATCAGTGGAGTCAAGACAAGGCTCTCCCGAGAAGTTTATTATATCGGATGGTAAAGAAATTTCGAACAAGCGAAATGATAATGATAAGGTTATCGGGGCGTTCAAAGAAATCTTAAAGACTAAAGGTTTTGAAGATAATCAAATTGAGGAATGGATCAAAGATTGCGAAGCGTCTTTGAAGGCAGAAATTCGTAACGATGCTGTATGGATCAATAGAAGCAAGGCATACGATACTGCGTGTGATCAAATTCCATCGTTACACACCGGTGATGCTGTGAAAGAATTTTTGATTAAAACTTTATTTGAAAATGAGGCTAAGTATCTGGCACCTATAGATATAAGCAAAAATAAAGATACACCCGAATCTAAAGAGCTTGTTCAAGAAGCAAGGCAATGGCTTAGCACCTGCTTTGGCACTGGCCAAAAGACAGATCGTGAGAGCATAGAACCTATCTACAGAAAAATAGCACAATGGGCTGACGAGACAAGTGCTATCACTTACACAAATGGACACGACGCTATTGAAGGTCTTGTTGATTATCTTCAAGAATTTAATCCAATATCACGAGATCTAAAAGGCATTCTCACTCTTATTAAAACACAAGGTCGTCCTAATAAAACACAGACATTGTTCAAAAAAATTGATGACTTGAACGAGTTCACTAAAGAGGATTGTTTAAAACTCAAAAACAGTGCCATGAGCTTTGTTGATGACCAATCAAAGAAACCAGGTGAACGACCTTACGCTAATGCTATTTTAGATGATGTTGAATATGCTTGTAAAATTACTTATCGAGTTGATAGCGATAACAAATCTGTTCCAGTGAACGATTATGCACAATATGCTGCCGATTATAAATGGGGTACAGCTAGGATTGATGCAATCAATGTCATGCTTGACCATGCCGCTCGACGAGTATCTATGAATCATAGCTGGATCAAACGTAGCGAAGCAGAACGTCGTAAATTTGATAAGAATATTAAGAAAAAAGACAATATTCCAGATTCAGTGAAAACATGGTTGGACTCATACTGCAAAGAACGTTCCGATGTATTGGGTGCTGTGGAACCATATCATATTCGCCCAAAAGCATTGGGTGGGTGGAAAAAAATTGTTGTTAAATGGAATCAGAACACATGCAAAACCTATGACGATCGAATTGAAGCCGCAAAAATATTACAAGCGGATCCGACGATCGATAAGTTTGGCGATATCGGATTATTCGAAGCTCTTGCTGAAGATAAGGCTCAATGTGTATGGCGCAAAGACAAAGATGTGTCTAGTGAAATTGACTGGTTAGAAGATTATGTTGAGGTAACTGAAGCAGAATTTAAGAAACGACACTTTAAAGTACCAGCCTATCGTCATCCAGATATGTTTCGACATCCTATATTTTGTGATTTTGGTACAAGCCGCTGGGGCATTGATTTTTCGATTCTAGAAGCGGCACATAAAATGTCTAAAGCTAAAGAAAAATTGTTTAAAAAACAAACAATGTTAGATGAGGCCGAACATGTTTTGGAACAATGTAGAGAACAAAAAAAAGAACTCAAAGCTAAGAAGAAATGGGAAAAAGCAACGAAAGAAAGAGATCAAGCAAAAGATGAAATCGATCGCCTTTCAGAACTACGAGGGCTGACAATGACGCTTTGGGATGGCAGTAGCATGAAAAAAAACGATTTGTTGTGGCATTCCAAGAAATTAACCCAAGATTTCGCACTGGATCAAAAAAGCGTCATCAACGAAGACTCATCAAATGAACCTTCGCCAATAACCGTAACTCGTGCGGATAGATTAGGACGTGCAGCCGCGAATGTACCTTTAAATAATAAAGTCATCATTGCGGATCTTTTTGAACAGAAACAGTGGAATGGTCGATTACAAGCACCGAGGCGGCAATTGGAAGCGATCGCTGCAATAACAGACAAATTGGCAACCAAAGATACGAAAGAGAAGTATGTGTCCCAGATACAAAATATGAAAGATCGTATTCGCTGGTTCGTAACTTTTTCTCCAAATCTGCAACCACAAGGTCCATGGTGTGATTTTGCAGCAAAACATGAATTGAGCATAGATCCTAAATATTATCCTCATGCTGCAATTAATAAAGGTCGAAAAGGTCAAGCTCGACTCATGTTATCTCGTTTGTCTGGGTTGCGTGTGCTTTCTGTGGATTTGGGTCATCGTTATGCCGCTGCGTGTGCGGTATGGGAAACATTGAGTACTGAGCAGATTAATGAAGCATGTAAAAAATTTAACCATCCCGCTCCCAAAGAAGAGGATCTTTATCTTCATTTGAAAAAAACAGTGAAGAAACAAAGAAAAGGCATAGAAATTGATGTCGAACAAACTGTTGTTTATCGTCGTATTGGATCGAATGTATTGCCAGATAGAACAACGCACCCTGCCCCTTGGGCACGGTTGGATCGTCAATTTTTCATCAAACTTCAAGGGGAAGAAGCAGATGCTCGAAAGGCCACCGCTGAAGAAATAAAAAACGTTGAAGAATTTGAAAAACAGCTGGGCATACAGACACCATCAAAACGTTCACTTGGTATTGATGTTTTGATGCAAAACACCGTTAACACCATGCGGAAGGCAATCAACAAGCATGCCATCGTAGCTAAGATTGCCTATAATTTAACAGCAACGAAGAAACATCTTCCAGGCGATCAAGAACAAGATCTTGCCGAGGACAAGGACGTACATGTCGCACTACTTCAGGATGCTTTGATAGCTTGGTATGGATTGTTTGGTGATAATCCACAGCCCAACGATCAATTGAAACAATTGTGGAATGATCATATTGTTACTTTGTCTGGGTACAAAGCTCCAGAGAGTATAGATGAAGCTAGTTCTTCTAAAGAACGCAAGAAAAATCAAAAAGAAGCCCGAGATCAATTGAATGCGGTGGCGAAATCATTGGAACAAAACAAACCTCTGAGAATGAAACTCCATTGTCAGTTGACGATTTTGTGGATTCAAAAAGATAAGTGTATTCAAAAACATCTACGCTGGCTCCGTGACTGGATTTTACCACGAGGGGCGAAGAAGAATGATATGACTATTCGTTATAGAGGTGGATTATCTCTGAATCGAATTGCTACGATTAAATCGCTTTATCAGATCCAAAAATCGTTTTTTATGCGTCCAGAACCGAAAGATATCAGAAAAAATATTCCCCTCAAAGGTCAAGACGACCTTCGTGGTTTTGGACAAAGGATTTTGGATACGATGGAGCATTTACGAGATCAGCGTATCAAACAACTTTCAAGTAGAATCACAGAAGCAGCATTAGGTCTTGGACGTATGAAATCATTCACAAAAATCAAAGATCGTAAACGACCATGTGAACGTGTTGATGATCCTTGTCAAGCTATTATTATTGAAAATCTTAAAAACTATCGACCAGAAGAAATTCGCACACGGAGAGAAAACCGACAAATCATGACATGGTCGTCAGCTAAAGTTAAAAAATATTTAGAAGAGGCTTGTCAATTGAATGGATTGCATTTTAGAGAAATTTCACCACGCTATACATCACAGCAAGATTCACGCACAGGTGCTGCAGGTATTCGTTGTCAAGATATCCCCGTAACACAATTTATGGATCCGTCTTCATGGTGTCAAAAACAGGTTAAGCAGGCGCAGAAAAAATTGGATAAGGGCAAAGGTACTGAAGAAGAACGATTTTTATGTGATTTGAACACACAATGGCAAAACAAAAATGACGATGCTCGGAAGCAAGCTAGACCTATCAGAATTCCATCTAAAGGTGGTGATATATTTGTTTCTTCTAGTCGCCAATCTTCTGCTTCTAAAGGCATTCAAGCTGATTTGAATGCTGCTGCTAACATAGGCTTGCGCGCAATTATTGATCCCGACTGGTCTGGTCACTGGTGGTATGTTCCTGCAAATCTTGATGGGAATGGATGGCGTGTTGTGAACAAAGAGATTATCAATGGATCAACGTGTTTGATCGATTGGAAGGTTGCAGTGGACGGCAGTTATTATTCAAACAAGGGTAAGCCTAGAAAATTAGGTGATGATCAATCTGTCAAAGATGCTGGAGAGAGAAAGAACAACGCTAAAAGCGCATTGGACAACGCAAAGAAAATTTTGAAGAATTCAGAAAAAGGCAAAGGAAACATCACAAAAGAAAATGCTATAAAAGAGGTGAAAATCACGGAAGAAGCGATGGAAATTTCTAGGACAAATTTGAAAAATGCTAAAAAAGCGGCAAAACAAAAAGAGATTATTAATCTTTGGCGTGATGTTTCCGAAGGTTCATTACGAGATGGCAAGTGGTATGAGTGGAGCCCCTATTGGAATGGAGTTAAAGCTAGGATAATCACAAACATTTTGCGGCGACAAGCTGAGTGTCTGTCTAGCTTAGATGATGGTTAAAGAATCGAAATGATTTAATTTTGATTGATAAGCCAAAGATAAGATATTATGACCGATGAAAGCTTTTGGTCTGCTCGGAATGTGGCAGAATATGCATATTGTCCTCGGCTGTTTTATTATATGCAAGTGGAAGGCATTTTTGTTCCAAGTGATGATACAGAAAAAGGATTGGCTGTTCATAAACACGTAGACAAATCCAGCATCATTAAAAAAAATCAGCCAAATCGCGATACGAATTCCGAACGACCGACTATCGTCCGAAGTTTAGTCTTAACAAGTCAATCTCTCGGTCTCACTGCAACACTGGATTTAGCGGAAATATCGGATCACAGTGCGGTGCCCATTGAATACCGTAAAGGTCGTTCTAAACGTAGCACGATCAGTTTAGATATTCAGGCGGATGTGGAAAAACGCTCACATGTGACGCGGGAAGCGTGGCCTACAGATCGTGTTCAAGTGGGGTTACAAGCATTACTACTTGAAGATGCTGGCTATACGGTGTGTGAAGCGATTATTTATTATGCGGCGGAAAAATATCGTTTGAGAATTCTCGTTGATGATGCTCTCAAACGCGAATCATTGAAAACTTTTAAAGACGCAAAACACTGTGCCAAAGGTTCACGACCTCTTCCGTTGATTAATGATTCACGCTGTCCAAAGTGTTCACTTCAGCCTGTATGTTTACCAGATGAAGTTAATTATCAACGCGTACAACATACAAAGAATCAGTTAACACCAAGAAAAATTTGGCCACCACGTGATGATGGAATTCATGTTGTGGCTCAAAGAGACGGTGTTAAAGTTGGTGTCCGTGGCATGGAGCTTAAGTTCACGGATAAAAATGGTACTATTGTTAAAACAATGCCTCTTGCAAAACTTGAAAGTCTGTCGTTACTTGGTGCAGTGCAATTAACGACACAGGCTATTCGTGTTCTTGCTGACAAGAATATCCCTGTTGCATTTTTATCGCCAGCAGGGCGTTTGATTGCAATGATCGATCCGCTTGATTCAGTCAGTGCTGTAGTGCGTAAAATGCAGGTTAGAAAATTCGATAACTTGAAACCATGTCTTGAACTTGCACGTGCTCTTGTATCAGCTAAAATTATAAATCAACGAACACTGCTTCTACGCAATCATTCTGATTTGCCAAAACAGATTGTTGTTGATCTAGCGAAAGAAGCAAAGCATGCAGCAGAGGCACATTCAATAGATTCGGTGCGTGGACATGAAGGTCATGCTGCTGCTATCTACTTTAGGTATTTTTCGGGAATGTTCAAAGAATCGTTAGCGATGGAATTTAAGGCAAATGGCAGAAAACGTCGTCCACCACCTGACCCAATCAATGCTTGTTTGTCGATGGCATACTCCATGCTGACTCATGAATGCGTGACAGCGTTACGATTGGCACGATTGGAACCTTCCATAGGAGGATTTCATGTATCAAAGCCTGGGCGTCCTGCATTCGCACTTGATCTTATGGAACCGTTTCGACCATTAATTGGAGATTCTGTAGCTATTTCATGTTTTAATCGAGGAGAATTAACCGAGAAACATTTTCAGCGCACTGATTCTGGCTGTTTATTCACAGACGCTGGAAGACGAAGCTTTTTCAATGCCCTTGGAAGAAGAATGGATACCGAGATTACTCATCCAGTATTTGAATATCGCTTGAGCTACCGGCGTATGATTGTGTTGCACGCGAGGATGATTGCGAGTTGGATCATGGACGATGTTCCTTCTTTGACGTTTTTAACCACGCGATAAATGATGAGAGGTATGTATGCGTCGATGTTATCTTGTTTGTTATGATATTAAAAATCCGAAACGACTTCAGCATGTTAACAAGGTACTTAAAGGCTATGGTGAAGCATGGCAATATTCAGTTTTTTTTTGTACGCTCAAATCCATTGATCGTGTTCGATTACAAACGGAGCTTGAAGAACAGATTAATCAGAAAGAAGATCAAGTAATATTTATGAATCTTGGTTCTAATGAGAAGGAGGTTCGCCAAATGGTCACATTTATCGGTCAATCACTTCCTGAACAGGATAGCGGTATTGTCATTGTTTGACTTTTGTTCAAGGAAACAATACACTCTTTTTCATCTCTACAGGAGATAAGTACCTGCGGCATGTGTCTTCCTCTTCAATGAGTTTAGCACCGCAGAGTCGATTAATTTTGCCCCAATGTAAGGAGTGTGACACAGAACGGCCGCCACAAGAATATATGTTTGATCCAGTTGACATTCGAGATGACCCAGGAAAAAGAGCTAATTCCTTAATAATTTTTGCAATTATCTCTGCGAGCATGGAGGTGATGAAGAAGGGATTCAGGAATGCTCGAACTCTTTGGTATTATTGGGAATTGAGAAGCTTGAATCTATTGTTAAGTGGCTCTCGTAAGGTATTATTTCAGGCATACTCGCATGGTGACGAAAAATCGCAATGCTTACAAAGATTTGAAAGCTTTGCGGTCACCGATGTTGGAGCTAAATTGATAGGCTGACACTTTTTTAGAAACTACTTGACAAACCATTTCCACTGTCACCGATGTTGGAGCTAAATTGATAGGCTGACACCTAAGCGATGTTCAGCTTCCCCGAACCGCTCTCCGTCACCGATGTTGGAGCTAAATTGATAGGCTGACACCAACAATCGCTTATCGTTTCCTCAAGT
>JABAAV010000077.1 GCA_014238595.1 Myxococcales bacterium | reverse complement strand
ACTTTCAAGAGATCAAATGGCGAAACGTGCAGCTCACGAACTACAAGACGGTCACTATGTGAATTTGGGGATCGGTATTCCCACGTTAGTAGCTAATTACATTCCTCAAAATAAGCATGTCATTCTTCAATCGGAAAATGGAATGCTCGGTATTGGTCCGTTTCCTTATGAAGGAGATCAGGATCCCGATTTAATCAATGCAGGAAAACAGGTCATCACAGAAGCGCAAGGAGCTTCGTTTTTTTCTTCTTCTGATTCCTTTGCCATGATTCGTGGTGGCCATGTCGATGTCTGTATTTTAGGCGCCATGGAAGTCTCTGAACAAGGTGACCTTGCGAATTGGATGATCCCTGGTAAACGCGTTAAAGGCATGGGCGGCGCCATGGATTTGGTTGCTGGTATCAAACGCGTTATCGTATTAACAGAACATTTGAGCAAAGATAACAGTTACAAAATAAAAACAAAATGTGACTTACCGTTAACGGGTGTCTCGTGTGTCAATCAAATTATTACAGATTTGGCAATCATTAATGTCACTGAAAACGGTTTAGTATTAACCGAAATCGCTCCTGGTATTTCTGTAGATGAAATTAAAGAAAAAACAGAACCACCTTTACATATTGACAGTAATCTCAAAAAAATTAGTGTCGACAATTAATATGTTTTATTTCATCAAATCCATTGGATTTTTAAATGCCACTGCTTTTTTATAGGTTTTAATAGCAGGAACATCACGATATCTTTCAGCAAGAACCCGAATCTGAGCTATGCGATCAATGATTTCTGTCGTTTCTGTTATATTTTGTGTGCGAAGCCATTGAATATATTTTTTGATGATTCCTTTGGTTCCTGAAGGATGGGTCCAAAACGCTTTCGTAAAATATTTGTTTCCATCAACAGACACAATACGTGCCTCTAAAACATCGTTTTTTCCAATGCCATACAAAGTTCGCTCCTCTGACACTTTGTACGAAACATTCGTTAATAAATCTTCAATCTCGAGTCCATTATTAGTCATTTTTTCTACAAAGAACAAACTATGATGTGAATTTCTCAGGGCTTCCAAAATAGTGGAATCACTAGATTTTTCTATGGCTATATCAATAGGATGTTTTTGTGAATCAGCCATAGTCCATTGAAATAAAAACCATTCAAAAAAACACTGACTCCAAGCCTCCCAACTTGGATCATCTTGTGAGATATGGCCTCGTTGATTTTCATAATCTTGACGAGATGTCAAAATCATTTCTGTAGATTGTACAAATTGAGTACTAAGCTGTTCAAAAACATAATGAATCGATGAAGCATGGGATGGTTGTTTATCCATTGTATTTGAGATCCTATGAGAATTATTCGTTAATAAAAAAGCAAGCTATTTAAAAGACAACGGTGTATAAGATATCTGTAATGAGAAAAACCGCAGGCGCAGTAATCATCGGCAATGAAATTTTGTCCGGCAAATTTGCGGATGAAAACGCCATCTTACTCATTAAAGAACTTCGATCGCTAGGGGTGTCTCTCAGTAATATTTCCATGATTCCAGATGATATCGATACCATCGCATCCACAGTAGTCAACTTTTCAAACCAATTTAACATTGTCTTTACCTCAGGTGGCATCGGACCCACACATGACGATGTCACGATAGAAGCTATTGCCAAAGGTTTTGATGTTGATGTGATCGTTCATGATGAAATAATGAATCTCATCAAATCACGCTTTAGCTCAAAAAAAATGCCCACAGATATCTTGCGATTAGCCCATGTACCTATGGGCGCACAACTCACAGGTACCGCTGAAGGATGGCCTGTTATTCAATTCAAAAACATATATATATTACCTGGAGTTCCTTCGGTTTTTCGTAGCAAATTCAATGCGATAAGTAATCATTTCAAAAGTGATCCATTTCTTATGACACAGCTTTATTGTGACATAAGAGAACATAATATTTCATTTGAAATACGACAAATTGCCCAAAATCATCCTGATGTTATTATTGGAAGCTATCCTAGAATTGATGCAACAGATTATCGCACCATTGTCTCAATAGAAAGTTCTCAATCTGATGCGATTGAATCTGCAGTCACATCGTTTAAAAAGTCAATTGGAATACACATCGTTCATATCACAGAAAATTTTAATGTCTAATAACAAATCACTCCTAGCAGTACGTGGAATGAACGATATTCTTCCGCCTGACTCTTCGCAATGGATAACCATTGAAGTTCACGCACGAAAACATTTTGAACAATACGGATACAATGAAGTACGTCTACCCATCCTTGAATCTACAAATTTATTTGAACGTGGTATTGGAGAAGATACGGATATCGTCGAAAAAGAAATGTATACTTTTTTGGACAAAAAAGAGCGTTCTTTAACATTACGACCTGAAATGACAGCAAGTTGTGTTCGTGCCTATATTCAGCATCATGTTTATAAACACGAAACCACAAGTCGTTGGTATTACATGGGCCCCATGTTTCGGTATGAACGCATGCAATCTGGACGCTATCGGCAATTTCACCAAATAGGTGTTGAAGCATTTGGCGTCACATCACCATCATTAGATGCAGAGATGATCGAAATGCTTTATCGCTTCTATGTGAACCTTGGCATTTCAAACCTAACCATGAACATTAACTCTGTAGGTTCAGACAAGGATCGAAATGTTTATCGAACAGTTATTGTTGAACGCTTAGAGCCTTACAAAGAAGAACTGTGTACTAATTGCCAACGAAGATTGACAACAAACACGTTACGTATTCTAGATTGTAAAATCAAAAAATGCATTGAAATCGTTACACATCTACCACCCTTATCCCAATATTTAAGTACCGAAAGCAAGGCATATTTTGATTTCGTCCAAGAATCATTATCTTTAATGAACACCCCTTATGCTTTGAATCCTTCATTAGTACGAGGACTGGATTATTACACAAGCATTGTTTTTGAATGTGCTGTAACTCAGGAAAAAACTTCTATTCTTGCGGGTGGCGGACGTTATGATAACTTTGTTGAACAACTCGGAGGAGTTTCGACAAGTGCTGTTGGATTTGCCATGGGAACAGAACGAACATTGATGGCCATGCCTTCACACAAAAACAACGCGTCACTTGATGTTTTTATTGTTCACTATGGCGATCATGCAAAAACACAGGCTATTCAAATCGCACAGACTCTTCGCAATATAAATTTATGTGTCGGTGTTGAACATCGATCGACAAGTCTCAAATCTCAACTCAAACAAGCCAACAAATTAAACGCAATCTACGTCATTATAATTGGTGACGATGAATTACAACACAATAGTGTAACATTAAAAACCATGAAAACAGGGACTGAACACAGTATTCTTCAATCCGAATTGAAGAACAAACTCAAAGAATTACTAGCCTAGCATCACAACAAGGCATGTTCGAAACCGCATTAACAATTCGGACATATTCTAATGAGACGTTAATGACCAACTAAGTGTGGATTGTTTAGGTATACAT
This sequence comes from Myxococcales bacterium, assembly GCA_014238595.1. Lineage (GTDB taxonomy): Bacteria > Myxococcota_A > Polyangia > Haliangiales > J016 > JABAAV01. The sequence goes on along the minus strand of JABAAV010000077.1, from coordinate 4,249 downwards.
ATAACATCTGTACAAACAGCAATCTTCACAACGGCCTCACATCTTTGTGGTTCAGTTAAAACATTTCGAACAACAGCTTGCCAAGAAATACCTTGTTTTTCATGTTTTTTGACAGCATCTTTGATTAATTGTTCATGTGGTTTTGTTTTCGCCGAAAAACATCCCTGTAATATCATTTTAGAAGGAAAATCTAGATTCAATTTCCATACACCATATGGTTTGACTGCTATTGTCAAATGTTGCTCAGTTTTGTTTTGCATGGTTTTATTTTTAAGAATTGCTACAGAATATTCATCATTTTTTTTAATAACAAGGATATTATCTTGAGTTTCAGCGTTCACGACAGGTAACACAACACAACTAATAAAAATGATGAGACTTGCTTGTAAAAATTTCATAGCGCCCTCTCCTGTTGAAATAGATATGTGTCTTCTCATAAAATATTTTACCGCATGTTGCTTATATTAGACTTCTCTATGATGAGTGTATCATTCCGCAGTAACGTGCTGATTAGAAAGACAAAGGATACCATTAACATCGAAACAATGATCCATGAAAGTCCTGCTGTGGTTGTTTTTTTATCCGACATGGTTATCCTATCCGTCACGTCCTGAAGATCCTTCAGCAAGACGAACACCCATCATTCCGTTAACAGGGACCAACAATGTTTTGCAATGTTCAATACAATTTCCAGCGGCATCACATATCTCTACATTACCCATATCAAACAAGTGAACAGAACCATCTTCTGGACGACATCCAATCACATAACCGGTCAAGGTCAATCCTGTATCGTAATCAAGCCTGACACGGTGACTGACCATGTCTCTCAATAATTCGTAACGAGGCATGTTATTTTCGAACGACATCCAAAGTTAATGTGATTCCTGTTGAAGGAATTTTAGTTTGGACACTACCTTCGATATCGCCTGTATGTTTAGTAATGGCATCACCATCTTGATCAATCCGTGCCGACAAAAGAACATCCCCATCAAAATCAACACCCTGAAACATCATATTAGCTCGTGTCATGCGAAAAGGCACAGGCAAAGCGTTTAAGTCGATACGCATGGCAGCAATAGTATTGCCCAAAATAGCACCTGTGTCAGGATTGATCGGTTTGATACTCAAGAACAATATTGAACCACGCTTCACTTGTGAAGCAATTTCTGTTGAAGCCACAACAATGCCTTCAAGTTGTTTAACCATCGCATTTTTTTGCCCAGCAACGTCATTTTTTTGTTTCATAACCGTACCATGCGGATTGGTCATTTTTCCTTGCGCCGGCATTGGTATCTTATTTGCGTTTATAGGCGGTGTTCCTTGTGTTGTCTTTTTATCACCACAACCTCCAATGATGAGAAGACAGCTTAATAATATAATTAATTTATTCAACATACGGGGCATTCTACTCTAAACAGATGCATCTTTCTAGATGTTGACCGTCTTTCATCTGAAACTGTCTTCAACGATGATTTTATCTCATATCATTGCAAGAACAACCATCAAACATCTCTGTCACGCCCAAAATCACGGCTCTTAACTCTTTTGACAATAGATGATTAATCTTCTGCTATTTGAACTTCGGCCAAAACACCATAGTGATCTGAGGCACAATAACCCTGTTCATCAGATGATGTCAGTACAACATCAGCATGAACAACCGTGCCTAGCCCATTTCTACGCCGTGGTGTTACAAACAAAAAATCTATTCGTCGATCAATATCCAATGAACGCATATGATGTGTATGTGCATTGGTTTGATTCCATGTAAAGCCATCTAATGAAGGGTGTATTTTTGCGTACGCATCTTGATAATAGGTTCGTTTTCCTAAAAGGCTATGCTCCCCTTTCAAAAAACGAATCTCATCATGATTGGATGTGGCATTAAAATCACCAGCAATCACCTGTGGCATATCAGTTTCAATCGAACGTACCACATCATCAATAGCCATCACTTGCTTTTCTCGGGAAACACCGTCATTTAATCGCCAATGCAAATGCGTATTGTGACACCAAAACAAACCGTATTCACTGCGTATACATGTCGACAATAAAATACGTTTTTCATACATACGTTCTTCAGGGAGTTTGCATGTTCTCGTTTCTACAATGGGCAATCTTGATAAAATTGCCAATCCTTCACTTCCAGATTTCCCATGAGGAAACGCATTATTATCCCAACGCACAGATTCTTCGTAATGGACATTCATGTTTAATGCGACAGCCAATTTATCCGCTGTTGTCGTCTGACCGTCCATAGGACGTACTTCTTGTAAACAAAGAACATCAACATCTAATTTGTCGAGTAAAGGTATCGCCAATGCAATACGTTTTTCAACATCAGATTCTAATCCCCAAAAATTCCAACTAACAAAACGGATAAAACGTTTCATTAATCAATTACCACGATAAATACAGGTCATTTCTTCGGTTTCAGCAACGGACACTGCATAAAGCATTGGTATATGAACATGTATTTTGTTCCAAAGCCAAACAGATAATAATTCACATGTTGGATTTTCTAATCCTACAATATCATTGAGATAACGGTGATCTAATGTTTCAATCAATGGCAATACAATGTCATCAACATCACCAAAATCCATTAACCATCCTTGTTCTGAACCAACAGTACCTTCTAATGTGATCACAACCTTGTAACTATGCCCATGAACGCGATGACATTTATGATCAGAGGCGACTTTCGGCAATGAATGTGCCGCTTCAAAGGCATACCTTCTAGTGATTTCACATTTCATACCTTTTTATGCCTTCATTCAGTATAAACTGCAAATTTATTTGTCGTTCAATGTTTAAATGATGCGTTGAATCAAACACAATTGTCTAGGTTTTTTGTTGTTTTTGACCCATGTGAAATTCACTGTTTTACTTGTGTAATCACAGATAATTATCGTTATTATAGCTGAACATTGCTTGTAAAAAAACAATGCTTGGCTAGCATAAGCATCAATACTCCGTTACAATGTGCGACGCAATGACGCCAAAATCTAATATTGATGAAACGCATTTGTTGAATCTGTTTCGACAAATGCTTGCCATACGACGACTTGAAGAAGCTTCCGCTAAAGCGTATTTACAAGGCAAAATCGGTGGGTTTCTTCATTTATGTATTGGACAAGAAGCTGTTTGTGTCGGAGCTATCGCCGCACTCAAACAAACAGATTATGTGATTGCCACATACCGTGATCATGGTCATGCCTATGCCAAAGGGGCCAGTGCAAAATCAATCATGGCAGAGCTGTACGGTAAAAAAACAGGTATTGTTAAAGGGCTTGGTGGATCAATGCATTTCTTTGATCGTTCAAATAACTTTTTAGGTGGTCACGGTATTGTCGGAGGACACATTCCATTGGCAGCAGGGATTGCTTTTCGCGCAAAATACAAGAAAACATCGGATGTGACGTTATGTTTTTATGGTGATGGTGCGTCAGTCATTGGTGGTACTCAAGAAGGATTTGATCTCATTGGACTATGGAAGCTTCCTGTCGTACTGATCTGCGAAAACAATCAATATGCCATGGGAACAGCGCTAGAACGCTTCTTACCTGTGCCTGATATTGCATCACGAGCTATTCCTCATGGGATACAGTCAGAGTGTATCGATGGGCATGATGTCCTTGCTGTCCAAGACTCTGTCGCTAAAGCAGTTCAGTTTGTTCGAGAAAATCAACAACCTAAATTAATTGAAGTCAACACCTATCGTTATCGCGGGCATTCGATGTCTGATCCAGGAAAATATAGAACGACGGAAGAAGTCGAATCACATAAACAAAAAGACCCTGTCAAATTAGCTAAACAGCATTTATTGAACAACAATGTCAATGAAGATCAAATCAAAGCAATCGAAGAAGATGTCAAAGAAGAAATCAAAGACGCAGTAATCTTTGCAGAACAAAGTCCTCCTGCTGATGATTATGCTTCTTACACATACAAGGATTAGTCATGGCTATCATTACCTATCGTGAAGCTCTCAATCAGGCAATCCATGAGGAAATGGAACGTGATCCAGATGTTTTTCTGATGGGAGAAGAAGTAGGACAGTATCAAGGAGCATACAAAGTTTCACAGGGCTTAATCGATACATTTACAGACAAACGTGTTATCGATACCCCCATTGCAGAGCTTGGATTTGCAGGACTAGGCGTTGGCGCTGCAATGACAGGATTACGACCAATCATTGAATTTATGACATTTAATTTTTCGTTGGTTGCCATCGATCAAATCA
>JABAAV010000076.1:7134-8058 GCA_014238595.1 Myxococcales bacterium | reverse complement strand
GGGCTATGAAACATTTTCTGACAATTCTCGGACACCCATTGCTGCCGCACAATATGGTACGCCACCAACACCGTGGGATATTGCGAACAATCCGAATGCATTTAACAGTTCTTTTGGATTGGAGATGGGTCGATACGAAGAAGATTGGTTTTATGCGGGCACAGGTAATTTGGATGAATGCAATGGTGCATTTGATGTCAACGGTACTTATGGGTATTACATTACAGACAAATATCCATTTGCACCGCCATGTATTTTTGGTGTTCGTGATCCATCCTTTGGTAAACGATCACCAACACTACCCTGATCGACAAGGATTGTTAAACATCTCAATCTTCGGCAGGACAATACTCCTGCGTGTAAAGTCCCAAATCACATTGGCCAAGACAAGGAGATGATATCAGGGGTGCGGACATCCATATATGTTTCAATTTTTGTATTGATATGTTCCTCATTTGTCCCCAGAGCGTCAAACTATTTTCGCTGGGGTTATCCATACCTACATCGGTAAGTTCAGGCATAACAATATCAAAAACACGGTCACCATTTTTGTAAAGAAAGAAAGCACCACCTATTGTCTGTAGGTTTGCAACTTTCAGATCGGTCAATAATTGAAGAATGGAAGCGCTATAAGAGGCATTATTAGCCCCTATTGTAATGTTTTTTCAACATAGGTAAATTCTTTGAAGTTCACTGTCTTTAGTGTACTAAGTATCGAGGAATCATCTGTGACCGATGTGCCACCAATAACTATATTGCTATCACTATTGGTCAAGGTTTCTAGCTTGATATATGTCAGCGTATCCAGAACAGAGGAATGATCGGTGATGGTGTTTGCACCAATCGTTAGAGCGTCATGGAGATATTCTAACCTCGGAAGATTAATCTCTGTTAAACGATTCAGAACAGAGGAGTGATCGGTGA
>JABAAV010000076.1:5931-7035 GCA_014238595.1 Myxococcales bacterium | reverse complement strand
ATTGTTTTTGCACCAATCGTTAGTTCAGCGTCAATATGTTCTAATACTGGGAGATTAATCTCTGTTAAACGATTCAGAACAGAGGAGTGATCGGTGATTGTTTTTGCACCAATCGTTAGTTCAGCGTCAATATGTTCTAATACTGGGAGATTGATACGCGTTAATTGATCCAATACGGATGAATCATGAGCGACTGTTGTTGTTCCAATCGTTAGTGTGCCTCCAATCCATTTTAACGATGAGAGATTTAAGGATCTTAATGCATGGAGAACACAATACGAACACGATTCAGAAGAAAAAACACTTCCTCCAATAGTGATATGACCATCCACAGATTCTAAATTGGATAAATCTAAAGAGATCAATGCTTCAAGAATGGTATTTGAATCAAACCGTGATGTCTCTACAACATCTCCACCAAGTTTCATATGACCTCCTATATGGTTCAAATGAGATAAATCGATATGTGTTAATTGTTGAAGGATTGACGATGAATATGAAGAAATATCCGCACCAATAATAAGAGAGCCTGAAAGCTCTTTTAAGTTAGGCAAACTGATTGTTTCTATATCACCTTTAGTTACCGTCTAGGTTACCTTCGATTTTAGTTAAACAAGGTAGTGTTATGTTTGTCAGAGGCGTCGTAATTAAATTTGACGAGAGTGTTCCGGTAATGATTGTGTATTGTTGAATCTGATCCAAATTTTCTTGAAAACTTAATTAAAAATCTCCTTCGTAACAATTCTCGATACAGGCTGCTGTTGGCTCTATGTTAGGTCTAGAAGGCGTTGGTATTGGTGTCAGTACGATTGGGTGTTGGGTATGAGACATCATCATGACCTCCTTTTTGAGTGGTTGGTGTGTAAGATTCGTCTTCAAGAGTATCATGTATAGGGTGAGCCTGAGTACAGCGTGTTAAAAGCATGATGGTTGATATCAATACAAACGATCAATCCATAACAAGATTACACAGCAAGTCAATTCAAGAGTGCATGATAGATTTTTTTAGATATGGAAGAGAGGGGATCTGTGTTGTATAGTCCCATAACTTGTGATTTTTAGACAACTTTTTGATCAAGACACTTCAACCTACACGTATTTGCT
>JABAAV010000076.1:3168-5921 GCA_014238595.1 Myxococcales bacterium | reverse complement strand
AGGATCTTAATGCATGAAGAACACAATACGAATGCGATTCATCAGAAAAAACACTTCCTCCAATCGTGATATAACCTTTCACAGATTCTAGATTGGATAAATCTAAAGAAACCAATGATTCAAGGATGGTATTTGAATCAAAACTTGATGTCTCTACAACATCTCCACCAAGTTTCATATGACCTCCTATATGGATCAAATTAGATAAATCGATATGTGTTAATTCTTGAAGGATTGACGATGAATATGAAGATGAAGAAATATCCGAACCAATAATCAGAGAGCCTGAAATTTCTTTTAAGAGAGGCAACCTGATTGTTTCTATATCACCTTTAGTTACCTCTAGGTTCCCTTCGATTTTAGTTAAACAAGGCAGTTCTATGTTTCTTAGAGGCGTTGTAATTAAATTTGATGACAGTGTTCCGGTAATGATTGTGTATTGTTGAATCTGATCCAAATCTTCTTGAAAATTTAATTGAAAATCTCCTTCGTAACGATTCTCGATACAGGCGGATGTTGGCTCTACGTTAGGTCTAGAAGGCGTTGGTATTGGTATTGGTGTTGGTGTTGGTAGGTTTGGTGTTGCGTATGAGACATCATCATGACCGCCTGTTTGAGTGGTTGGTGTATGAGATTCGTTTTCACAAATATCATGTATAGGGTGAGCCTTAGTGCAGTGTGTTAAAAGTATGGTGGTTGGTATCAAGAGAAATGATCGATCCATAACAAGATTATACAGCAAGTCAATTTCAGAGTTCAAGACAAATTTTTTTTAGAGATGTAAAAGAGGGGGATCTATGTTGTATAGTCCAATCAATTGTGATTTTTAGACAACTTTTTGATCAAGACACTTCAACCTACACGTATTTGCTTGCAGATATGCAAACAAAACAAGGTGTGATTATTGATTCGGTACAACAAAACAGTGACCGCGACATACAATTAATTCATGAGTTGGATCTTACGTTGCAGTATTGTTTTGAAACGCATGTCCATGCTGACCACATCACCAATGCGCATGTGTTTATGGATAAATTCGGTGCACGAATGGTTCTTAGTAAACATGCAAAACTAACGACTGATTCATTGTTGATGCAGGTTGAACAAGGCGATACCATGATGATAGGTGCACATCGCATTGATGTTCATGAAACACCAGGACATACAAACACATGTCTGACTTATGTTGTCAATCATCACAACAATCCATTGGCATTTACAGGCGATGCTCTATTGGTACGCGGATGTGGTCGCACAGATTTTCAGAGTGGTAGTGCAACGACTTTATATCGTTCTGTTCATGAACAAATTTATACGTTGCCTAATCATACTATTATTTATCCTGGACATGATTATTGTGGACATCGACAAACCACTGTTTTAGAAGAAAAACGATTTAATCCGCGATTGAATCTCGATATCTCCAAGAAAGCATTTATTGGCATTATGGATAACCTTCCCTTGGCGATCCCTTCGCAGATGGACAAGATTGTTTCTTCTAATCTACGCGGTGGTCGTCCTGTCATACTCAACCCAGAATGATTTCACCTACAGTGTAACCGTGTGGAGATTAAGGTTGTTGTTCTTGAACGGCTGCTTCAGCACGGTTAATAAATGTATCAAGTTTTCTATTGTAAAACGAAATATCACCTTTATCAAAATGATAGATCCATCCATGAAGTTTAATCGTTTGTTTTTCTAAAGCATCTATGACGCTTGGATACTGTTTAAGTTTTTCGATTTGTAAGGAGACATTGTTTTCGGTAAGCGTTTCTAATGTTGTGCTGTCATCAGCCAACATGGTTTCATACTCTGATCTAAGACTATCGATATAGGCATGGTTGCGTGATCGTGTTTTCTCGTTGGATGATTGAGATTCCATCATCTTATTGACGAAGCCACAATAACTGTGGCCGCACACAACAATATGTTTTACCTTAAACATATTGATTGCCGAATCGAGAGCCATTTCAAAGTTTGATGGGGTTTGTTCTTGATAATGTGGAATAACATTGCCGATGGAACGGAACACACATAGCTCTCCTGGTTCGCTTTGCATGAATTCTTGAGGTGAAATACGCGAATCTATGCAGGCAATGAGCAACGTAGACGGTTGTTGTCCTAGGGTTAATTGCTCCATTTTGGGGCGAATAGAAGGAAAAACATGTCGATGATATGCAGTAATACCATCGAAAACAGTGGATTCTCTTTGAATGGTCATTTCCTTGGAACATACTCTAGAGAAGTCACGGTAACAAGGGTTAAAAGGCTGTGTTGAATCTGTTACAACCTACAGGAATCATGGGTACAGATAATATAAAACTCAAACATTATCTGTTTATTGCGCTGGGATTGATCAGTATTGTGATGATTATCAGCAGTGCTATTCGTTATCAAACCAAGAACAATTCCATGATGTCGGACACAATTTCTGCACAACCATGGACATGCCTCGTGCATCCTCAGGTTCGCAAACATGAAGGCGGCATTTGTCCTGTATGTAACAGACGATTGATTGTCATGAAACAGAATCCCGATAAGGCACCATCGAGATTGCAGAAGAAAAAAGACTTTCATGTACGGACAGCACTTCAAACAACAACGGTTCGTACAACAAACATAACTTCCGATAAAAAGTCTGCACAAGCATTAATGATTCCTATCACCGCGCCTGTATTTATTGGACATCAGCCTGTTGTTTATGTGGAGGTTTTAGATAGCAAAAACAACCCTTCTTATAAAGCACGTGTTGT
>JABAAV010000076.1:0-1464 GCA_014238595.1 Myxococcales bacterium | reverse complement strand
ATCATAGAACTATAGGTATCACAGGATCCAACCAAAAGTCACGTTTTAATGATTCTATCTCAAAGCAAGTAAGATGATTATCCGTTAGCGAAAGACAAGTAAAGACTCGATATGATCCCTTTTTTGATCTATAGTCCTAAGCTTAAGTTTATGGAATCGTTTGTACAGAGTCATAATGTTGTCATGTTTTTTCATTGTAGTAGAAGATACAGTGGGACTCATGATGTTATGGATGCAGAGAGGGTTGTTTACATAAAATATGCTCGATGAATCTTGTATTATAAATCGATTAGAGCAGTATGAAGATGTTTCCATGGAATTGTTAGCCAAACGGCAGCTTCAAAAGCGAACCGATCATAAATATCTCGCTAGAGTTTCACAGCTTGAATCTATTTTGGAACGACTTGGCGATGATTATCGATTGCTTCGTGCTAATGGTCGGCCGATTGCTCAGTATAAAAGTCTTTATTTTGATACCAAAGATCTACTCTGTTACCACGATCATTACAGAGGGCGTCGTCCTAGGTTCAAAGTTCGTATTCGGCAATATCTCGATCGAAACAAAAGTGTGTTAGAAGTGAAACGTAAAACAAACGATGGAAAGACTGTCAAAGTTTCTTCTCCCAAAGACTATGACCAATGGACACTTCAAAACGATGATATTACGTTTGTTGAGAGCAAGAGTAATATGAAGGTGGCTCAACTTCATCGATCACTGTGGGTAAATTTTCAACGCATCACATTGGTTGGAGTTAAAACAAAAGAACGACTTACGATTGATCTCAATTTGAAATTAAACAATGAAGATAATAAGAGCGTGTTTTTTCAGATTGCGATTATTGAACTGAAACAGGAAGATTCATGTCATTGGACCCCTGCTATGAGAGCGATGCGTTCATGTTTTGTACGCCCTGGTAAGGTCAGTAAGTATTGTTTAGGCGTTACAAATCTGTATGATGGTGTTCGAATGAATCGATTTATGCCAATGCTTCGTGCCGTTTCAAAAGCGAATGTGTAGAAAAGGATAGTCATTATGAGTGCAATATTAGGACCGAACGAATTATTTAATATGGAATCTTTAAGTGTTTTGTTGGTGCGTTTAAGTATCGATATCTTTTTTGTCGCGTTAGTCGTCAAAGGTGTTTACGCTAAATTTTATCGCAATCACGATTATATCTTTACTTATTTTTTATTAAACATTGGAACCTTTTCCGTTGTGTTTTTGTTAAATAAAGTTCCGGTAGAATTGGGCTTTGCTTTGGGATTGTTTGCCGTGTTTGGCATTCTTCGTTATCGCACCGAACCGATTAAAATTCGTGAGTTAACTTATTTATTTATTGTTATTGGATTGGCATTGTTTAATTCTTTAGTGAATGAAAAAGTGTCGTGGGCAGAGCTTATTGTTGTCAATACAGTGTTGGTGATGAGTGCTTACTTGTTAGAACGTTCGCCATTATCAGGACG
>JABAAV010000075.1 GCA_014238595.1 Myxococcales bacterium | reverse complement strand
GTCTTGCTCTTTCTCACATGTACCAACCCTGAACCGCCATTCTCAGAGTTGAGGGATATATCTTCAACGTTCAGTGCGACTAATTCAGAGACACGGATTGCTGTATCAGACATGATAGCGATGAGGGTTCTATCTCGAAGGCTACGGAGTTTATCTGATTCATCCCTTGAAGCAATGGCACTCACGGTATTGACGCTATCCCATGTCAAGCCATCTACTTGACCACGACCGCGACCGCCTCCATCGCGCTTGGCAGCCTTCAACGCAAGTCTGGTATAGTTGCTAATGGGACTTTCTGTTTTGCTAGCCTTGCAAACAAATGCAATGCCTGATGATACTTGTGAAAGCGTTGCGGGCGACTTCCCGCTGTTGTGCAATTCGGTGAGATAGGTTGCGAGCATCTCATCACTAGGATTCCTACCTCCAAGTGTGTTTATCGGAACTCAAGAAAATATTTAAAGAGGAAGAAAAACTATGTGACCGTTTGCTTTTGATAATAAATGCGCCAAACATCATGCCCGTCGCGCATACATTTTACATAACGTAATGATTGTGCCTGATAGGGATCAGCATCTTTCCAAAAAGACCACGCACCTGCTTGATTGATCATTTGATAAGATGAATCACGTTTAATGTTTAATGTTTCAAATGCATCCATTGCATCCATCGCAACATCCCAAATATCAGTTTGAATCCAAACATATCCCTGTGGTTTTAAACATTGATAAATATCCATCGCCAATTCATGAGTAATCATACGACGCTTGTGATGTTTTTTTTTGAACCATGGATCAGGAAAATTCAAAAACACATGCCTAATGGATTCTTGAGGAAACAGTTGTGTCAAATGATTGTTGGCATTACAAAAAACACCTTGCACAGGTAATGCTAATTCTTTTGCGCGGTGGTTAACCCAATCCACTAAATCTTCACGAATTTCTAATCCAATATAACAGCCTGATGGATTGTTAGATGCGCGATCAAATAAAAATTTAGCGTCAGCACATCCGATTTCTACTTCAAGAGGTGTGTTATCAGAAGGAAGTACAGGAGGGGTTCCTACAAATGTATCAAAGCCAGAACTGAGTGGATTAACATGATTACGAACACGAAGACGCATGAGTATCAATTAATATAGAATATCACTGGATCATCGTGTTTTGTTTTTAAAGCTGAAAATCCGCTATGGTGAAACAGATTTCCAATCTTCTAAAAACTTTGCCAAACCAATGTCTGTTAATGGATGATGTGCAAGTTGCATCAATACTTTGTATGGACAAGTTGCAACATGTGCCCCTAAACGCAACGCTTCAAGGACATGTAACGGATGACGGATTGAGGCGGCTAAGACTTTGGTTTTATAACCATATCGCTCATAAATAGAGACGATATCGGCAACAACTTCCATCCCATCACCAGAATGATCATCAATACGGCCTACGAACGGTGAAACATAGGTAGCACCTGCTTTGGCGGCCAGTAATGCCTGTGTTGGAGAGAAACAAAGTGTTACATTTGTCTTAATGTCTTGCTTAGTACATTGATTTGTAGCTTTAATGCCTTCAGGTGTTAGTGGAATTTTAACGATGACATTTGGTCTCAACCCTGCGTACTCAACAGCTTCTTTCATCATGCCATCACAATCGGTAGAAACGACTTCGGCTGACACAGGCCCTGAAACAAGATCACAAATCTCTAAAAGAACATCCTTGAATTTACGCCCACTTTTTGCAACAAGCGTTGGGTTGGTTGTTACACCATCAATAATACCCATGTCGTTAACTTCACGAATCTGTTGTATATCTGCTGTGTCTATAAAGAGTTCCATAACAAATGTATTGTATCGGATGCTACTTGTGTGGATCCATAGAGTCAACCATCAATCTCATCTCATCACAACACCATGACAAACTCTACCCCTTTACTTCATATTGGTTGCTCTGGATTGCCGCCTCGAATGTCACTGCCTCATTATTTTTCACAATTATCTACGGTGGAAGTTTCATGGCACAAACAACCATCAGCAAAAACCCTGCGCCGATGGAAACAAGAGGCACCAGAAAATACTTCTTTTGTTGTTCATGCCCAACACACAATAACCTATCCAGAGTCTTCACAATCTTTAGATTCAGGTCATTTTCTCAATACAGACAAGGTTCGTGATGCAGCAAAACAAACCTGCACATTGGCTCACAGTCTCTCCGCTGATGCTATCTTCTTTAAAACACCAGCGTCATTTTCCCCATCAATGCCGCACCGTGATGCCATGAATCGGTTTTTCACTGACACACTCCCTGTACTGTACAAACAAACCAACAACACAGAGGATTTACCTCATTTTGTCTGGGAACCAGATGGGCTATGGGATCGACAAACTGCGGCGACTTTTGCGCATCGTTTGGGACTTTTATATGCTCAAGATATTCTTACTCACGAAGATCTTCTTCTTGATCCCTCCAACGATACGGCCTATTTTCGAAGTTCAGGCCTTGGTATCCATCGCAAACATCCGCAAAACAACGATTTACTTTATATGTTAGAGCGTCTCACTGCCGTCTCAAAAGCTTGGGTGATCTTCGGCAATGACACTAAATTTCGGGCTGCACGCAAATTACAATCACTCTACAACGCCATGTAACCTGTCTTTCGTTAGAAAAACGATGAAGTGGTGTTGTTGTATTGCAAAAAAAGCACGCATTTTCTATAAGGACGCATGATGAATATTCGATACACTACTGCCTCTGTTGTTCAAGAAAAAACCGATGTTATCGTGCTTTGTGTCTACGAAGATAACTACACGACTCCTATATTTAAATCCATTGATAAAATACTTGATGGAGAGTTGTCAGCCCATGCGAAAGATACTCATTTCAAAGCAAGTAAACATCAAATTTTAACCCTTGCCACGGCAAATCGACTGCCTGCAAAACACATTATGGTTATTGGTGCAGGAAAACAAAAAAGCTGTCTCCCTGATCACATACGTCATATTGCAGCCATCGCAACACGCCAAACAACACAACATCTTGGTGGAGAACACATGGCTTTTGTTCTTCCCACTCAAAAAGGATCCAGCGAGTTTATCAAAACAGTTCAATTTGCAGCGGAAGGTGCTGCTCATGGAATGTATCGATTCAATAAATATATTTCAAAAGATAAACCATCAAATGAGCTTCAAACATTAACACTGGTCGGAAAAACAAAAACATCAAACTCCATTCGTAAAACAATCAAACGTGCAGAAATTGTCAGTAGTGCTGTCCATCATGCTCGTGACTTAATCAATGAACCTGCTGAATGTGCCACGCCCTCATATATGGCATCGGTCGCTCGATCGGTCGCTAAAAAACATGGCTTGGGTGTGAAAATTTTAGATGCCAAAGCCTGTGAAAAACTTGGAATGAATATGTTTTTAGCTGTAGGTCGTGGTTCTGTCGAAGAACCGAAGCTCATTCATTTAACCTATAAACCAAAGAGTAAACCGAAAAAACGTATCGTTTTTGTCGGCAAAGGCGTCACTTTTGACTCTGGTGGATACTCATTGAAACCTAGTGCCAGCATGTTTGACATGAAAATCGATATGTCAGGATCAGCAGCAGTCATTGCATCTATGGCAGCCATTGCATCATTGGGATCAAACTATGAAATCCATGCGGTCGCAGCGTGCTGTGAAAATATGGTTGCTGGCAATGCTTATCGCTTAGGTGATATTTTAACAGCCATGGATGGTACGACTGTTGAAATTGATAATACGGATGCTGAAGGACGATTAACCCTTGGTGATGCCATCACGTATGCCAAACAAAAAATAGAGCCCGATGAAATTTTTGACTTTGCAACACTCACAGGTGCATGCATGGTTGCTTTGGGATTAGACATTGCAGGAGTCATGTCTTCATCAGACCCTCTTAAGAAACGTTGGTTGAATGCGGCCAACAATGCCGGTGAGCGAATGTGGGAACTGCCTCTTCCTGCCGATTATATCGATATATTGAAAAGCCCTATTGCCGATCTTAGAAATAGTGGAGGTCGTTGGGCAGGAACCATTACAGCAGGATTGTTTTTACAAAATTTTGCTAAAGACACACCATGGGTACACGTTGATATTGCAGGTCCTGCTGCTTCGGAAAAACAACAAGGTGCCACGCCATGTGGCGGTGTTGGTTTTGCCGTTGCAACCATTGTTGAATACGCAACACGATAATAATCATTTAGAAATACGATTCATTAAAAACCACAACAAAAATTGTTGTGGTTTTTTTATGTATCCAATTTATTTTTTAGCAACTTAAACAAATATGATGGCGATAGTGGTCTTGTATTTTTAAAAATAAGGAGACTTTCTATGCCAACTAATACAGTAATATATTGTCAAATCGGATCAAATACATCACCCAATTCTGTTGATACGTTGCAAAACAATCGTTCGCTTCTTGAGCCAGCACGTACAATGGCCACAACACCATCTCGAGAAACAAACAAAAATGATGTTCCATTAAGACGCAGACCACCGAATCGAACCATGATTTCTCCACCGCGTGATCATCGCCGACAACCTCTTTCTGATAAAATAACCGCACAACAAATTACCATTATTATTAATCAAGGCTTTCCACCCAGGGGTAACCATGAAACAACTGATTGGGTCTCTCGAATCAATCAACCTAGTGGTCCAGAAGCTTTGATTGATGCTGCGCTTGCTGGAGATCCCTCTGCACGGAAATTTTTAGAAAGCCGAGAAGGTTCCCTCAAAGTACAACAACGTATGGAATCAGATGCACGTTTCTACAGCACAGTCAGTAATCTTTATGCTGCCATCCATCGCATGATTATGACGACAGTCAATAACATGCGTCCCTAATTTCATCGAACGAGTATAAAGAAAGGATATTTATCATGATTGGAAAAATTGTTAATGCATTTTGTGACCAGTTTTTACCCGATGTCGTTGGAGATATTGCAGGAGCAGCCATTGATGCATTTTCAGGAAACCCATTAGGAGCAGTCACCAATGGCATCGATGCACTTGATGATCTGCTTCCATCGCGTTCTGAAGACAAAACAAAATCACAACAACAACCTCAATGCTCCCCCATTCAAATCACCTATGTTTTTTCACCAACAACATGGGCCCACAATCAAGAACAATAATAGAAGTCGCTGTTTGATCTGTTTTTTAACGCGTTCTCAAATAGTTCATATGTTTTTTAACAAAACAGGCATGCTGTGTTAAAAGATAAGAACAAAAAAAGAGTTGTGACCTATGGGACAAAAATCAGAAATTGAATGGACAGATGTAACTTGGAATCCATTAACGGGATGTACAAAAATTGGTCCCGGATGTGACAATTGCTATGCAGAAAGATTCGCAGAACGTTGGCGTGATATTAAAAATCATCCCTATGAACAAGGATTTGATCTTCGTCTGTGGCCTTCACGACTCAATCAACCATTACATTGGAAAAAACCGCGTATGATCTTCGTTAACTCGATGAGTGATCTGTTTAATAAAAAAGTTGACCGAAGCTATATTGATGATGTTTTTGATACAATGGAACGTGCTAACTGGCATGTTTATCAAGTACTAACAAAACGTAGTTCGTTAATGCGCAACTATGTTCACAAACGCTACAAGGGAAACCCAATCCCATCACATATCTGGTTGGGCGTTTCAGTTGAAGATTCTGCCCATAAAGGCAGAATTAAACACCTACAGAAAATCAATTCAGAGGCCCGTTTTATCTCATTTGAACCATTGCTTGGTTCTATTGGTGAAGAAATAGATCTGTCAGGCATTGCATGGGCAATTGTCGGTGGTGAGAGCGGCCCTCGTTCTAGGCAGATGCTGCCTGAATGGGCAACATCGCTACGTCATTACTGTGACCAGTTTGATGTCGCGTTCTTTTTTAAACAATGGGGTGGCGCACGTCCAAAATCAGGCGGTCGATTGCTTGATGGTAAAGAATGGAATGGGTTCCCTTGGAAAATTGTTCCTGAAACAATTTTGATGGAACTCCAACGTTGAAACAACATCATAAAGACAACACCGTTGGTCCGTGGGCTAAAAACAAACTTGATCGCCTTGAAAAATATTTAAAGGCCTACTGTACCGCATTAAAAGAACAGCCATTTAAACTGATTTATATTAATGCCTTTGCAGGTTCATGCAAGTCAAAGATTCGTTCATCAAAGAGCATTAATGACGATCAGATCGTTGCTATATCCACAAGATAATTATGCCAAAGAACAAGAAGAATATATTCAAGGCTCACCGATATGTGCATTGAAATTGGACTTGGAAAAAAGTTTTGATCAATATTATTTTTTTGATATGGATAAAATTCGAACAGACAAGCTCAATGCATTAAAAAAAGACTATCCAGATAAATCGATCATTGTGAGGAACGGTGACTCCAATCAATTAATCTTAGAACATATTGATCAATTTAAAAAGCCTAGTACCCGAGGCATTGTTTTTCTCGATCCCTATGGTCCTCATATTAAATGGAAAACATTAGAAGCGTTAGCCTCTACAAAAAAGATGGAAGTAATTATTAATCTTCAACTACCGATATCAAACCGAATGATCAACAATAAGTTCAATGATATATCCGAAAATAACCGAAAACATCTCAATGATTTTTTTGGAACAGAAGAATGGGAAGAAATAATTTTTAAGCCAAGCAACCAACAATTGTTACGGTATAATTCTCATGATGTTCAAGAGGAAAAAATTAAACAAAATTTGGAACCACTAACCAATTTTTATGTTAAACGGCTTAAGCACCTGTTTGGATATACTACAAAGCCCTTACCAATCAAAAATAATAATAGGGTTACCATTTACTTTTTGATTTGGGCTGGCGGCAACCCCATTGGGACAAAAATAGCCGAGGGTGTGTTCAAAGAAAAGACGAAGTGACGCGTAGTCAAGACAGACAGATTAAAATGGATTTATCGTTCTGATCCGTCTATTTCAAATTGTTCAACAAGGGTGAATTTACCATTATCTTTGTAAACGGATAAATCGTAAAAACCAATATCTGGCTCACCACGATCATTAAAACTGAGAGGACCACTCACTCCATCATAGTCAATACCAAAGCCATCTTGGAGTAATTCCAAACAAGTCACATAGTTTGAACAGGGTTCTCCGTCTTTAGTAATGCCTACAATACCCTCTGCAATTTTTCTAGGATCAATCGCATCTGCTTTATTTGAAGATTTAATACTTATTTCAGCCGATGCTAGTGCAGTGATAATCATGGCATCATAAGCATAACTTGTGAATGCAAATCGCATTACATCAGGTGCAAACTCTTGAAGTTCATCTTCAAAACTATGTCCATCACCATCGATATCTCTATGAAAATGCACTGAAGGTCTTGTTGTTTTGATGCCATCAACAATCGAAGGGTTTTCAGGATCGACAAGAACTCCTAAGTCTTCTGAAGCAAAACTATCTGTCAAATAAATAGTATGTGAAAAAGGTACATCAGGGTCCTTTAATAAATCCCTAAGGAGGATAATGCCTTCATCAAATGAGATAACAATTAATGAATCAAGAGATACTCCTGTGATTTCTTTAATTTCTGAAGCAAATTCCTGTTGATCCAAATGATAAGGAAGAAACAAAGGAACAGCTATTCCTTGTTTTTCTAATTGTTTTTTTGCTTCTTCTGCAAGTCCACGACCATAAATTTCATCACGAAATATAATACCTGTGCTGACTTTATTGTCTTTAGCAATAACTTCACCAAGAAGGATTCCTTGAAGAATATCGGAAGGTGTCGTTCTAAAATACAAACCATCATCATCATAATCGGTTAATGCAGGTGCAGTGTTTGATGGTGAGAACATGACAATACCAGCATCTCGAATTTGATCAATAATAGAGAGTGAAATATAGGATGAAGATGCTCCAAAAATAACAGAGACACCATCATTAATTAAACTCTCTGCAGATTGTGCTGCAATTTCTGGACTACGCACTTCTCCCACAACATCATCCAGCATTGAACTGCTTTTGGGGATAACACGAACAGGCATGTAAGCTTCGGAAACCTCTGCCGCTGCCATCTTTATCGCTTGAGTTAATTCTGACTCACTAAATGAAGGGTCATCAC
>JABAAV010000074.1 GCA_014238595.1 Myxococcales bacterium | reverse complement strand
TCGCGATGTACAATGCCTGCTTGATGTGAAGCACAAAGCCCTTCACAAATCTGTTTTATAACATGTAACGCCCGCCCAACATCAAAGCACCCTTCTTGATCAATGACACATCGTAGCTCTTTACCTTTTAAAAGCTCCATCACTGAATATAGATTCCCCTGTGAGGTATGACCTAAATCAAAAACATCAACAATATTTGGATGTCCTATAGCGGAAGCGGCTTTAGCTTCTTGGCGAAATCTATCTTCATTTTCTGAAGAAATATGATTCATCGAATTTAGAAATTTCAAAGCTACTGGTTTATCTATGCCAACATGTGTTGCTTCATAGACTTTTCCCATACTCCCTTTGCCAATCAATGAAATGATTTTATATCGCTCATTAATCACCATACCTGGTTCAATAGAATCCATCGGTTGATTCATCAATAGTCGTCGATCATGACTAATTCTTCGATCACCACCTTGGCGTCTTTTCTGTTTTGTTTCTTTAGCTTGTTTCAACAAGGTATCATATAAATCCAATTCATCTGCCTGCTCCTGTTCAAACAGATCTGTTAAAAATCTTCCCAAAAGCACAGCATCCATTGATGGAGAATGTTCAGCCAACCATTGTGATAACGTGACTCGAAAAATTTCACCACTTTCATATCTGTCTTTGGGATTGACACAAAGCCCTTTCATAATAATATCGTCCAACTCTTGAGAGACCCTTGTTGTCAGTGTTGAAGGGCTTTGAATTGAAGTTTTTGTCAGTCGTTGTTCTAAATCTTGAACAGGACCTTCTGTTCCTGGTGCAAACAAACGTTTTCCTGTAACCAATTCCCACAAAATCACTGCCAAGGAAAACAAATCCGATCGACCATCAATAGTGTTGGCATTGACTTGTTCTGGAGATAAATAAGAAACCTTGCCATACACAATACCTGGGGCTGTTTTTCCAGTTTTAATCTCAGACAATGCCAGTCCAAAATCAGCTAATTTGACCTGTCCGTCATAACTCAAAAGAATATTCGGTGGCGAGACATCTCGATGTACCAACGTTAATCCAGATACGGAATGAATATAATGCAATCCTCGTGCTAATTCTTTAACAATATAAATTGCCACATCTAATGGAAAAGCTTTTTTCTGTTGAACACATCGATTCCAAACAGCACGAAGATCTTTTCCTTCCACAAGTTCCATCGATAAAAATAATCGATCATTGATTTCACCAGCATCAAATACAGAAACGAGATTGCCTTGCGACAATCGTATCATTACTTTCATTTCATCATGAAATCGCACCTTATATTCTTGTTCTGACAAATGTGGGAGCAGCATTTTAAGAACACAAAGTCGACCTAATTCATCTTGTCCTGTAGAGGCAACATATAAATCACCCATTCCACCTTTGGCCAAAGGATACAACAAATGATATCGCCCAAATGGAATAGGAAATGATTTTGAAATAAACGCTTCCTGATCCATCAATTAAATTCCTATAATTTGTTTTTTTGACACCACAGTCTTATGTCATGATCATTAAAGATGCCGTTGTGTATTGCTTAATCCGTTGTCAATATAAAATCAATCTGTTGTTTTTGGGTAGACACTGAAGAAACTTTCACAGAAATCTTATCTCCGATAGCAAAACATTTGCCAGATTTTTCCCCTTTAATACGAAATAAATCTGGTTCAAAACAAAACGACTCATCACCGAACAAATCTTTTGTTTTGACAAGACCTTCCACAAAAGGAGATTCAATCTCCACAAACACACCAAAAGTTGTTACTGAAACAATTTTTCCAAAAAAACATGCCCCTTTATGTTGTCGCATCAAATACGCTCGATACAAACCCAATATTTTGCGCTCTAGAGCAACAACGTGCTTTTCTTGTGTCGAACAATTTGTGCCTATTTCATTGATACGTTCTTGTGATATGGATTCGGTTGTTTTTGTCACTCCACAATATGTCCCCATCTCATACAATTTTTGTTTCAATAAACGATGAATTACAATATCGGGATATCGACGTATAGGCGAAGTAAAATGAAGATAAGATGATGCATTCAATCCAAAATGCCCATTGAATAAACCACTATATTCAGCAGAGGGTAAACAACGTAATATCATACTGCTGATTAAAGATGCATTGGGCTTGTTTTGCATTTGATCGATCAACTCACTGATGACTCCTTTTTGTTGTAACGAATTTTCTTCAACCGTTGTGTCACTATACAGTAAAATCCCTTCTATGCGTTTTAATTGCTCATTTGAAGGTGATGGATGATGTCGCCACAAAGACAACATTTTATTCTCAATAAAGAAAGTACCCACCAACTCATTAGCTGTCACCATATAGGCTTCAACAATCTTGTAGCTTCGTCTCTCTTCGTTGGTTTGTTTTTTCTTCACGACATCAGAAATAATGGACGAATCATTTTTGTCTAAAATAACTTGTGGTTCTTCCATGAAAAAATTCAATGAATTTTTTCGTTGTTTCGATAACAACATCCCGACTTTGGCCACCAACAAAAGATAATCACACCATGATTCATATTCCGATGACAAAGGATGTCCTCGTAATACTGATGCGAGTCCTTGATATGACAAGCGTGCTTGACTACGTATGATTGCAGCACAAAATTCAGAATCAGAAATAACCCCTTGTTGATCAACAAAAAAAGAAACTACCATGGCATAGCGATCCACATTAGGCTTGAGTGAACACAAATCATTTGATAAATGCTCCGGCAACATTGAAATCACTCTATCGGGCAAATAAATTGAAAAACTACGACGATATGCTTCTATATCAATAACGCTGGATTCTTGAACATAATGAGACACATCAGCAATCGCAATAGATACACGATAGCCATCATTCACATTTTCAATGCAAATCGCATCATCATGATCACGCGCATCATCAGGATCAATGGTAATAAAAGATTTGTCACGCAAATCTTTTCGTTCCGACCTGTTTACAGCTAAAGAGGGTACTGCATCATAAGATTTTGCCTCTGAAAAAATCTTCGTATCAAAATTGCTGTCAACATCATTTTCCGATAACAGCATTCCAATATCGGTTTCAATACAATCAGATATTCCAATAACTCGATCAACACACACTTCCATAAACAATCCACGATCGCTATTTGGATAAGTGACAATTGTAGCAATAACCGCCATGCCTACTTTGTTTTTTTTGCTTTGTCGTGCATGTATCATCGGATACAACGCGGCAATTTTAGGATCAGAAGGAATGACTATCCAGTCTTTATTCTCTCGAGATAAAACACCTGAAATTTTTTGTCGCTTTCGCGTGACAACCGATTTAATTTTACCCTCATCACCACGCCGTCTCTTTTTGACAACCACAACCGATACAATGTCACCATCAAGAGCCGCCCCCATGGCTTCTCGTGGAACAAAAAGATCATCACTGTCATCATCACAAATGACAAAACCAAATCCCTTTGGATGAACAGTAAGGCGTCCCTTCTTGTTCAAAATACGATGCTGTCTTGCCAAGCGTTATGCCTGTGGGATGTTGTTTACAAATCGCTCCGCAAACTTTTCAAAAAACTGGCGCGCCTCTTCATAAACAAGAGGTTCTTGTCCAGGATAAAGTCGAATACCATAGGCAGAAAGCGGCTCAGTGGTCAAAGGACCTACGGGTAATTCACCCACCACACCGACTTGTTCATGATAAAGCATGGCTAAAACTTCTGAATTTGTCTCGGGCACCAAAAACATACGACGACCAAGTTCAGGCTTTCCGTCTTTATATCCTTCAACAATCTTAACCATGATACCGTAATTATTTCACTCTCTTGAGATAAAGTCAAAACTTCACGACACATGAATATGACCCACAATATCTGTAATATGACCAATCATAGCCGATTGTGTGCGATCATCTGACGTTAACGCATCCATCATCATTGATGCTTTATTTTGAGGCACTGCCATCAATAATCCTCCTGATGTTTGTGCATCAAAAAGTATCGATTTCATGATAGGATCCACACCAGAATCAAACGTTACAAAGTCTTGGGTTTGTTCCTGATTCCGTTTGGTTCCACCTGGAATAACACCCTGCCGAGCAAGCTCATAGGTACCTTTCAACAAAGGCACCGTTTTACTATCGATGAAGGCACCGTGTTCACTCAGCATTTCATGTAAATGCCCTAGCAATCCAAATCCTGTCACATCCGTTGCTGCAGACACACCGACCTCGAGCATGACATCACATGCATCTCGATTGAGTGTTGTCATACAATCAACGGCTGCTGTCATCACATCTTGAGTCACCAAATCGCGTTTAATTCCAGTCGCGATAATACCGGAACCAATAGGTTTGGTTAAAATCAAACAATCATCCAATTGAGGTGAATTATTACGTATAATGTTCTTAGGAGAAACATGTCCAACAACACATAGTCCAAATTTAGGTTCACGATCATCAATCGAATGTCCGCCGACAATAGAAATTCCTGCTTTGGCGGATATATCGCTACCACCTTGTAATATCTTTCCCATCACTTCAATAGGAAGTTCGTTAACAGGGAATCCAATGACCGATAACGCAAATAACGGACGTCCCCCCATCGCATAAATATCCGATAGCGCATTGGCTGCTGCAATCCGACCAAAGTCATAAGGATCATCGACAATGGGTGTAAACATATCAACACTGGCAACAATCCCCGTTTGAGGATCGAGTTGATATACTGCTGCATCATCGGAATTTTCAAAACCAACCAACACATTCTGTCTTGTCTCATCTGACAACACAGGTAAAAACGAAAGAGCCTTCCCGAGGTCTTGTTTGCTGATCTTACAGGCTCACCCTGCACCATGCGAAAAAGATGTCAATCGCCTCATTGTCATTACTGTTTCAAAAGGGTTGTCTAAAATCAAACGGTTTAATGCAACGGGAAATCTTGCCAAATCGTCTTGTGATAAGACTCTTGTGTGGGCGCAATGGATTCTTGTATAAATTCAACATCAAAGGCTTTTTCCACAACATCGGTAACAAATTCACGTTTAATATTTCTCGTGACAACAATTTTCCTATCACGCTGTTCAATCCACATCAGTTCACCATTGTCTGATTCACCAAACAGTCCAGATTCGTCCTCAATGCCTGTATAACCATGAACTCGATGGATATAATCCGTCATTGTTACAGCATCTTGCTCCGTATCCCAGACAGAAACCCATACTAACCCATAAGCATCATCCTTGTTGTCTTGAACAAACAAAACACGATCCCCATCCCATGCATTGGTGAGTTCATTGACCTCTTGAGCCGATTCAAACCCCAAAGGGTGTAACAACAAAGAAATTCCCCATTGTCCAAGCTGATCACCACCAACAATTGTAAATTTAGGTTTATGCTCAGAAGGCATCCCATAAAGTCGTGGTGACATCACGGGATCGTTAATATCTCCTAAAGACAAGACTTCTTGTGTTGTATTCACCGGTCTATCCGTCCACAGCTCGTTGTGACGATCCACATCAATAGGCTGATCAATCGTGACATCTCTATCGCCATAACGGATACCAAGAAGGTTGTTGACGCAATATTCTAATCCATAACCATAAACAAGTGTCCTATATAGACTGAAATAAGGTGGGGCGTTGTCATCGTTGAGAGCGCCATTGCTGTAAGCACGCCATGCTTCAAACACAGGATCAAAACCAGAAACACCATCTTCAATCCAATGATCAAAATCGAAACTCTCGTCTTCTGCATTTTCAGCAATTGTAAAACGACGTTCAAACAGTACAGCACCCCCTTCAATAATCGATCGCCGTGCTAAAAAACCATCCAGCCCGGATCCATCATAATCAGAAATACCGTAATGTTGATCTTGAAGTGCATGAATAAATTCATGAATCAATGTTCTATTTGAAGGCTCACCAACAACTGTGATGAGCTTACTGCTTGGAGAATAGCTCCCCCCTACCCAATCGGTCGATGAACTCACCGATGTTTCAACAATGTCGATATCCACAGGAAAATAACCCAATCTCCCATAGGTCTCTGCTTCACGAATCAATCTCTCCGTACGTGCAGTATCAACCTCATTACGTGCATTTTGACGAAACTCTTCCGAAGTTAAATAACGAATTTCCAACTCATCAAGAAATTCAAGCTCACGCACTTCCGCAGCACGGCGCAGCAAATAAGACTCATTCTCATTGTAATGATAGACGTCTTTTTCTGTCCCACAATTAAATAAACACAGTAGCGCAATGAGTAATCCTTGTACTTGCGGGATTGTCATTTTAAAGTCCAATTTGCTTTCTTCTTGTGCGGTTGCGTCGTCGCACGGCTGCAGAGACCAAGCTGCTCCGTCTTGTCCCAGAGAGTTTAGCTTTTCGGCGGCGTGTTCGTAATGATCGAACCTGCTTGTAAGCAGGACGATTACTTATCTTTTTTTTTGTTCTTCGCGATTGGTTCATCGTTCATTTAATCCTTAAACTGGTCGGTCATAGACCATTGCAAAATCAAGGTTACGCTAACATAAAAGTTATCATTAAGTACAGAGATATCTTGCCACAGAGATTGTAAACAACAGTGCCCAGGGACAGAATTGAACTGTCGACACGCGGATTTTCAGTCCGCTGCTCTACCGACTGAGCTACCTGGGCACTAATGGCGATCAACTTACATGATCTACAACAATAATGTCTATCAATGTTCAACAGGTAATCACTGTAAATGCAAGGCCTCATTCTACTGTCCATATGTTGAATATTCATAAATATTGAACGCTATCAATATCCACAATTGATAAATCTAAGCGTTTTATGAGTACCCCGTACATTTCATGCATCTAACTCAGTATTATCTCATCAACAATCCCATCGATCACCGAGTTTCTATACAGACAATACTACAGATTATATCCATAACATTGCTGTCAGTATTCATGCTTGATCGAGATCAACCATGAATCACATTGCTCCGTTCATCATCAAATTGATAACAATAGTGTCATTATGAGATATCTTTCAAAAACTAAAGCAATTGCTGTTATTATCATTGACTTTTGATTGTTTTGAATTATCATGGTCGGAGTTTTCTGCTATAAATTAGATATTTTACTTTGAATGAAAGGGTTTTATTATGAATTTACGTTATTTATTGCTTGCTTCTTTACTGTCCGTCGGTCTTATCTCTTGTTTTGGGGATGATGATGCTGAAGGCTCTGATGAAACAGAAGAAACAGAAGAAAGTTAAGCTGTACCATTTTAGTAGTATCAAGCCTCGAGTCAAAACTCGGGGCTTTTTTTTGATCAATTCTTTTGGTCGTTTCTTTGCATTGAGTGTTTTGTGCGTTCATCTTGTGAAAACAAGATGCAAATTTCACCTCAGTAGAGCAATGCGCATGCTCTCTTGTTATCTCTAAAAGAATTTTCCCGATGAATTTATGTTATTGACTTCGCATCCCTTTTCTGTCCGTCGGTTTTATCTCTTGTTTTGATAGTGATGATATTGTTGAAGGCGCCCATGACGAAGGCTCCGAAGAAGCGCATGAACAATAAGCTTCTGCAAAAAACGATACGTAGAATGTGCGTATCGTTTTGAGAGCGTGCCTATAGCTTTATCTCAATAGTATCAAGCCTCGAATCACTATTCGTTTTTTGAACGATCATTTTAGTCGGTTTTCCACAAAAATGCCTCAAAATGATGATTTTAGACCAGATCATGATGTTCTGAATGTACCGACATCAATCATTGTTAAAGTCAGAGATACCAAAGATACAGGAGGCTGCTTTTGGCCATTCTCACTGCTCAATGACTCAATCAATGGTTCAAAGATAGTCATCATGAACAGATATCGTTGCATTATCCATCGGATTTGCCTCTTGTTTTCTATAATGCGAATTAGCCTGAAATATCAGCAAAAACACGCCTGTCCGTGGAAAAACACCAATCAGTGAAGAAGCCTCTGAAGAAATTATATGGTATGGACAGCATATTTTATCATGTCAAATCTCGAGTCAAGATTCGGGGATTTTTGAACAACTCATTGGCAGCGATCTATTTCACAAATTGCATCGCTTGATGACAATCATGAATCATTGTCATGATATTTTATTTGTTGTTTTATTGTTCAATGGAAAATGTTGCTTTTCTTATAAAAGCCATGTACAAGCCTTTTTATAATATTTGTTTTATGATGCTCGATTGCTCAATAAAATCGCTTGAAAGGATTTCTGTTATGAATTTACGTTATTTACTTCTTTTTTCACTACTCACCTCGGTAGGAGCAACCGGTCTTATTGGTTGTAGTCATGATGAAACGGATGAACCATCCGATGAGCCAACCGTAGTTATAGAGCCATCCGATGAGCCAACCGTAGTTATAGAGCCATCCGATGAGCCAACCGTAGTTATAGAGCCATCCGATGAGCCAACCGTAGTTATAGAGCCATCCGATGAGCCAACCGTAGTTA
>JABAAV010000073.1 GCA_014238595.1 Myxococcales bacterium | reverse complement strand
TACCTCTTCGGCAACCATTTCATCAGTTAAACGAAACGCTGTAGAAGGAGAAATAGATGCTAAATCTGCCAGCGCATTTTTTGTTTTACTTCGTGCATATAATTCAAGAAGTTGACCGAAGAACACCAATACCACAATGATCATCACAGAATTGAAATATAACGGAATCGATCCATCATCATTATGAAAAGATTCTGGAATATAGCTTGGTAACAAAACTGCGATCATACTGTAACTATAACTTGCACCGACACCCAAACTTATTAATGTAAACATATTGGCTGTACGGCATTTCAATGCCTCAAAAGCCCGTTTGAAAATAGGCCAGCAACACAACACAATCGTTAGAGTAGACAACAGTGCAGCAACAGTGTCGGATTTTGTTGCAAAAACAATTGCCGCAAACACTGCAGAACCAATAAAGCGAATTAACATGCTTCGTTTCTCTTGATGATCGTCAAACGAACCATCAAGAGAAGACAATGCCATACCACACATCGGACAAGTACCTAGTTTATCCGAACTCACAGAAGGACACATCGGACAATAATAGTTTTGTTTTATCGTATGTTCTGTCCGTGTCTGATCATTAAGACAATGTGATGTCATAATCCCATCTTTTCTCGTACTTCATTCATCGTTTCTTGAGCAATCACACGTGCTTTTTGTGCACCTGTTTTCAAAATATCTTTGATGTTATCGGGTTGTGCTATCCATGTTTCTTTACGCATTCGTATTTCAGAAAAATGATCAAGAGCCGCTGTAGACAATGCTTTCTTGCAATCGACACAACCGATATCTGCTGTTTTGCATCCATGATTTGCCCAAGCAATCGTTTCTTTATCCGAAAAAAATTGATGTAACGTATAAATATTACAATGTTCAGGATTGCCTGTGTCATTTCGGCGTTTCCGTTGTGGATCAGTGGCTGCGGCTGCTATTTTTTTGCGAACAACATCTTGGTTTGCTGAAAATTCAATCGTGTTGTTCATCGATTTTGACATTTTTGCCTGTCCATCTAATCCTAATATTTTCGGTGTTTGCGATAACATAGGTTCTGGTTCTGGGAACAATGTTCCAAAACGTTGATTAAATATACGGACAATACGTCTGACTAATTCAACATGTTGAATTTGATCTTGCCCAACAGGAATTTTATTGGCTTTGTATAGAGCAATATCAGCTGCTTGAAGAACAGGATATCCAAACAATCCCGCATTAATACTAGCATTATGTTGTTGTGATTTTTCTTTAAACTGTGTCATCCGTGATAAATCACCAAACGGTGTTACTGAATTCAAAATCCAACATAACTCAGTGTGCTCTGGCACATCACTTTGAATGAAAAAAATACTCTGATTCGGATCAATACCACTGGCTAATAAATCAGCCGCCATATCCAAAATTTTAGCCTGAAAGTGTTTCGGTTCATACGCTTGAGTAATGGCATGATAATCAACAATACAAAACAAACAACGATATTGGGATTGAAGTGTCACCCAATGATGCACAGCACCAATATAATTTCCCCAATGTAATCCTCCTGAAGGTTGAATTCCTGAAAATACCGTATCGATACAATCTTTCATTGTTTTTTGGTTCCTATTTATTTTTTGAAGCTATTTTATATCGTTAAGACTTGAAAATATGGAGGACACTAGTTACTTTGATTTTTATGAAAATCACATCGCTATTATTATCATCTCTGACCATCCTTTTACTAGGGGGGTGTGTCACATCTGTTGCCGTACCTGTTGCTGTACCTGTTCCTGTGACAAGCACCGCACCTGTGACAAGCACTGCAGTGGTCTCTTCAAATGTCCATGTCACAACAAACGTTGTTGTTAATGATATCACGCATTTATCTGTTGTCCCACAAATACGCTATGAAGTTCCAACCATCTCACCAGGATTGGGTTTTGTCTGGCTAGATGGTTATTGGAATATCCATCGCGGACAATGGCAATGGATCCCTGGCTCCTGGGTGCGAAACCGTGTGAATTATGTTTATGTCCAACCTTCTTACTATTACTCAGGTGGGCGTTATCTGTTTTCACGTGGCTATTGGGCATTACCAAATAAGATTCCTCGTGGATGGAATATTCGATCGCGTCATGATCATCGACCTCGTTCGGCATACCACCGCGATCATAGAAAACCACCTATACAAAACCATCGAAGATCCCAAGGACGCGATCATAGAAAACCTTCTGTACCGAGTCATAAACAACCCCAAGGACGCGATCATAGAAAGCCTTCTGTACGGACTAATAAACAACCCCAAGGACGCGATCATAGACGACCGTCTGCACGAGATCATAGAAAACCATCGATACAAGACCATCGAAGATCCCAAGGACGCGATCATAGAAAGCCTTCTGTACGGAATAATAAACAATCCCAAGGACGCGATCACAGAAAACCTTCTGTACGGAATAATAAGCAATCCCAAGGACGCGATCATAGAAAACCTTCTGTACGGAATAATAAACAATCCCAAGGACGACGCGATCATAAAAAAACATCTGTACGGAGTCAACGAAAAGCAAAAAGCCATACTCGATCCAAAACAAAACCAAGCAAAGCATCCATCATAAAAGATAAATCAAAGACTAAGCGTACAAAAACGACCAAGCAGACAAAGACGACTAAGCGTACAAAAAAGACTAAGCAAACTAAGACAACTAAGTCTAACGCACTCAAAAACTAACCGATCATCTCAAACAAACAATCACGAACAAAATCACATTGGTCTTGTTCCCTCTTTCATTGTTTTTGGGTTCGTATTTGTTTTTTGAAGCTATTTGGTAGCGTTAAGACTTGAAACCATTGAAGGCAACAGCTACTGTGATTTTTATGAAAATCACATCATTATTATTATCATCTCTGACCATCCTTTTACTCGGAGGATGTGTCACAACAGGCGTTGCTGTTAGGGATATCACGCATTTATCTGTTGTCCCGCAAGTACGCTATGAAGTTCCAACCGTATCACCAGGATTAGGCTTTGTCTGGCTAGATGGTTATTGGAATATCCATCGCGGACAATGGCAATGGGTTCCTGGTTCCTGGGTGCGAAACCGTGTGAACTATGTTTATGTCCAACCTTCTTACTATTACTCAGGTGGGCGTTATCTATTTTCACGTGGCTATTGGGTATTACCAAACAATATTCCTCATGGATGGAATATTCGATCACGGCGTGATCATAGACCTCGTTCGGCATACCACCGCGATCATAGACGATCGCGAGGACGCGATCATAGACGACCCTCTGCACGCGATCATAGACGACCATCGATACAAGACCATCGACGATCTCAGGGGCGCGATCATAGACGACCCTCTGTACGGCGTAATAAGCAATCCCAAGGACGCGATCATAGAAAGCCCTCTGTACGAGGTAATAAACAATCCCAAGGACGCGATCATAGAAAGCCCTCTGTACGGAACAATAAACAATCTCAAGGACGCGATCATAGAAAACCAAGCAAAGCATCCATCACAAAAGATAAATCGAATACTAAGCGTACAAAAAAGACTAAGCACAAAAAAAACTAACGACCACGCACAAAATCACATTGATCTTGTTCCGTTAATTCCAATAGATAGTATTGTGTTGTTTTTTGGTGCGTCTTTTGGTCAAAAACCATGCAAAACCGACTGCAAAACAATACGCAGCTAAATCACTCCATCGACCAGAAGACAACGCAGAAACACTAAGCAAGACCACAAAGCCCACTGCAAATTTTTTCCCTGTCAATGGCATCACACCAAAGAGAGAGATAGGTTGTTCTGCAAACAAAACACCATATGCAGCCAAACATCCACATAAAATCGAAGACATTCCAATAATCGGAACCCCTTGCATCACAAAAGAATCAAGCAAGGTTCCAACGGCTGTTGCACCCACACCAGTAACAATCACGAAAAACAAAAACCGTTTTGATCCCCACCAACGTTCCAGGACAGCGCCAAACTGCCACAGAACAAATCCAGAAAAAACGAGATTAAATAAGCTCTGATGAAGCAAAGGACTAAACACCAAAGCCCATAACTTTCCTTCCACCCAAACACCTTGCCCTGTGGCTGCACATTGCTCGACAAACCATTGTTTTCCTTCTCCATCGGAAAAACTATAAAGAACTGTCATCCCTGAAATCGCAATTAACAACGAACGCACAACAATAGGGAGGCGTCGAAATTTGTCTAAAACAGAAACGCTATGTCTCCCATGCTATCCATGACGCTTTATCACTATAGATACAATCGCTTTAACGATACGCTTGATTTATTATCTCAAAAGATATCGTCATTTTATAGAATTTGTGACGAGACGAACAGAAGCACCTCTGTTCGTCATCACCACGCTAATCAATCTCATTTAAAATGCAAACTGTGCTTCACTGACAAAAGATATCTCACCATTATCAATGGAATAAAAATCTTCAAAGACAAATGGTTCTGAGAAGACTCCAGGTCCTTCTAATGATACCGTAATTTCATAAAGCCCTGGGGCAACAGGGTAAGTCTCCCCTGAATAAGCATCGCAATCAAAGAAATCTTGTTGATCCCATAGAGCACTCTCATACAGATTGTATGCTCTCACAACACTGAGTGAGCTCACAACCGCGGTATCAAAACCAAACGTATCACAAGAGAGCGCTTCTCCGGTATCTATATCGTAAATCCCCCAAGAAACATCGAAGACACCAGTAAAGGGCTCGTCACTTCCACACCCAGTCCCCAATAACAAACACAAACCAATGACACATAAACGTACTGATCCAAACATTTTCATCAATCTCATTTAAAAGACAAACTGTGCTTCACTGACAAAAGATATCTCACCATTATAAATGGAATACAAATCTTCAAAGACAAATGGTTCTGAGGACAAGACTCCAGGCCCTTCTAATGATACCGTAATTTCATAAAGCCCTGGGGCAACAGGGTAAGTCTCCCCTGAATAAGCATCGCAATCAAATAAATCTTTTTCATTCCATAGAGCACTATCTACATTGTATGATCTCACAACCGCGGTATCAAAACCAAACGTATCACAAGAGAGCGCTTCTCCGGTATCTATATCGTAAATGCCCCAAGAAACATTGAAGAAACCACTAAAGGGTTCGTCACTTCCACACCCAGTCCCTAATAACAAACACAAACCAACGACACATAAACGTACTGATCCAAACATTTTCATCAATCTCCTTATTTCAATAAATATAACTGCACCAAGAAAAATTCCAACCGATTGCGATCTGATAACACACATGATCACTGGGTACAACTTAAACTAATGCCTTCAGCAGGTGGTTGACAAACTAAATCTTCTTGATCGTCGGCTTGTACATGACGGCAGGCACAGGGATCAACAGTAATCTGCAACACATCAAGTGATACCGCTCGACTCGCAACGACATCACGGACGATGGATGCTGGGACATCATACAATCGTTTGTCTGGAGGGTTACCATCGCTACAAACAGGTTCAACCCAAAAGGATTGCTTTCCTGGATCAATCATAAACGGTGTGAGTCCAAACCCCAAATGGCACGCAAAATCAACTTCATGCATAGGCATACAAGTACCCGATTGAGTATTGCCAGACACTGCCGCCCAACACAATCGTACCCCTTTGAGACTATAAATGGGATGAATACCTTCCCATGCACAGCAAGAATTACCTCTATTTTTATCACGAATAATCCAACCAAATTCAGCAGCACCTTTGTCTGTCGTTTCGCAAGCAGCCAAAACTAGCCCGATTAAGAGACAACATTGCACCACAATCTTGCCTTTTGATTTTGTTTTAACGAATGTTACCGTCAACGATTCTCTCTTTCTGTTCATCATTGTATAATCGCCTCTCTATGGAACACAAATCATGAATACATGGTATCTGATTCTTCATGCTGGACCTGTTGTTAAACTTGTCATGCTCATACTTGTTTTGATGTCAATGATCTCTTGGTATATCATGCTTTCTAAATATTTACTGATCCGTGCTCAAGGGAAAGCAACTCAAAAATTTACTGAACTTTTCTGGCAATCACGAAACATCCATGACATTCAACAACAGTCAGACAATGTCGGACATTGTCCACAAAAAAAAATGTTCTTGTCTGCACAACGTGAGCTCGATAAATTACTCAAAGAACGCAATGATATTCCTCCACGCAAAGAAGATATTGATATTATCATTCGCATTCTCCATAAAACACAAACCTCTGAAATAACAAAACTTGAAAGTAGGCTTCCATTTCTAGCCACAACCGCTTCAGTCTCACCATTCATTGGATTGTTTGGAACAGTCTGGGGAATTATGGGCGCATTTCAAGAAATTGGCATACAAAACAGTGCCGGATTAAATACAGTAGCCCCAGGCATCTCTGAAGCGCTCATTGCAACAGCTATTGGGCTTGTTGCAGCGATTCCTTCGGTTATGGCTTACAATTATTTTCTTCGGCGAACACGCATAATTATCGCTGACATGGAAACATTTGAACACGATTACTTAAATAGTATCCGTCGTTATTTTTTACATTAACGCATAGGTGATCGTTATGGGATTCCAAACCAACCAATCATCTCAACTGAACAGTGATATCAATATCACACCACTGGTTGATGTCATGCTCGTCTTATTGATCATCTTCATGGTTACAGCACCAATGCTCAATGCAGGTGTCGATATTAATCTTCCAAAAACTGATGCAGCAATCCTCGAAAGTCCAGACAGTGCACTGACACTATCTATCGATAAACATAGAAAAATACACATTGGAACGGTGTCCGTTACATGGACCTCGTTAGAAAAAAAACTCAAAGCAAATCCCCGCATCAAACAAACAAATGAACTGTATATTGAAGCTGACCAAACTCTAAATTATGGTGTCGTTGTCCGTGCCATGGCGATTGCACGTCGAGCTGGTGTAACAAAACTATTCATGGTCACCGACCCGCATCAAACAAAAACGCCATTAGAAACATTAGACGCACTTTAACCAAATGTTCTGGATTCATTTTTCTTCTTTATTATTGTCTCTGATTGGTCACAGCTCTATTGTCTTTGTCATGTTTTTGTATGCATCACAAGATTCTCGAGAAGAACCGCTTGTCGATTTACAAATCATTGAAGCATCCTTGGCTTATAAACGGCCTCCACAACGACCACCTCAACCTCCACAACAAAAAACCAAAGCACTTGTCTCTCCAAAAACGAAGAAATCTCGGACGCAACAAACACATGATATCAATACTTCAGCCTTGTTAGAAAAAATGAGAAATGTCACTTTAGAAGAACCCCCGCCCGAAAAATTGCCACAAACACGTCCAGAAACAAAAACAGATCTACAACCACTATGGTCATCGGGAAAAGATATCACAAATAAAGGAGACCCATACCTTGCACGAGTGCGCACTCAAGTTATGGCATCGTGGTCAAGACCTACGTTAGATACAC
Organism: Myxococcales bacterium; assembly: GCA_014238595.1. Classification (GTDB taxonomy): domain Bacteria; phylum Myxococcota_A; class Polyangia; order Haliangiales; family J016; genus JABAAV01. Next base: position 1,034 of record JABAAV010000073.1, on the reverse strand, counting down.
AAGAAGGTGTGGTGATTGGATGTCTTCGCTTCAATCTACAGGGAACAATCATCTCACGAACCCTTGAAAAACGTTCAAACAATCCGCGGTTGAATCGTTCGGTTGAAGAAGCATTACGTCGTACTTCATCGATGAACCAAGCCGTTCCTGAACATCTTATTAAACTTTTGACACAAAATGGGTTATGTTTCCGTTTTCAAACAGCAATCCCTCATTAATCTTCTGTATTATGTTCCGTTTTTTGATCGTATTTGTTTTTTTTCTTATCGTTTCGCCAACCATTGTTCATGCACGAATAGTTCTCGATATTAACAATGCTCAACGATCACTATACCCTATAGCGATTCCAACATCACCACAATCTGCTCCGACATTCACTCAAAAAATAACCGATATCTTATCTTTTAATCTAACGATTTCAGGATGGTTTGATGTCATTGCTCCGGATGCATTTCTTGCAGATCTCACACAAGAAGGGGTGTCAATTCGACCTGATCATTGGAAAGATACGGGAGCCTATGGTGTCATTAAACATCGCGCTGTTATCAAAGATAAACGAATTAGCGTCACATTTTATTTATATGAAATCGATCAAGGAACACAACCTGTGTTAACGAGACATTATGCTGGACCATTAACAACACTTCGCACATTAACGCATCGTTGGTCAAACGATGTTCTCTTTTATTACACAGGACGTGAAGGTTTTTTCACGTCACGTATTGCATTTACTGTCAAAAAACCAGGACAACGTTTTAAACAAATTTATACAATGGATTTTGACGGCAACTATGTGCATCCCATAACCAACAACCGTAACCACAATATTCTTCCCGCATGGTCGCCTGATGGGAAATATATTGCATTCACTTCCTACATGCGTGCAACACCTGATCTTTATATAACCTCCAGAATTCACACACGTTCAAAACGACTATCACAATACAATGGAATGAATACTGGAGCATCATGGTCACCTGATGGACATTCCATTGCCATCACATTGTCCAAACATGGTAACCCTGAAATTTATA
>JABAAV010000072.1 GCA_014238595.1 Myxococcales bacterium | reverse complement strand
CAATATTTCACAATAAAATCAATGGCTTAGCAAACCACATGCACATCAAACATTGCTGCCATGACCTGATATTGTGGCCTCTCACACCTCAGTACTGTTGCGTTGGTGCAACACAAAAACATACATATCGCTCTTTGGTTATATATTTAGTAAGGTCGTGTTCGTGAAAGGGTTAGAGATAAGCCTCGTGGCGTTAGGAGGTGCACTCGGTGCGATGCTTCGCTATAAATTATCGCCATCGATGCTTCTATTTGGAACGTTTCCTATCCATATACTCATTGTCAATATTTTAGGTTCCTTGATCCTTGGACTTTTTATGACCGCATCACATCATTGGAATCTAGATAGTCGCTATACATTATTGGTAGCCACAGGCTTTACGGGATCTTTGACCACTATGTCTGCCTTTGCAATGGAAACAGTAAATCTGTTTAGCGCCTATCATTATGGGCTTGCATCAATCAATATTGTAGTGACATTAGGCCTTTCCTTTACGGCTATTATTGTTGGGAAAGAATTGATGCGTATCATCATTAATTTCTAACACATCGCATTGATGTCATCATCACAAACAGAGATCGCAAATGGTTTCAATAACCATGTTGATCATTGAAAGTTTGCGCAGCATGTAGATATAACCACGATTGGATCACTGCAATCATTCTCAGATTGATACTCTTATCTATAACAGTGTTTAATCAACTCAATCTGTTTCATTGATAAGTACTGTGAATCATCCTACTTCTCGGACAAACATGTCCGAAAAAATATCCTTGTGTCATAGACAGGATGTGAATCAATAACATCCCAATCCCCTCAGAAATACACATATAAGAACAAATGCCATCATCTCTCCTGTTGGCATGAAATATGCAAAGTATTTCTAGTATGACAAAAAGAATATCTATTTTAGGGTTGTTTCTTTTTATCTTTGCACACTGTTCTTCAGAATTAATAGCAACAGCTATACCTGTTGAACAAATTCTCTGCATTGAAGATCAATACCAATGTAACAACGGATCATGTATATCTGCCGTTGCATTGTGTAATGGTATTGATGACTGTACAGAGGGTGAAGATGAAAAGGAATGTAATTTATGTTCTTCGCAAGAGTATCAATGTCTTGATAATCAATGCATTGCTCTTGAGAACGTCTGCGATGGAGTCAGGGATTGTCGTGATAATGATGATGAAATAGACTGTATTTCTCAGAATGAAAATCAACAAATCTGTCCACCCGATCGTTTCGAATGCAGTGATGGAACATGCATTCCTTATGAATGGGTCTGTGACAATATTTATTCAGATTGTCCTGATCAAGAAGACGAAATTAATTGTCCAGAACAAGAATCATCAACACCTGCAGAACCACAACCAGTAGACCCACAACCCGCAGATCCACAACCCGCCGCACCACAAAGCTGCGATGGATTTACATGCAACGATGGCTCGTGCATTCCTGCTGAATATGTTTGTGATGGCATCTATGCTGATTGTCCTAATCAAGAAGATGAAATCAATTGCTCAGGATCAAACACATCAGCACCACAAAACTGCGATGTATTTACATGCAACGATGGCTCATGCATTCCTGCTGAATATGTTTGTGATGGCATCTATGCTGATTGTCCTGATCAAGAAGATGAAGATCCACTATATTGTGTATTCATTAATCTTCTACCGGACTTCCCATGTCTAGATGGTAATACAATACCTCTATTAAATGTCTGTGATGGCATAGCTCAATGCCTATTCGGAGAGGATGAATTGCTTTGTTTTTGATCAATTCATCCATTGTACAGGCATTACTTCTCCAAAGACGATTCCAATCAACATGGAATCGTTTTTGGGGATTTTCTTAGGAATTTTCTGATTTTGCTTGCATGTACCTTCAATTACCCTTAGCGTATGGGCATGCAGATTTATTTCGTCGGAAGCCACTCTACAGGCAAAACAACGCTCTGTCGTTATGTGAGCAATCGCTACAAATTACCAATGATTACAGAAGTAGCCCGCTCAGTCTTAGCTGAAATGGAAACTTCTTTAGATGCACTGCGAACTGATATTGATTTGGTTGGGGAATACCAAGCTCGTGTATTTCATCGACAAATTGAAGTTGAAAAAGCACAAAATGGTCCATTTGTTAGTGATCGTACGTTCGATAATCTCGCATATGCGGCTGAACATACCACGGTTCTTTCTAAGCTGCTTAATGAAACACAATTTACCGACTATATGGATTGGGTAAGACAAGGCATTGTTTTTTTTCTTCGTCCACATAAACCACTCATTACACAAGACGGCATACGTTCAAATCTGTCATGGGAAGCGATCGTCCGTGTTGATGGCATGATCAAACTTTTATTAGAACAATATAACATTGAATATTTACCTATTGAGTCTATGTGTATGCAAGAACGTGTTCGTGCCATCGAATTCGTTCTTCATCGTCTATCATTGTCCGGAGAGCTCTCCAAGGGACCTTATGATCATGGCAAAACAAAAATCAAAAAAAATATTCGTTCAATCAAACCTTCTGCCATCGTTCCTAATTGATTGAGCATCAGCGATGTATGCAGCACGGGTTGTTGGTACCGTAACCGCCAATATAAAAGCAAAAGAGCTTAAAGGTTATACGCTTCTGCTCATTCAGAATCTTGATAAAAACAACAATCTCCTACCTGCTGTAACAGTAGCCATGGACAATATGCAAGCAGGAGAAGGCGATACCGTCTTGGTGGTTCATGAAGAACAAGCCGCTCAACAAATATTACAACCCAAAAACTTATTGCCTATGAGGTCTTTGATTGTCGGTATTATTGATCACCCTTCTGAATCTTAACCATCTATGATGTCAAATTTATCGTATAAAGAAATCATTCATTTTTCTCATGAAATCTATCGAAACAATTGGGTAGCCAATCACGATGGAAATCTTTCGAGTCGACTCAATTCGGATCAAATTTTAATTACACCGACTGCAACATCAAAGGGTGCCCTTGAAAAAGAACATTTATTAATCGTAGACAATAAAGGCACAAAAAAACAAGGCACTCGAAAACCCTTTGGCGAACTCAATCTTCATCTTGCTGTTTACCAACACCGCCAAGATACACATGCAGTGATTCATGCTCATCCTCCCTACTCAACGGCTATTGCCTGTGCAAAAAGTAATATCATTGAAACACCGTTTATCGCAGAAGCTGTGGTTTCGCTTGGAGCTTCAATACCTACAGTCCCTTTTGCTATGCCAGGTCAATCCGCAGTCGATGCGTTAATCCCATATGTAAAATCACATGATGCCGTTTTATTAGAAAACCATGGCGTACTAGCATGGGGTTCCACATTAACATTAGCCTATCTTCGTTTAGAGCTTGTGGAACATCTTGCAAAAATAGCAACACTAGCTTTACCGCTTGGTGGCATCAAGCATCTCAATCCTGATGATATTCACGCATTATTGCTCAAACGCGAAAAATCAAACCTTGGAACAGCAGCCGATCGTGCAACATCTGTATTTAACCATACGGCATCAAAGACAAATGATACGGCATCAAAGACAACTGATCTTGAAATGTTAGTTCGCTCTGAATTAGAACGAATTCGAAACAATCGCTAGTCGTTTTTATTGTAGTGCGAGAACTCCACGAATTAAAATCGAGCTTGCACCGTAAAATTCAAACCAAATCGATTGATATTTTCTTCGTCAAAGACAGGCTTGATGTCAAACAACTCTTCTGTTCCTGAACGTTCAAGTCGCGTTAAGTTAGGATCCCTTTCTAAATACACATCAAAGATGGCTGAAAAGCTTTCTGACAAATCCATGCGTTGAACCAATTTAACAGCAGTTAATGGTAACACTTCTTCATTTTTAGGAATTTCTGAAAAATCACCTGAACTACGAACAACAGTGATTTTATCATTGACTGTAAATGTTGCTGGTTGTTCAAGGCCTGCAATCAATCCAATGGTATAGGATGAAGATTTAATATGATAATCAACGCCCACTGATCCAAACCAATTCGATTGCAATCCATAGTCTGAAGGAATGATTGTAAAAGCAGGGATAGAGGGTGTTCGATGTAACATAAATGCAAGATCACGATATTGAAGATCCATTCTAAAACGGAAATAATCTGCCTTGAGACGAACATTAACATCTCCAGCGTAACCATACTGTACATCAGTCACACCTGGTTCACCTGCCGCTTTTTTTAATACCTGACCCAAGACTGTGCCTTCTGCAGTAACTAACCAACTCAATCCACCAGGGTAATAAGGTTTACGAAATAAATTCACAACACGTTCTGGATCGTTACGATATAATTTGTAATCAATTGAAGAAGCAACCGGCATTCCTTTATGTATAGCAAGTTGTAATGACCCTCCATAAAGTGACACATTAGTATCTACAAGATCAGGTAATTCATTCGATCCACGATCAAAGTAACCACCATTGGCTTCAATACGAACAATATCAGTGATATCAAAACCCATTCCAGCCAAACCACCTAAAACTGCACGCTCTTCATCAATCTCTCGATTGATCACAACTGAAGATTTAGCCCCAGCAAACATATAGAATCGTTCATTTTCATATTGAATTTTGATTCCTGGAACAGAATATTTCGTACGGTTATAGACACCATTTCCTCCCCATGACAATCGATAACTGTAACCAAGACGAAATCGATCACTTGACGTTGGAAACATCAAAAAAGACAGTCGATTCATGTCACTTCGATCTTTGGAAAACCAATAGGCTGCACGCAAATAAGAACCTGCATCCGTAAATACAATGTTACGTTCTGCACGTTGATTCATACGAAGCACGAAAGAACCTTCTAAATCCCAATTGCCTTGTTTTTCTAATTTATACAACACAGCATGTGATAATGTTTCAAACCCTGAAAATCTCGTATCGTAATTATCAAAAAACAAAGTTCCTTGTTCGTTCGGGACATCAAAACGCCACCCTGGATAATTCGGAACTGTTGCTTTAGACGGATCACCAAAGATATTTTCATTGGTCAATGTAAAATTGAGACGTGTATCAAAAAACTCTCCCTTATAGGGTTTGTTTTCATCGACAGATTCGATTGGTTCTTCGTCAATAAGATATGCGTCCGTCTTTGTTTCTGCAGAAACATTCTGCGAAATGAAAACAAAGCTGATGATGATCAAGTAATAACGTTTCATAAAATTCCTTAATGTAAAAATGACTGACAGATAAATATATCTTTAAAGTTATTGCTGAATATCGTCTCGATTTCTCGGATGAACAATCCACACATGAAATTGACCAATATTAACGGGTTGCAATGTACCAATGATTTTAATTTGTTCGTTTTGATGTGCTTGTGGATCAAAATCAGGCGCTTGGCCATATGAGATAATGTTGACTGCATTACGACAACCTTGTCCAACATCTACTTTCCATTGACCATATTCTTCAAAATCAGCTTTCACATATTCATTGTCAAAATTACACACGACTCCTTCAACAGACACTAAAGATGCTTCCAGTTTTTCAAGTTCAATAAGATTTTGCTGAGACGGAGGATATCGAAGCCAATCAGAACGGATCGAAGCAGGTTCGGGAACTTTGTCGGCTCTTGGTGTTTGATCTTCTAAAAATGTTTGGGGAAAGCTCAATTCGGTTAGTCCAATAAATTCCATAACCGCACCTGTCAATCTCGAAACAATATGGCCGACTTTAAGTGAATTGCCAAATTCATCTCTGGCTTGATTAAAACTATAAACAACAATCGAATCATAAGCCCCCGTCTGACATGTTGAACCTTCTTGAGGACAATTAATATCCGACAATGTATATCGATCTGGATAGACGCCTGTAACAATCAAATGTCCTGTATCTCCATAACGTGACTGTGTGACATTGATTTGTTTGTTTTCTAAAGGAGAGCGTTCTAATGCTGTTTGTGAATCTTCATCATACGGTTTAGAAATTTCTTGAAGATAAGGTGAACGAATCCAGAGAGATTCACTCGTTCCAGTGGCATAAGTTGCATTCTTATCATAGACATGCTCTGCCCAGAGCAATGAATGATCATACATAGGTGACAATACTGTCACAACCAAGCGTGTATCGTTTTTAATTTGACAGTTTCCGACAGCATTTGAAAAATGACTGCCTTCAGAAAGTGTTACACGACAAAGCGGCATGACTACTTCATTAAGTTCTGATGAACACCACCAGGCCCCTTGCCATAAACAATCGGGTTCAACGACATTTCGTGATGGTGTTAAACTCCCCAAGAAATAACTATACAGATCAATACTACCTTCAAACGAAACATCGATCTCACCATCAGACTTGATCATTGCCATAGATATTTCAATCTCAGAAGGAGACTCATCCAATCGATCAGCAGCAGTACCCCAATCCATTGGTGTATGGATGTTCATTCGAATTGATGTTGTGCCTGTAATTGAAGGTAATTGCTCTGAGCATGAAACACTCACACCAAAGATAAGCATTAATAAATAATAATTATTATTCAAAAATCGCACGGATACGTCCATCATGAGGTTCTAAAGTATTATCAATACAAGCAATAGTGCCATACAGGCTTTGAACAGAGACACAGGTATTTCCACCATCTTCAGTGTCACTAGCCTCACCCGTAGAATCCATATTGACACAAATTGATTCAGGACAGGTTTTTTGTGTACGAAGGAACTGAACAAACGCATCTCGTATAGTAATGTTTGTGTATTGTTTAAACGTGTTGCGTTCCAGTACATCAAACCCTGAACCACCTTGTGCAATATAATCATTCACGGCCACTCGATAAACACTGTTGTGTTCTAACGCGTTGCATGTTGCAAAATCAATGGAACCATTCGGGTTGCCATTGCGACAATTTTCACCTAATGCAATGTTTTTCGCACAAGCACGAGGTGCTTCACATCGATTTTCAGAATCACATACTTTAGGACATGCTTCTGAATCACAGACCATGTCAAACCAAATACCAGAAACTTGTGCTTGTGTGCGACAACCACGCCCCGAACTCCGTTGAGATACAAAATCAAGCATCGCTTGTACCTCTGTTCCTGATAAATACATAATCACAATGTCATTTTCAAAAGGAAACACATTAAACATTTGTTCTCGCGTTAATATTCCTGGATCAAAATCGGTACGAATACCCAGAGAATTAGTCAATGCAAATTCTGCTTCTACACCAGCGCGTGTTTGCATCGTACGAGCAACAAGATTGCCAAGTTGTGAATCTCCACCGGAATCATGACTGCGGTCAATACCATCTTCTGTATTGATATAGGCAAAAACACCATCAAGATTAATCGTGTCATTGAGGCGAAGCGTGTACGGACGTAACAATTCAACTAAGTCAGGATGTTCAGGGATTCGCGAATCAATCGGTAAATTTTCGTAAGTAAAGGCTGTGATGCGGCTACGCTTTTTAGGGTCATTGTTGTCTTCTCCTATACGAACAACAATATCAAGTCTACCAACATATTTAGCGAAAGCCCCTGAATGAACAACGACTGTTTGATGACCTTGATCATCATTCGGTATGACTTTAGGTGGATCAAGAACAACATGGAGATGCCCTCCCAAAATCAGATCAACCCCCTGCAATGGAAATGGATTAAGAATGTCGGTCTCAAGTTCATCACTACTTAGCCCTTCATCTTCATCAAGACCAAGATGCGAGACAACAACAACCACATCAACGACAGGTCGTAATAAACCCACATAGCGACGTATCACATCAGTTGAATTAATAGGACGAATCCCTAATGAATTGCCCCCTTCAAAAATACCAGTCATTGAAGAATAGTTACCCATACCGATAACACCAACAGAGACACCTTCTAAATCATAAACAACAAACGGCTCAACAATATCGTTAAGTGTACGCTCATCAGGATTTCTTGGTTTATCGAATAAGTAATTAGCTGCAATAGGCATATATGATGACCAATTATCGAGCTGATTAAATAAATTGCGGCTGCCTGCATCAAACTCGTGGTTACCAAGAACACTGACGTCTAATCCTGCTCTGCTTAATGCACGAACTTCGGCTTCACCATGAAAAAGATTAAAAATAGGTGCACCTTGAAAAATATCGCCAGAATCAAGCCACAGCGAACGTGTCGATCTACGACGTTCATCTTCAACAACCGTTGCCATTCTTGCGATACCGCCAAACGGTTTGTTTTCAATCACAAGACCATCTTGCCTCTCAAAACGATTCGGCGTCACAGTATACGGGAGAATTCTCGAATGAATATCTGAGGTATGCAACAATGTAAGCCGCATATCTTGGCCTACAAGATTCGGTTTTTCCCGTGTTTGAGTACATCCAAACGTCATAAACAATGACAAAACTCCTATCACGTAAATGACACCCTGCTTCTGAATACTCAGTAATCTCATATAGACTACGCGGAATCTATCAATAGATATCTATAAATACAACCCTAGCATTAGAGTCATGATACAGTCACATCCATGCGCCGTGCTAA
>JABAAV010000071.1:4036-8540 GCA_014238595.1 Myxococcales bacterium | reverse complement strand
CCAGATCGGCTCGAAATGAATTACTAGACTTTACAGTCATCCTTAGTGTATAAAAACGGGGCAACAACCAATCAATAAAAACGCATAGTCTATTCCTTTGAATCCTTAACCTGATAATGATTATGAAAAATATCCAAAAACACTACCTGACCTGCATGTTGTTCGCTCTACTGTCAACCACATGTGCTACAGCCACTGAAGATCTAACTACCACAGTAGAGGGAGGTGGTGGTCATGTAGATGGCTGTACACAAAGCTGTACAGAAGAGCAATCAATGTGTTGTGGAACTCAATGTGTTGATGCTGATACTAATACACAACATTGTGGTGCATGCAATAACGCATGTAATCCTGATGAAGCAGATCAATGCCATGATGGACAATGCCGTTGTGGTGTAGGTTCACACTGTGGTAACGGGCTTATTTGTTACGACGGTGGTTGCCGTGATTTACAACGTGATCGAAACAACTGTGGTATCAGAGGATTTGCTTGTGCTACAGGTGAATCATGTGTCGCAGGTACCTGTGTTTGTGCAAATGCTAATGGCGTAGCTTGTAACGCTGGAGAAGCGTGTTGTTCGTTGGGATGTTCAGATTTATCATCCGATGCCAATAACTGTGGTAGCTGTGGAACAAGATGTGACGAGTTTGAAATTTGTGAAAACAGCAGTTGTGCTTGTGAACACCCATGTCCACAATCGACATTACCTGGTGCCAGTCAACAGACGGCTTGTTGTGAAGATGGTTGTTTTGATACATGCACCAATGCAAATAACTGCGGTTCATGTGGCAATGTCTGTGGCGAAGGTGTGTCATGTCTCTTTGGAGTGTGCTTGGGTTTACCTGGTGGCGGTGGTAATGGTGGCGGTAATCCATTAGACGGCTTTGATCCTGAAGACATATTAGATGGCTTGGATCCTGAAAACCCATTAGATGGCTTGAATCCTAACAACCCATTAGAGGGTATTGAAGCATGCCTGCCTGAACTTCCAGGGTTTTAATCCTTTGATTGTTGGGTTAGGCATTGATGTTGTGGATGTTGCTCGCATTGAAGCTGCAATATCGCGTTGGGATCGTTTTGTAGATAAAATTTTTACACAAAACGAATCGCACTATGCACGAGCATCTTCCAATATTGTTGAGAAGTTTGCAGCACGGTTTTCTGCAAAAGAAGCTGCTATCAAAGCATTGCGTGCCCCTAGTGGCATGTCATGGCATGATTTGGAAATTATTAATGAAGATGATGGTGCACCGAAAATGATTTTGTCAGGACAAGCGTTGAATGTTGCCAATCAATTGGCGGTGAAACAAATTTTTGTTTCAATGACACATACCAAAACAATTGCATCCGCTGTGGTGTTGATCGAATCTTAAGACGCATGTCTTTTGTTGTCACTGCCACACAGATGCGTGCCATTGAATCAACAATGATTCATGATTGGGGCATGCCTAGTGCTGTTTTGATGGAGACAGCTGGAAAGGCTGTTGCTGAACAATTGTTTCAACAAAAAGCATCAAAGACTGTTGTTGTAGTATGTGGTGCCGGTAACAATGGTGGTGATGGAGCTGTTTGTGCGCGTTATGCGTTGGCTCAAGGAAAACTCGTTACTGTTTTATTGGTTGCAGATGCCAGCACAGCAACGATTGATACAGCATTGTATCTTGATTTATATCGAAAATGTGGCGGTCAAACAATTGATGTCAAGACAAGCAATGATGTCGATGCGACTGAGTCACACATTCAACAAGCCGATGTCATTGTCGATGCATTGTTTGGAACAGGTCTTAATCGGCCAGTCACAGGAATACAACAACAGATGATTTTTCAAATGAATCAAGCTACAACACATTGTATCGCTGTTGATTTGCCGAGTGGCCTCTGTGCAGATACCGGTGCTGTGTTCGGTTCTTGTGTTCAAGCTGACGAAACAGTGACTTTAGGATTTGCAAAACCTGCGGTAGTTGGTTCTCCTGGCTTTACCTATTGCGGGGATGTGGTTATTGCCGACATTGGTATTCCATCATTGGTTGCTAGAAAGCATAACGTTACGACATCTGTTTTTGGTAAACGCGATGTTGCACAACGGTTACCTGTCTTTTCGCCGCGAGCACATAAATCTATGCGTGGTCATATGCTTGTGTGTGGTGGTTCAACAGGCAAATGGGGTGCTGCAAATATGGCTGCTATGTCTGGTTTTCGTACAGGAGCAGGTATTGTAACATTGGCTAATCATCGTCAAAAACAGGACATTGATATGACACCTGATCCTGTGATGACTTTTGATATTGATACGACTACAAGACCTTCACGAGAAATCATCGAATTATGTTTTTACAACAAACAAGCGTTGGTATTAGGACCAGGGATGGCTACAGATTCCAATACCGCCAAATTTGTCTTCGATGTTTTACAAATGACATCGTTGCCTACAGTAATTGATGCGGACGCGCTCAATCATTTAGCGTCAAACGTTGAGATTGTTCATGATTGTACATCGCCTGTTGTTTTAACACCTCATCCTAAAGAAGCCTCAAAATTACTTGGTGTATCTGTAGAAACGATCGAAGCTGATCGAATCAAGTCCGTGCGAGAGCTTGCATCTCGTAGTGGTGCAATCGTTATACTCAAAGGAGCACGTACTGTGGTTTGTGATGAGAAGGGTGGTGTGACGATTAACACCACTGGTGGACTTGCATTGGCTGTTGCAGGTTCAGGTGATGTTTTGGCTGGGATGATTGGTGGTTTGTTGGCACAAGGGCTTAATGCGATAGATGCCGCTCGAGTTGCTGTTTATCTGCATGGTGCGGCAGCTGATAGTATGCAATGTGATGTAGGTGTTGTTGCCACTGATATTGCTGCTGCTGTTCCTGAGATTATTCAATCCATCAAAACATGTCACAACGATTAAAATACAGTGTTGTTGCAGCAACATGCATGATAGGTGCAGTCCTTTTGTGGATGTTTGATGATGCGACTATGTTTCGTGTGTATATACAAAAGACACCGTCATCAGAATCCGTATTATCGTTTGATGAATTAATGTCTGATGATGCTGCTATGGAAGAAAGGGCTTCCAAATTATCGAACATTGAGCTTTGGGTTGATGATTTGTTTGTGTCGGTTCCATGGATTGATTTAGGCATTACAATAAACTCTGATGAAACATTATTGTTTGATCGTAACAAAGCACTGATTACGTTGCTCAACTATAGAAATCAATTGAGTCGAGAAGCAAAAAATGCACGATTAGATTTGGAACACCGATCAATTGCACCTGAAATTGATGGGTTTGATATTGATATTTATGCGTCATTGTTACTCATTAAAGAGGCTGCTGAACAAAGACGCACCAAACTTATCCTGCCAAGTATCGTACGAAAACCTTCTGTGACTCAGGACAAATTTGAATCCTTCGATGTTTCTCATGTCATGGGTGAATTTCGAACAAGTTTCAATATTGAGGACAATGAACGCAATGACAACATGAAGCGTGCAGCATTAAGGATTAGTGGGCATATTCTTTTGCCACAAGAAGAGTTTTCTTTTAACAAGATAGTTGGACCTCGAACCAGAGATGAAGGATATAAAATTGCACCCATTATTTCATCAAGAGAAATTGTTGATGGTATTGGTGGAGGAATTTGTCAGGTGTCTACAACGTTGCATGGTGCTGTATTTTTTTCAGGACTTGAGATTGTAGAATCAAAACCGCATTCACGTCCAAGCATCTATGCTCCAATGGGGTTTGATTCTACAGTTGTGTACCCATCGGTTGATTTCAAATTTCGCAATCCTTATGATTTCCCTGTCGTTATTTTATATAGAATTGCTCAGGGAGAAATGATGGCGCAGATTCTTGGTCCAAAGCGTCCCTATGATCAAATTAAATTTGTCCGAAAAATAACGAAAGAACATCGATACAACACGGTGATTCGTGAAGATTCTAAAATCTCTTTTGGAAATTATATTATCGATCAAGATGGTTACCCTGGATATTGGATCACGACATCTCGACAATATTACCAAAATGACACTGTCGTTAAAACAGAATCATGGTACTGGAAATATGCACCAGTCATTGAATATATTCGTATTGGAGTTAACTTTGATCCGGACATTCCTATAGTAGAACAAAAAAACATTCATACACCGAAGTTACCTGATAGTGTCATGTTGACTATTGTTCAATGAAAGACAAACAAATGATCAATCATATTTGTATAACTACAAACAGATACTATTGATTTCATTGGTTTTATTGATAATGTTTCGAACAGATTGTATTGTTCTATTTATGCCATTGTTCATGATTGCATCACCATCAATCGTTGAAGCTATTTGACTTAAAAGATAGATTCCATTTGGAAAGAATAGGGATTGTGATATAATCCACCTTATGCGTATTGCTAAACACGATGATAACATTCAGCATCGCTTCTCTAATCATGTCCTTTTGACAGGATTGAGTTGTCTTTTGTTGATGATTTTAGGTGTTGGACTTGG
>JABAAV010000071.1:0-3937 GCA_014238595.1 Myxococcales bacterium | reverse complement strand
GTCCTTTTGACAGGATTAAGTTGTCTTTTGTTGATGATTTTAGGTGTTGGACTTGGTTGTAACTCACTGCTTTCAGATGGAGAAACGCCAGACAGTCCTGCAACACCACCAATAATAACTTCAGTAGAACCTGTATGTGGGGATAATTTTTGTTCATTTAATGAGTTTTGTGAATGTATTAATGACGCAACAGACTGTCATGTATGCATAGCAGATTGTTGTCCAAATACAGCACCGACGGTTCCTGAAGCAGATCCTGTATGTGGCGATCAAATATGTCATATTCGTGAATTCCAAGAAGGATCTTGTGCAGAGGATTGTGACGATTCATCAATTTCTGAACCTGAACCTGGGCCAACAGTTCCTGGACCTGGACCTAGGCCAACAGTTCCTGGACCTGCAACACCAACACCTCCGACAATGGAGCTGAGCTGTAACGATGGTGTGTGTTCTGCAGATGAAACATGCAGTACTTGTGCAGAAGACTGTGGTAGTTGCAGAGTTACACTTTATGTCAATATGGATGGGCAAACGATAAACTGTGGTGACAAATTTTATGCGCCTGAAGGAATTGTTTCTGCAAGTCACTGTAGTGCTTTGCGAGGGGAATACAGAGAAATTAAACTCAAAGGATTTGGATTGGGTGGATACTGTGTGCCATTTGTAAGCGATGATGATTGTAAAGATTCTGTGATTACAAAAATCAAAGAACTGTTTCCACAAAAAAACATTTTAATAACCCGGGAACGCCCGAGTGAGACTCCTTACAGCATGATCGTTGTTGCTGGTGAGACACATCCTGAGGATGTTATTGCGCGGTCAATTTCTACAAAATGTGGACAATTCCAAGAAAACAGTATCGGGATTGTTTGGTCTGATACTGTCTATTGGAAAGCGTTCAATTCACTTGGATGTACATTTGGCACACTTGATTATTTGGTTCGTGTTATTGCCCATGAGTTTGCACATACGTTAGGTGTACCTCATAATTCTGGTGAAATCACCGAGGAAGATAGTCCATCGACGCATTTAATGATGAAAGAACCCGATGACAATTTTTGTTCTGCAACATGGCAAAATGGAACAAATGTTGATTCTACGGGTGAGCTTTGTCTCGGTGAGGGACACAATCCATACTTTGTCACAGATTATCTCGATGCATTGTTTGACGCAGACGAATAAAGTTTTTGATTATCTCCTATGAGAGTCACTAAAGCGTTGTAATTTGCGGTACCATGACATGCTGAAACGATCCCGTGGCTCAGTTGGATAGAGCACGAGATTCCTAATCTCGGGGTCGCAGGTTCGAATCCTGCCGGGATCACAGAGAAATGATGCAGAGAATTGTTTTTGTGGTATTGATTTGTTTCTGATTATTTATGTCGCATAATTTATATTATGTAAACTAAGTACACAAAATCAATTGATTGTTTCATTATAACTGTCAATTATTGAATTCTGCTGATTTAAACGCTATTTTACACCCCGTGAATATATTGATTGCCGACAAACTTCATCCAATGACTCAGAATCATTTGGAAAAATCATTACATACACTCACGGTTGACCCTGAGATCACCGCAGACACACTCCCTGATTGTCTCAAACAATCACAAGCAGATGTTCTTGTGGTTCGAAGTACCAAAGTTAATGAAGCAGCATTGACGGCCAATTCACAATTGAAACTCGTCATACGTGCTGGTGCTGGTTATGACACGATTGATGTATCAACAGCCAAAGAACGTGGCATTGCTGTTGCCATTTGTCCAAGAAAAAATTCTATTGCTGTCGCAGAACTTGTTTGGGCTCATATTCTCAACTGTGATCGGCGTATTACAGATCAAACCGCTGATTTTCGTGAAGGACGTTGGAGCAAACAAAAATACAGCAAAGCACGCGGTATTTTTGGATGTACATTAGGCCTTATTGGCTTCGGATCCATTGCTAAAGAAGTTGCAAAACGTGGCAAGGCTTTTGGTGTCACTATGGTGACGCATACACGTCATTTTTTACAATCTGATGCAACCGATTATCATGTGACACATCTTGATTCCTTACTTGAGGTTGCTAAACAAAGTGATATCATTTCTATCCATGTTTCAGCTTCGTCTCAATCAAATCATTTGATCGATGCAACGTTTATTGATGCAATGAAACCCAATGCATTGTTGATTAATACATCCCGAGGATCTGTCATTGACGAAACAGCACTCAAACATGGAATTCAAGAAAAAAACTTACAAGTAGGACTTGATGTGTTTGCCAATGAACCCAATGCCAATGCGACAGAGTTTGATTGTCATTTAGCATCATTGAATTCTGTAAGCGTGACCCATCATATCGGTGCATCGACCGAACAAGCACAACAAGCAGTTGCATTAGAAGTTGTTCGTATTATCGAACAATTTGCTCAAGATAATACTGTTTTAAATGCTGTTTTATGACAGATTCACTTAAATGACTGATTGTATCTATAATTTTTCTGCAGGTCCCGCAGTACTTCCTGAATCTGTTCTTCAACAAGCATCTACAGATTTACACTCGCTCAATGATTCTGGAATTGGTGTTTTAGAACACAGTCACCGCAGCTCAGAGATTACAGAAGTTTTCAGTCAAGCCAAAGAAAATTGCCGCAACTTGGCAGATATTCCCTCTGATTATGAAATTTTATTTCTTCAAGGTGGTGCTTCCTCACAATTTTTTATGATTCCAATGAATTTGCTTCAATCAGACAAGACTGCTGATTATATTAATACAGGCGCTTGGTCTCAAAAAGCGATCAAAGAAGCTTCAATGATATCAACTGTTCATATCGCAGGCTCTAGTGAATCTTCGAAATTTGATTGTATCCCTACTCAATTAACTTTTTCAAAAAAACCACAGTATGTTCATTTTACGAGCAACAACACTATTTACGGAACACAATGGCAACATCTTCCACAGATACCTTCTGAAAGCACTTTAGTTTGTGATGCATCTAGTGATTTGTTTAGTCGCCCGATCAATGTTGCATCGCATGGCATTATTTATGCTGGTGCACAAAAAAACTTAGGACCTGCAGGGGTTACTATGGTCATTATCAAAAACAATCTCATTGATTTAGGCCCCACGAATATCCCGACAATGCTCCAATATAGAACACATGTTAAAGCAAACTCTATGTACAACACTCCACCTGTTTTTTGTATCTATGTCGTAGGACTTGTCTTGCAATGGGCTATCCGCTTTGGAGGATTGATTGAATTACAAAAATATAACGAAGCAAAAGCCACCATGTTGTATGATTTTTTAGACAACAGTGATTTCTATACTTCACCTGTAAAAAAAGACAGTCGTTCTATGATGAATATATGTTTCAAAACATCTTCTGAAGCATTAGATGCAGCATTTATTGCGGAAGCTCGAAACAAAGGATTGTCAGGTCTTAAAGGGCACCGTTCTGTTGGTGGCATGCGTGCCAGTGTTTACAATGCCTTTCCTGAAGAAGGTGTTTCTGAACTCATTGAGTTTATGAAATCATTTGAAAAATCGCATTAATCACATTCATTGATCGTGACGAATACCTGTTTGATACAGAGATTTCACTAATAGCATGTTGGACGTGAAATATTATTACCTTGTATTATGCCACCAAGAATCCTACGAAGATAACGATATGCTTGATCGCATATAACAGAAGGACCTTCACCCAAAATAGATGCACGTTCATTGAACGGACGATTACCACCTGAATCCATCAAACGATTAGGTTTATCACTTGTATTATGAGGTGGATCATCAACGCTTTCAAAGCCTGCCAGTCCTAAAGAATGCGCAATTTCATGGGTCATCGTATTGGATATCAATGAGCCTAATACCCATACAGCACATTGAACGATGTCGTTTTTTGTTGGATTGTCTAATGAACAAACAGCACCAGAACTAGGCAATGAAAAAT
>JABAAV010000070.1 GCA_014238595.1 Myxococcales bacterium | reverse complement strand
CCTGTCAGAGAGTCTAGTGATTGAACAAGAAGGAGCACAGTTTGTTTTAGAAAAAGCTTCAATCTAAACGCTTTGAGCTATATCCAGTGCAGCTTATCAATTCATCTTTAATATTGGTATTTAGAGCAGATTATCACTTCAGCACCAACATCGGTGATATTACCCCCAAAAAACAGTCATAAGGAGATATTATCTCTTTATGGCTTGGTATATGACTCTAAAATCACACATAGTCACTGTTTAATGTGATTATAGCTACAAGGAGCCTTCGATAAAATGATTATACGTTTTTCCATTGAAAACTGGAGGTCTTTTCGTGATCCCGTCTGTTTTTCTATGATTGCGAGTGACGAACAACAACATGGTGATCGTGTTTCTAAAATCACACAATACAACACAAAAATTTTACCTATCGCCGCCATTTATGGAGGCAATGCTTCAGGCAAAACCAATCTAATCCAAGCGTTAAACTTCGTTCAATATATGGTTCTTAAAGGAACAACCCCAGAGGGTTCAATTCCCACAGAATCTTATCTTTTAGATGACACAAGCGACAACAAACCTTCACGATTCAACCTCGAACTATTGATTGACAACTATATTTATGAATTCAGCTTTGCGGTAACCAAAAACAAGGTTGTTGAAGAAAAATTGATTAAAATATTACCGACTCATGAAGAGAGTTTATACAATCGCGAAGGGGACAAGATAGACTTTGGCAAAACTCTTAATAAAGATGAACGCCTTAATTTTGTATTTCAAGGCACAAGAGATAATCAATTATTTTTAAACAATACGATATCTCAGCAAATAGATAATTTTAAGTCTGTTTACAATTGGTTCAAGAACGATTTGATTTTGATCTTCCCAAATTCAAATTTCAACCATAGTGGAAATTTGTTTGATGACAACAATCCTCTGACCAATAAGATGAGTGAGATGATATCGCAGCTTGATACTGGGATATCGTCTCTAGGCAATCAAGAAATTTCATTGGAAAATATATATCAGTTTGGAATTTCCAAAAGAGATTTACAAAAAGAAGTTGCGGAAGGAAATTTTGCTACCATACCTGATAAATTTGGGAAAGAATTTTGTGTTGTGGGACACCAATCTGGAAAACTTGTCGCAAAAAAACTGGTTGCATTGCATCTAAACAATCAGGGAGAGGAAATCGAATTTGACATAAAGCAAGAATCAGATGGTTCACAACGAATGATCGATTTGCTACCAGCATTTCTTGCAGCCACAGATATCCAATTTCCCAAAGTAGTATTTATTGATGAAATTGATCGCAGTCTTCATTCGTTACTAATAAAACAGCTCATAGAATATTATTTCACAACTTGTAGCGCGGAAAGCCGATCGCAATTACTGATGACGACTCATGATCTCCTGTCAATGGATCAAGCGCTTTTGAGATGTGATGAAATGTGGATTACAGAGAGAAAATCTGATGGTAATTCAATTCTTCTGTCATTCAATGATTATCAAGATGCTCGCGATGACAAAGATATTCGTAAAAGCTATCTTCAAGGTCGCTTAGGAGGCATCCCCAATATTTTACTCGATGATGCTCGGATAAATCGCAAAGAAAACACCTGATGACTTCTCAAAACAAACGGCGAGATCTCAATGATCGACAATCCAGAAAGATGCGTTATAATAAAAGGTTTCTTGTAGCATGTGAAGGCAGTAAAACAGAACCAGACTATTTATCTATATTAGGTCATAGAAACCGTGATATTTGTGTTCACCCTCAATCGAGAAAAGGTAAAAGCTCACCCGAGCAAGTATTAAAACAAATGACAAGTCTAATAAAGGAACAAAAATTAGATGAAATAGTGTTAGATGACTTAACGGAAGCATGGGTGGCAATAGATAGAGATAGATTGTCTGATGAACAACTACAAAAATTGTATAAATGGTCTAAAAAATCTGAAAAATATCATGTTGCAATCACTAATCCCAAGTTTGAATTTTGGCTTCTGCTGCATTTTGAGGATGCAAAAAAACTTAACTCTCCCAGTACCTACAATAAAAAACTTACCGATCATCTTGGTAGACCATACAAGAAACATATCAAAGAAAATGATATAACTGATGAACAAATTAAATTAGCAATCGAAAGAGCTACCCAACGAGATGATCCACCTTGCGAATCTTGGCCACACAATCACGGAACAACCATTTATAGATTGGTTGAAAAATTGATCGAAAAAAAATAACTCGCATGAATTTTTATCCTGTAGCAATTCATACACATTGACGAACTATTGAATGTGAATAACAATATTGACATTTTCGTGGTATCTACACCTGTCAATGCTAACTTAGAACGATCTAAGGACTCGGATTCGCTTCTCGACACCTCCGCTAATTGAAAAATATTATTAATGTCATTGATTCAAGATAGACTAATTATTCCTGAACGACTTGTCCAAGCGCATGCAGACGGAAAAGTCGTGTTTTTTTGTGGCGCAGGAATATCTTCCCTTGCTGGACTTCCTAATTCTGATGAGCTTGTAGAACAATTATATAGAAATGGAAATCAAAAATGTAAAAAAGACAATCAGCTTGATCAAGCTGTTACATCATTAGAAGAAACGGTTGTTGGTGGTCGTGAAGCTGTTCGAGAACATATCCCAAAGCTCTTAGAGCCTAACTTAAAAACTACTAATGCAACGATTCTCCATGAAACATTACTCACACTGAGTCAATATCATGATGGAAAAGACAAAAAAATTCGCCTTGTCACTACAAATTTTGATCGAATTTTTGAAGAAGTCATTGAAAAACAAAATTTGAACATCAATCATTTTCAAGCTCCTGCATTGCCTATACCTAAACAACAATGGAATGGATTGGTTTATCTTCATGGGTTACTCAGTAAAAAACCAACACCAAATGAATTAGATCAATTGGTATTGTCACGTGGTGATTTTGGATTAGCATATTTGACAGAAAGGTGGGCGGCACGATTTATTACTGAGCTTTTTCGAAACTTCACCGTATGTTTCATTGGTTACAGCATAAATGATCCGATCATTGATTATATGGTAAGCGCTCTTGCTTCTGACAAATTACGTGGAGAAGCACAGCATGAAATGTTTATTTTTGAAGGTTTCAAAGAAGGAAATTTAAACAAGCGAGAGAAACACTGGAAACTTAAAAATGTGACACCTGTTTTTTATCCTACAGAAGATGATAATCATGCAGTTCTTCACATCGATCTTAAAAAATGGAGCGAGATCTATGATTGTGGTATTCTTGGAAAAGAAAATATTGTGAAGGAAATAGCCTCGCAACATCCACCAATTGATAAAAAACAAGATTTTGTTACCGATCGCTTCTTATGGGCACTGAGTGATCCGATTGGATTGCCTGCCAAATGTTTTGCCGATTTTGATCCTGTCCCTCCATTGAGTTGGCTCGAAAAATTGAGCGAAGAAATCTATGACGAAAAGGACCTAGATCAGTTTAATATATCATCTAAACAAGAAATCAAATTTCAATTTAGCCTGCTTCAGAGACCAACACCTTATTATTTGCCGTCATTGATGGCTGTCGTTGATTCCAAAGCTTCTAGCCGTGATTGGGATCTAGTGATGGCACAGTTAGCACGTTGGATGATTCGCCACCTCAATGACCCCAATTTATTTCTTTGGATTATCAAACAAGGGTGCACACTACATAAAAATTTTCATCAAATGATAGACACACGTCTCAATGAGTTGGATGATTTAAAACATAACAATAAAACCGATGAAATCAAATTAATTCAAAACAATGCACCTAATGCCATTCCCTGTAAAAAAACACGTATATTTTGGGATTTATTGCTCACTGATTGTATTAAGTGTCGACCACAGATTCCCGATCATTACATTTCCATCAAGCCTTTCCAATGGATCACACGCTTTAAACATGAGGGAATGTCTAGAGTGTTACATCATGAGTTACGCAAAATATTAACTCCACGAATTAGATTATTTGAAAAATCGTATAATCGTAACGAAAACACACTCAAAGAACGAATGAATTGGAACATAGAACTATCAACAAAACATGTTTATAATATTAGACAAGAATTACTCAACAATGAAACATGGAATAAAGCCTTACCAACTTTATTTGCGGATTTTAATGGAAAGCTACACGACACATTCACTCTCATGAAAGAACTCGAGGATGCAACTGACAATGAGGATCCAACTGACAATCATGATCAATCCTATCCAAAACATCTTTCTATTAAAGATCATCCAAAAAATCGCGATAAACATGATTGGACTGAACTGATCAATTTAACACGCGATGCTTGGATAGCACTCGCAAAACAATCACCCGAACGAGCAATACAAGAAGCCAAACAATGGATAGAAAATCCTTATCCATTGTTTAAACGCTTAGCACTGTTCGCCGCAGCACAAGATAAAATTATACCTCCTCAAATAGCATTAGATTGGTTGCTGTCAGACTCTCATTGGTGGTTTTGGAATCCTCAAACTAAAGTGGAAACGATGCAACTATTGATGACAGTGTCTCCACGTCTCAATAAAGAAATGTTTTGTGACCTAGAAAAAATCATATTGTCAGGACCATCAGATAGCGTCATAAAACACATCGAAGATGACTATCAAGATGAGGTAAGAAATCAAGAAATCTGGTTTCGGCTAAACAAGATCAAAGAAGCAGAAGTAACATTAACCACAAAAGGTCAAGAAACATTCAATCAAATAAAAGCAAACCATCCAAAATGGGAATTGACCAAAGAGCAATGTGATGGATTTCCTTATTGGACATGGACACCATTGAATAACCAATTATCCCGAATCCCTATTCCACATCGTCGTCGCGATCTTGTTCAATGGCTAAAAAACAACCCTGAAATAAAGTTACCTCCAATCGAGGAGTGGCAACAACATTGTCGGGATAATTTCCCCGCTGCAGCTTGTGCATTATATGACTTGGCACAAAAAAATTGTTGGCCTCAAGGTCGTTGGTATGATGCATTGAACGAGTGGTCATCAAATGAAGCATTGACTAAACGTTCATGGCGTTGCATGGCAACAATATTAGATAAAGCACCAGATGAAACCATTCAAGATATTGCTCTTAGTATGAGTGAGTGGCTTCGCTCTGTGGCAAAAACTTGTGATATCCATGAAGATATATTTCTGCGCCTATCAAAGCGTATCTTAACATTAAAACCTCTAGAGAATTTTAAAACAAGCACTGCATCTTTAAGGGATCAAATACTACACCATCCAGTAGGCTATATTATACGGGCATTGCTGTGCTGGTGGGATAGAAACAATGAAAGCAAAGGTATCCCAGAGAAAATCAAACTCTTATTTGAACTGCTTTGTGATAGTCAAAATGATCATTTTGACCATTATAAACTGGGTCGTACAGTACTAGCACAATCTGTTTATTATTTATTTCATGTAGATCCAGTTTGGACAAAACAATATCTTATTCCATTGTTTGATTGGAATGTTTCAAACAATGGAGCCCGTTTTGTTTGGGAAGGCTTCCTTGAACCAATACGGTTTGATCGTCCATTCATCAAAGAAATCAAATCTTATTTTCTTGATACGGCTAATCACTATAAATATCTTACAGACAATGCCCATCAGTATGCATCACTACTGGCATATGCAGGAATAGAGCGTGGTGATACCTTTACAACAGAAGAAATCCACGATGCCACTCAAGCATTACCACAAGAAGGCCGTGAATATGTGGCACAACAATTGTTTCAACAATTACAAGTAGATTATAATCAGCGTAAAAATTATTGGGACAACAAAATTGTTCCTTATCTCGGTTCAATATGGCCAAACAAAACAGAATATGCCTCACCAAAAGTTTCAGAAAATTTCGGACTGTTATGTCTTGAAGCAGGAGAAGCTTTCCCAGACGCATTTGACAGGCTTAAACCATGGTTAAAGCCATCAGAAGATCCAAGTCGACTAATACATAAACTTTCTGAGACACAACTTTGCAAAAAATTCCCTAAACAATCATTAGATTTTTTAGACTCAATTATAAAAAACAATTTATCTTGGGCATCAAAAGATACGAAACAATGTCTTGATCAAATTGAGACAGCTGATCAACGCTTAAGTAATGATCAAAAATATCAACAACTATTAACCATCTGCGAGATGCAACATACATAATGGGCAATTTCAAAAATCAGAAGTGCGGAATTGATTATAGACATACTTTCTTGCATAGCTTTTAAATAAATGTAGAAATTTATACAGAGCTTGCTTATTTTATTAATGTTAATTTTGCTTTAGAGCCAGTAGCCGCAGCAATATAAGCAACTCCCTTGATTTAGACATCGTATCTCAGTCAAATCTCAGTCACCAAGACACTATTTCATTTGAGTATGGCATGACGAGAAATTTCCTGAAGGTTCGCGTTCGCACAGCAGTGGCTGGCTACATCGTCAAGAATGGTATCGTGGTTTGATCCGTTCCAATGATGAGTATTCATCATTACCATTTCACCTGTCACTGTTTATGATGTTTCGTTGATTCAAACAACAGTCATCGAATTCAGTACGATCTTTATCATTTTCGTGCAACTAAGATATCGTATATCGTACTTACTACCACACCGATCGATGAGGTAATTCATAAGGAGAAATGACCAACCTCAGTATCATCCACCAAGCATAAATACTGCTTAAAGAAGCCGATTCGCCATCATCCAAAAGACCATGTGCAAGGCGATTGCGCATATTGAATCCAATGGGTTCAGTAAAAATTGATTTAATCTCAAATATGACATCTTGATCAAATATTTTTTCTATTTGATCTAACTCCATTAGCTTATTCAAGCTTTTTTCGTTTTCGATACCATCCTCAGCTGTATGTATTGTGTTTATATTTCTCTTTTGTAATTGTATACGGACACAATTTTCAAATTGTGGAACTAATAAATAGATAGCTTGCGCAAAATTATGCTGAAATCCATATAATAATCCACAGGTCATTAATTGTGCTCGATCATCAGGAACAAAATTTGAACGCTTACAAAGCAATTCTACTTTGGAAAAAGTAAATTCATGTTCTTCTTTTAATTGTTTCAATGCAGGTAAAATATAACTTTTGACCAAATAATTCGATTCATCATAAGATAATTCATACATTGCAGCACGGATTGCTTTGTGATTCTCAAAATCATTTTCATCTTTATTAAAATTAATACCCGGTGCTTTAGCTATCGTCCGCCCATCGGAATCTCTCATTTTAGTAGGCACTAATTTTGGGATGTTATTTCTACGTGCTAATGCTTGTACATGTTTTGCCAGACTCTCCGTTCTTGATCCTTGCGACAAATTAACTTCATGTTGTAATGTAAAAGCCAATAACACTGTTTTGATGTCAGACGCATGCTCTACTAAAACTTTCATATACTGTGCTGAAACTTTCATCATTTCAGATATGTGTTGAGTGTCTGGATGTTTATTCATAATATTCTTGTTTTCATAGGATAATGCTGTCCTTGTTTCAGCTATCTTTTCTTCAATTTCTAGGATTTGATCGTCAATAGCATACTCAGAACGATATGATTTTGGAATCTGTTTATAGATTCTCAATGCTTCATTATACAAATCATTGGCCACGATCATCTTATTCTTGGAAAAACAAACATAAGCATTTGATTGAGACATCAATCCATCTAACACAAGACAATTCATCCAACTGTGTTCACTCGAAATTTGTTTATATTTTTTGGATGTCAGATTTAAATACTGTTTCGCGTTAGAAAAATCATTATCAAGGGCAAGTAAGCAACTAATATCCCAAAGCTTTATGGCTATACAAGTTCTAAATTTTTCATCAATCTTTAGCTTATCAAGCAATTGAGCTAAAGATAAATGCATGAATTTATGGTCAGGATAATCTTGATTAAACGCTGCAAAAAGTCGATCTGTTAATTCGTTTTTTGTTTCATCGTCTTTAATTTGCAAACAAAGTCGTATTGCTCGATTCCAGCACTTGTCTACATTATTAAACCAAGTTTGGGTATTGATCTTATGTGAAGTATAAGCCTCTATAGCTTGTTTTGCATATTCATGCTGTTTCGGTTTGTCATTATACTTGTTCAGTTTATAATGAAGCCATAATAGATCGGCCAAGCGTGCTTTAAGATAGGGTTCCTCAATATCATCCAGTATTTCAGCAAAAAATGTTATTTTTGCATCAGTAAAATCAAAAGAATAAATGGGTCCACTATACTGACCTTGAGAATCTTGCAGTGTTACTTTTTTAATTTGGAATGGATTTTTGATGTCATCAGGGTTAAATGCCAAAACCATGGTTTCTTGTAATAACTTTAAAATTTCAGCTTGATCAGTTTCTCCTATGTTTGTTTTTTCACAAGAGACTTTGCCTAAGCTTTCTCTTACTGATATCTGTTGAGGATCATTGGGTGTATATATCCATCCATCAGATTGTAAATCGTATTCATCTGCTCGTCAGTGACGCCCATTGTCGGGTTCGCCGTCACCATCGATTTAGAGTTCT
>JABAAV010000006.1:10775-32610 GCA_014238595.1 Myxococcales bacterium | reverse complement strand
ATTCTTAGATCGTTAGAAGATGATAAGTTGTTACAGTAAACAAATTGAAAACAATCTGTTTACTGTGTACTAATAAAACGCACGCCTCAACGTATGTTTTTGAGGCTAAGAATAATGATTGTTAAATGTTGACAGAGGAATTTCAAAGAATTATATGGCGAACGAATAGGATTGAAATCAGTTCAATTCGATAGTTTTAATGAGAAACAAATTGATGGTTCATAAAAAATTAAATAAAGACGATCTTTTTTCTGGTTTGGTAAGACATGGGCTTTTCCCTTATCAAAAAAAAGACAGAGAAGAATGTCCTCCATTGTTTTCTTCCTCAGATATTACTAATGAAATAGCTAAAAAAATCAATCAATGTGCGATGAGTTCAAAACATCAAGAATATGGGTTTGATACAATCCAATATCGTCTAACTCGATATAACAACATTCCTCATCCCAAAGCACATATAGACTTAGCAACTATCTTCAGAGATCATTGGGATGAAATAACAAAAAATATTGATATTAGTACAAATCTGAACAGTGTTATTCGTCCACGCAAATATAAAAACGATGAACGAATTGTAATTATGAATTATGAATTGTCTTCGTCATTTGAAAAACAAAAGAAGTTATTAGATATGATGCTTCTAAAAAAAATTATGGTTAAAACAGATGTTGCGAATTTTTTTCCAAGTTTTTATACACATTCAATACCATGGGCATTGGAGCCTGATGCAAAACAAAATAGAGACCAACGCAAATGGTTTAACAAGATAGACAAAAAACAACGAATGAGTGCACGCGATGAAACTATCGGAGTGCCAGTCGGGGCTGCTACATCAAATATTAGTACAGAAATCGTATTGGCAAAGATTGATCAAGCGTTGAGTGGCAAATTCGATTATACAAGATTTATTGATGATTATGTAGCATTTGTTGATACGCATGATGATGCGGAGGAATTTATTCAAATTATCGGTGATGAATTGTCCAAATACAGATTAAAATTGAACATCAAAAAAACATCAATTGACAAATTACCTTTGCCTGTTGATGAACGATGGGTAGTTGAATTAAAACGAATCATTCCAAATGAAAAAAAAATAAGAAATAGCGATGTTATTAATTTGTTAGATACAGCTGTGAATATGCAAGGTGACAATCCTGAAGGAAGTGTCTTGAAGTTTATGTGCAAATCATTGGTCAAAAAAGAGATGTCGATTGATGCCACTTCAGTTTTTTTGAATTATCTTCTTACATTATCTTTGCATTATCCTATTTTAATACCTGTCCTGATGAAGCCTTTAAAAAAAATCATTGATAGTGAGAGTGACAATTTTAAAATCGTGGATAATTTGTTGGAATTATTGAAGTCTAACATAGCCAAAAAACGTTCGGATGCGATGTGTTGGCTTTTGTATTATTTGTATTTATATGCGCCTGAACGGATCACTGCAGAATGTGCAGAACAAATTATAAAAACCGAAGATAGTCTTTCAATCACGATGCTCACTGTTTTTAAAGATAAAAGTGTTAAAGATAAGGTTGTTGATTTTGCCGAAAAAATAATTGAGGAACAGAGTGAAAACAAAAATTATTATGACCTCGATCAATATTGGTTATTGCTTTATCAACTGTTTGTTAAAGAGCTAATCGAGAATCCTTATAAGGGTGATCAAGATGATAATCAAAAGAGTAATCAAAAGGACAATCAAAAGAGTAATCAAAAGAGTAATCAAAACGATGATCAATGTTTTGAAATTCTCAGAAACGGTGGTGTGAATTTTATGAACGTCAAAAACAATGATTGAGAAGTGCCGTTTTACACTGTTGACCAAAACATTGAAAACCATTGATTTTTTTATGAAATCAGAGGGTTCTAGAGAATCAAACTAACGCACAAGTTATTCAGTCGTGATTGAAGGTTAACAATGGGTTTTGGTGAATCGCTTGCTTCATGTTTGGGCTAATACGCATTATTTTCAGGGTGTGCTTCGTGACGTGAACTGTGGTGGATTTATCTTTAATATGTTTTTTCTGCCGTCAATTGCGGCTGGATCATGACGATTGCATGACATCGAGAAAAGCCAATGATGGCAACTGTGACTATTTACGGGCATTGGTATCATCCTGTTCATTGTTTATATGCAACCGAGACCACATACGAGAACAATCAATATAGCGATGTTATCAAGCCTGTTGAGGCCTAATCTCAAAACATCTCAACCCACAGTGTAACAATGTTCATATTGGATTTGTCACAATGTGACTCAAGATGATAGCGTAGCCTCTCATGGTCACAGTGAGATATTTGTTTTGTGGTTTGTTGTTATGCTCTTCGTTGGTTGTGACAGAACTATGGGCCCAGACAGCACCGCCCAAAAAGACTGTGACAACAGAGGCAGTGGAAGCACCCATTATATTAACAGGGCAACGTGTCAAAGGTGAGGGCGCATACCCTATTCTTGGAGATGAAGAGCCAGGGCAAGCACGACAGATTGCATCTAAAATTGCCTGTGCTAACGCCGTATCACAAGCAACGCGAGGATTGTTAACGCAAGATGATTACACGCGTTATCGTCCTATCATTCGTGAACATATTTTAACCAACTCAATCGAATTTGTAGAGAAATGTCGCCCTGATCGAGAGCGTGTCACTACGGATATATATCGTGTGCATGTGATGGCATGGATTAAACTTGATGTTTTACGCAATGCATTAATGGAGCTTGATATTCCTGTAGTCACAACAACCATCAATGATCCAAATCTATTGAAGGCAGATCTAGGGCTTCATATCCATCTCGAGGCTGAAGGGTTCACAAAAACGTTGGATCAAGAGAAACAACGCATCACACAGAAATCAGAAGTGTTTTTTTCTGAACAAGGATTCCATGTCGTTTTGATTGATGGATTGAATGCCGATGCTGTACGTGCTGAGCATAGTGCACAAAATTCAGAGATAAATAAAATTGTTTTTATTACATTAAAGATGCGTGATGGTGGGCTTGTGTTTGGAAACGATCAGCATGTTGTGTTTGGACAGAGCACCATTGAATTGTTTGATGTCCAACAAAACAAAATCACCAAAGAACAGAGCTTTGATCTTGTGTCTATGGAAGACGATGCAACGCTTGCTTTTGACATGGCATTGATTTCCATGGTCAATACAATTAAAAAAACAGCGTCAACAATCATCGATAACTCAACGAATAATGCCGATCATAATGTTAGTCGTGTGACCTTTGTTGGGCATTATTGTTGGTCGGCTATTGAACGCATTCAGCGTAGTTTAATTGCGATCTTTGGTGTGTCTCTTATCACACCCATTGAAGCAAAAGCCGGTGAGATAGTTATAGAAGTACAATCTCGATTTGATGCAAAACGAATTGCCTCATATATCAAAAAGTTTTCTTTGAAGGGACTTCGGAAAAGAATACTCGCTGTCAAAGATGATACGGTGATTGTGCGGCTTCAACAAACAAAGAAGAAAACGAACAAATGGTGTCAAAGTATGATCAAAACACCTGATGCGTTGTTGAGAAGTATCTCAACTAAATAGAATCTGAAAAAATGATTCGTCGTGGTACTTTGTGCGGTGAAAGATTTCTCGCACAGTGATCAATGATTTCTTCGGCTGCACATTTTTCGCGTATTACGACAGTGGCGACAACGACGTCATTGGTCTTGAGTTCAGAAACGACTTCAACTTGTGCGGCACGCACTTTAGGAAATGTTTCAAGACATCCTTCAATTTCATCGAGATTGACACGTTTGCCTTCGACTTTGACCAGATCATCTTCTCTACCTAGTAATGTTATCTGACCGCTTTTGTTGATTTTTCCAAGATCACCAAGGCGAAGCCATCCTTGTTTGTCTGTTTTTCCGATGGGTATTTGGTTTTTTGCTGTGTTGGAATGACCATCAGGGCTTATTGCTGTCTCGGAGACTGAATCACCTTTGACCCACAATGTTCCTTTTTTACCCGTGATGGGTTTCGTGGTTGTGGCTGTGGTGATTTTGGTTTGAATCCCTTTGATAGGGATTCCTACGGATGAAGATTGTTTTCCTGTTGTATCAAGACTAATCATACTTGTTTCGGTGGTGTGATAACAAGAAAGTATGGGTGTCTCATATTTGGATGTAAAATCTTCGACAATTTCAGGTGAAAGTTGAGAACCGCTTGAGAGAAATTTGGGAAGGTCACCTTGATGGGCTTTTGCTGTGGGCAATTTAGCAAGCTCACGATAAATTTCCGGCGTACCTGGAAGTATATCGATTTTATGGTCTCGGATTATTTTAGCAATCCGTCGTGATGAAAGTTCTTCTTCGAGAAACATGGTTGCGCCTGTGCGGAGCATGGTGAGAAATCCGATATCCCATCCATAGGAGTGAGACAAAGGCACTGCTGTTAATATGCGTGAATCTTGGGTTATTGATAATGTATCAATAATATTATCAGTGGCTGCGATGATGTTTTCGTCAGTTTTGATAACCCCTTTAGGATCTCCAAACGAATCGGATGTAAACATCACCATGGATGCTGGTGATGTGTAGTCCGGTGTTTTGTAAGGTTTTGGCAATAAATTGCAGGTCAGCAAGGTTCCTTGCAATCTTCGACGAATAATTTGAGGTTCTTCGTTGTCAGGCTCTTTATCTTCGTAGATAGTTCCTGAACGGTTGTTTCCACGTGGTCTTGTGACAACAGCACGCAATGGGGCTGTTTCCATAATCAGATCAAATTCACGGGCATTGGTTAACGGATCCATAGGTACGATCACACAGCCTACTTTAGAGATCCCCAAGGCCAACGTGATTAAATCAGGCACATTGCCTAACATCATCCCGATCCATGTTCCTGGGGTTATTTTCATCGATTCAAACTCTTGCGCTCTGCGGTTCACCCGATGTAAAAGCCCACGCCATGACAAGTAATTGTCACGATAGACTAAGGCTTGACGATTTCCGTTAGTTTTGGCAGCTTCTTGGAGCCATTCATATAAAATAGTCATGGATTGGACATGGGCCTGAAAAGAGGAGTTGATACAACTCAGGCGATTTGCAGGGTATCAAAGAGCATGAGAAAAAATCAAGCGAAATCGATACAGATACTTGTAAAGAGTGAGTATCTATCGGTAACGTGTTGTGACTATGGATATTAAACTGGGATTACATCTGCTCAACCTCACTGAATCGTCCCGTCAAGCCATAGAACAACAGGGTGTGGCTAAGCAATTTGCACAAGCTTGTGAACAGAAGCAGATTGCCTTTGTCCATTCCGTCCATGAAAAAAGCTCAATGATTGATGATTGGACAGGATCTATTGAGGAATCAATGGATACCATGGTCGTACTTGGCATTGGTGGATCAAGTCTGGGCGCTCAAGCGTTGTATGCGGCATTGGGGCAGAAATATCCTTCACGTCGGCTTTTGTTTGTCGATAATATCGATCCTGTTTCATTGACGACAATACTCAATCAAATCGATATGAATAAAACACTATGGAATATCGTGAGTAAATCAGGCAACACTCTTGAAACACTGGCTCAAACGATGATTGTGATTGATGCGATTGTGAACCAGCTGGGCAAAGACAAGGTAGCAAGCCATGTTGTGATGACGACATCGGCCGGTGGTACCTTGATGAACATCGCACAACAATGGGATATCCCTGTATTGTCTGTATCGCCTTCAATTGTGGGTCGCTTTTCGGTGCTCTCTCCTTTGGGATTGGTACCTGCGGCATTTGTGGGTATTGATATCAATAGGTTGTATGAAGGGGCACGATCGGTGCTTGATGAGTCTGTTGGTGTTGATGATATGACTGTCAATCATGCGCTGAATATGGCGGGAACATTATATGCCTTTGATAAAGAGCATGGTCGATCCATTCTTGTGATGATGCCTTATGCCGACAGATTGATCCCGTTTGGACATTGGTTTTGTCAGCTTTGGGCAGAAAGTTTAGGCAAACAAGATAAACAACATCATCATGTGGGTACAACGCCTGTTGTGGCACGTGGTGTGACTGATCAACATTCTCAAGTGCAGCTTTATTTAGAGGGACCTAAGGATAAAATTGTGTTTATTCTTGATGTCGAAAATCAGATAGATGACATGATGATTCCTTCGATATCTATGGACAATGATGAACGGCTTGCCATGTTAGAAGGTTTGTCATTAGGGACATTGATGACTATTGAAATGCACAGTGTGATGAAAGCATTTGAAACACATGATTGTCCCTATGGACGACTTACCTTGACAGATGTCAACGAATATTCTTTGGGACAATTGTTGATGTTTTGGCAAGTTGTGACTGCGCTTTCAGGCGCTCTTTACGGTGTTGAGACTTATAAACAACCATCTGTTGAAAACATGAAAATGATTATTCATCAAAACTTACAACAACGATGAGCCTGTTGCATCGATTATTCATCATTGTGTGTTGTCTGCCATTTGCAGGGTGTTGGTTTTTGGGAAGCACAAAACAAGAACATGCCTTTCAGATAATTGAAGGAACGATCGGTCAATGTGGTGAAGTCAATCGTACAGGTATCATAGGCTCGCAAGCAAAATTGGAACGACATGATCGTGATTTAAATGGTGACAACGTTAAAGAAGTCGTGACCGTTGATCGTGAACTGTGTACCGATAATGACAATTGTTATTGGAATATGTTTTCTGAAGACAAAAATTGTTTGCGATATATTGGAACAATACGAGGTACTGTTTTGGAACGTTTAGACACAGACGGTGATGATGGATTTTCTGATCTTCGTACCTATTGGGATTTGTCTCAGTCTGATCGGTTTTTTCTTGAAGAATATCGATTTTATGATGGCGGATATCATGTGCTTGGTGTGCTTTTATGTCGTCATCATGACTCTGATCAAATGATATGTTCATCAGATCATATAAGGAAAAATTATGAGTGAGTTGCCTCAACAACCTCGTCCGATCACAGTGCTTAGTGATCATGTTATTGATCAAATTGCAGCTGGTGAAGTTGTTGAGCGTCCAGCATCTGTAGTCAAAGAATTGGTTGAGAATGCATTAGATGCAGGTGCAACTCGGATTGATATTGATATTGAAGATGGTGGTAAGAAAACAATCCGTGTTCTTGATGACGGTATTGGAATGACACAATCTCAAGCCATGCTCGCATTAAAACGTCATGCCACATCCAAACTTGTCATGGCCGAAGAATTGTTTGGTATTTCCACCATGGGGTTTCGTGGGGAAGCGTTGCCTTCTATTGCTTCTGTATCATCATTGACGATTACGACAAGAACAGCAGATTCTCCTTCGGCATGTCAGTTGAAAGTTGATGGTGGTACGTTGGTGTCATGCAACGATTTTGCTGCTGCGAAAGGCACTACCATTGAGGTTTTAGATTTGTTTGCGAATGTGCCTGTTCGGCGTAAGTTTTTAAAAAATAAAACAACTGAAGCAACACAAATTAATACGATTGTATCACGCCTTGCTATGGCACATATTGATGTCGGGTTTTGTTTGCGCAGCGCTAAGCGAACATTGCTTCATATGCCACCACATCAACATCGTATGGATCGTGTGATTGCACTTCTTGGCATGAAATTTGATGAGCAACTTTATGCCTATGAAGCTACAGAATCAGATGTGTCGGTACAGGTTTATGTCGCGTCACCTAAAATGGCGCAAAGTACATCGCGAGGCATACAGCTTTTTGTGAGCAATCGTCCCGTGCGCGACAAAGATTTGCTTCATGCTGTTTTGATGGGGTATGGCGAATTGATTCCTCAAGGACGTTACCCCACTGCGATTGTTTTTATTGAGGTGCCACCACAAGACGTTGATATCAACGTACATCCTCAAAAAAGTGAAGTTCGATTTACACAGAGTCGATCTGTTCATGCGGCCGTTCGTCATACAATCAGTCGGGCATTGGCACAAACGTCATGGATCAATGATAGTGATATTTATCGCAAGCCATCGGTTGGTCACACAGAGTTGTTTGCACCTCAATACAACCCGACAAATTCAATGCGATCAGTGTCTCGTGTGACAGAGCCGCGTGACAATAAAACAGAAACGTTACGTGAAGACAGGCAACAGTATTCTGTCAATACCGATGAAGCGTCTAGATCAAGCAAAACGACGAGTGATCGATCACATTCGATCAGTTCTGTTCAATCAAATCAGTCAAACCAGTCAAAAAAATTAACGCAGATTTCATCCATGATGTATCTGGCCACCCTTGCCAATGCCTATGCGGTTTATCAGTGTGACCAAGGGCTTGTTCTTGTCGATCAAAAGGCCGTAACGAGTCATATGATGAAGCGACAGTTGAAAAAAGAATGGCTTGATAAGCGTGTCATTAGGCAACAATTACTTTTTCCTTTGCATATGACATTGTCTCAAGAAGAAATAGACAATGCAGCAGTTTTGAAAGAGATGTTAAATGCTGTTGGTATTGTGTTTACATTGGTATCGGACAATGAATATATGATTAATGAAGTTCCTAGTATTGCAGCATCGACAAATATTGAACAATTGTGTCGCATGGTATTGAAACAACCTGCCGATGTTGATGTGTTGTGTGAAACGATCGTTACGTATAGTTGTGATAATCTTGATGACTCTGCTCTTCCTGAAGATATTGAATCGTTGTTTGATGAACGGATGGATGGAAAACCATTGATGTCTTTAATCAGTCACGAAGAGATTTATACGCGATTTTTCTAAAGGACAAGCATGTTATCTCAATCGCCACATGCATTGCCTTCCGTGACGGTCATTATAGGACCTACAAGCTCAGGGAAAACAGAATTTGCATTACGATGGGCAGACCATTTTTCAGGAGAAGTTGTTTCAGCCGATTCTTGTCAGGTTTATCGCGGTATGGATATTGGTACAGGCAAAGTTTCTAAAGACATCACAAAAAAAATCCCCCATCATCTTATCGATATTATGGATCCTGATGAAGAAATGACAGCGGCTGAATTTGTCAATCGTGCTGATGACGCCATTGCGAATGCCGCCTCCCAAAACAACCCTGTCATTATCACTGGTGGCACAGGTCTTTATGTTGATGCATTGTTATTTGGTTTGTTTGAAGGACCCTCTGCCGACATGGCCTTGCGTCACGAGTTTTCACAATGGGCAATGATTTATGGTGTTGCCGCATTGCATGATAAACTCAGTCAAATCGATACGATATCCGCCAATAAAATAAATTCTAATGATTTGAGGCGCATTATTCGTGCATTGGAAGTTTATGAATTAACAGGGGTTCCCTTGAGTGAACATCATCGTAGGCACAAACAACAAGGGCATCGTTATCAGGCTCAATTGATTGGCATTGCTCCAGAGCGTGATCTTTTATATAAACAGATCACGGCTAGGGTGTCTCAAATGTTAGCTCATGGTTGGATAGAAGAGGTCAAGACGCTTAGAGAGAATGGTTATGGTGCAGAATTACATTCTCAACAGGCTATAGGATACAGAGAAATTCACCGCTATCTAGACGGCATGTTATCTAAAGATGATATGATACGTCTTATTATGCGCAATTCTCGCAGATATGCTAGAAGGCAGCTTAGCTGGTATCGGCCGAAAAAATATGTAATGTGGTACAATTCGCAAAAAGAAATACCTATGATAATTTCATAGTAACGTTAACAATAATCATGAACAACAAACGACGGATATCTCTTCGATGAGTGCAAAAAAAAACAAATATGTTCTTCCTTTTGAAGAGCGTATTGTTGAATTAGAAAATAAACTTGATGAGTTGCAAGGCATTTCATCTGATGATGTGGATTTATCTACTGAGATTCGTACCCTAGAAGGTAAAGCTGAAAAACTACGTAAAGAAGTTTTTCTGGATTTAGAACCCATTGATAAAGTTAAACTATCACGACATCTTAACCGTCCTTATTTTTTAGATTACGTTGATTTTTTAATGGATGATTTTGTAGAGCTTCATGGTGATCGATTATTCATGGATGACCCAGCCATGGTTGTTGGAATGGCTGTCTTTGATAAACAAGAAGTATTGGTTGTTGGACATCAAAAAGGACGTGGCACCAAAGAAAATGTGAAACGTAATTTTGGTATGCCACAACCTGAAGGCTATCGTAAGGCAGCAAGATTTATGGAATTGGCATCGCGATTCCGTCGTCCTATTTTATCATTTATTGATACTCCAGGGGCTTATCCAGGTATTGGTGCTGAAGAACGAGGACAATCTGAAGCCATTGCTCATTGTCTTCAAGTCATGGCAGGAATACAAAGTCCTTTAATCGCAACAGTTATTGGAGAAGGTGGTAGTGGTGGTGCGCTTGCGATTGGTGCTGCAAATCGTGTGTTGATGTTAGAATATTCAGTCTATTCAGTCATTTCTCCTGAAGGTTGTGCATCTATTTTATGGCGAGATACTACTAAAGCTTCGGAAGCGGCAAAACAACTCAAATTGACAGCACCAGATCTTTTGAAGATGGGTATTTGCGATGAAATTGTTCCTGAAGCACCCTGCGGTGCCCATCGTGATCCTAAACAAACAGCATCTAATTTACGTAAAGTTCTCTCGCGGCATTTACGAGAACTACTCACCATGAGTTCTGAAGAGATTATTGCTGATCGTTATAAAAAGTTTCGTTCTATTGGTGCATGACCTGTTGTTATGGGTGTGTTGTCGATGATCCATAATTTCAATACCTTGATATTGATTGCACGCGTGGTAAATCATGGGTACTGAATTAATATTGTTAGTAGTGATTGTGACAACACTTTACTTGTGTCTGAATCTTTCACGGCGTCGGCATATTTTTAAGTGCCCGTTTTTTTTGATGCTCTTGGTTGATTGTTTTTTGGCAATTATGGCCTTTATACTCCGTCAATCTCAGTCCAACATGGAATTATCAAATGTACTTAGTATTGTAGCGATTGGCGCTGCAATTTTTTTGATTCCAGTTCCTGCATTATTGCGTAATTTGTCTGTCTATACCTACCATCGAGGATGGATTCATTTGGCAAAAAGCTTTTTAAGTATTTGTGATGTTCTGCAACCAGGTATGGGGGCAAAGCAGGAGCGCGAAGTGTTAAACACGATGATTACTGTTCGTGAAGATCGTGTTGATGAACTTGTAGAGACGTTGAGAAAACACACAACGAAACTGAGTCAATCAAAAGGAAAAGTTTTTGTTAGTGAAAGAGTCTTAGCATTGTATTTATATGCACGTCGATGGGAGCAAGCCATTGTTGTCTACGAAGAAGAATTAGAAGATATTGATACTCCAGTATCTATAGATTTGTTAGTAGAAGTGTTTCGTTCTTATTGTGAAATGGGTCATTATACAAAAGCAATTACTTTAATGAATCGTATCGAAGAAGATTTGCGGTCAAAAGAGGTGCCAGCAATCATTATGCGAGATCGGGCACGACTCATTTTTCTGTCATTTATGGGACGTACCGATGCGGTCTCTATTTTGATTCGACCATCAAGCCTCTTAGGGTCTTTCTTATCTAAATCAATGTCGGATTTTTGGTTGGCAGTAGCCCATACGCATCAAGACAATAAAGAAGAAGCAGCACGTTTGTTT
Organism: Myxococcales bacterium; assembly: GCA_014238595.1. Lineage (GTDB taxonomy): Bacteria > Myxococcota_A > Polyangia > Haliangiales > J016 > JABAAV01. The sequence continues at coordinate 21,032 of JABAAV010000006.1, read as the reverse complement.
ACGAATGCTATCAAGAATTCACGGAAAGATTCTTTCGTCTGTCAGGCTGTTAAAGAGCGTCTTGCTGTACTAGACACAGTACAACTCAACAGACCTGATGATGCGTCAATACTGCTGGCCGATAAACTGTGTCAAGAAATTATTGAAGGTCAAAACAATCAACAACACAAAATCCCTTGGCGTCTTCAAGCCAATCATGCAGGCATCGTGACTAAAACGTTGATTGTGATCAATGTTTTAATTGCACTGGTTAGTTATTTAGGTATTGACCAAGAATCAATCATTATGGCGGGCGGGCGTTATCAAACAGGGATAGACAGTGGTCAATGGTGGCGATTGTTATCTTCGATGTTTATCCATGATGGCTTGACTCATTTATTTTTCAATATGTATGGCCTTTGGGTGTTAGGGAAATTGGTTGAGACATCCTTGGGATCCGTGCGATTTTTTGTTGTGTATATGACCGCGGGATTGTTTGGTTCACTCGCAGGATATATGTTGACAAATGTTCCTAATTCCATTGGATCATCAGGTGCTGTTTTAGGAATACTCGGGGCTTGTTTAATAGAGTTAGGGCTGTTTAGACAAATATACAAAACGAAACAAGGTGCATCTTTGTTTCGAATATTACTGTTCTTATCAATCGTGAATATGTCACTAGGATTGTTTATGCCTTTAATTGATCAGCATGCCCATGTCGGTGGTATGGTTGGAGGCATCATGATGACATTGTGGTTATCACCGAGAAGTTTTTTGGGAAAACATCAAAGTACTGGATTGTTAAGCATTATTTTTGCCGTTAGTTTTGTTTTATCGCTATTGTATGCGCTAGGATCGATAGGACCATGACTATAAAAATATTGATTGGATCATTACTTGTTGGGTTTTGTTTTTCTTCAGTGGCATTGGCTAATAATCGATGTTTGCGTGAATTAAAACGAAATGATGTTTCATTTCAAAGAGTTGATAAAAAACACATTGATGAAGGTGTGAAAATTTCTGGTGAAATTGGTGATGTTTTGTATCAATCACAAACGCAACAAGACTTAATCATCGATTGTCCATTGGCCTATGCATTGTCGCGTTTATCACCGTTACTTCGTTCAATGGGGATCACTAAAGTGATTTGGAGCTCAGCCTATGACATACGCAAGATTCGAGGAACTAAGAAATATTCGAGACATTCCTTTGGGTTAGCCATTGATATTGTAGGCGTTGAACATGAAGGGAAAATTTTTCGTGTTTCTGATCACTATGAACAAGGCCTAGGAAATAAGAACAATTGCATCGGTGAACCACTCACTAAGGGCGGGGCAATACTTCGAAGCATGTTTTGTCAGTGGGATGCGTCAGGATTGTTCAGAATTATATTAACACCAGATTATGATGCTGGTCATTATCATCATTTTCATGTGGAAGTAGATCCAAATCGTTTGAAATAACAAAAAACTTGCCTCATTGAAAATCAGCGATAGTTTATAGGGGTGAGTTGCCTTTATTCTTCAAATATTACACCTGATCCAAAAGATTTAGTGGATACGTTGGCTTTTGTATTATGTCCCCCTGATCTCTTTGTTTCCTCCGGAGACAAAGAAGAGTTAAGAGCTTTAGAGCCAATGATTGGTCTTGCTAAAGAAAAAGTGACACGGCAATGGCTGGCGTATCAAGCTGAACTTCGACATAACTAATTGTTTATTAGAGATGTTGTTACCGTGCTTTGTCTCGTGGTAATTAGATGATTAGTTTTCATGAGTGATAGCAAACAACAAGCATTAGTAGAAAAACATATGGGGCTTGTTCGTGGTATTGCAGGCAAAATTTTTAAAACAATGTCACAACATGTTGAATATGATGATCTTGTTGGATTTGGAATGACGGGTTTATTAGAAGCGGCTAATCGATTTGATGAATCAGTAGGCGTGGCGTTTAGTTCCTTTGCTTACTATCGTGTCCGTGGTTCTATTTATGATGGTCTTCGTAGTATGGGACATATTCCTCGCTCAGAATATGCCAAACATCAGATGGCACAAAAAGCGACCGATTATTTAGAAAATCTTGATCGATCTGAACGTGCCAAGGATAAAGTGAATAAAGAACAGGGTGTGGATAAAACAGCCGATGCTATGCGCACGTATTATGAAGCGATTCGTAGTGTTGCTACAGTATTTGTGACATCTTTGGATGCACATTGGGATGCGGGTAAACAAGTTGTTGATAACAAAGGTGGAAATCCTCAAAAAGAAGCAGCCTACTTGCAATTGCGTGACCAAATCATGAAAGCTGTAAAAACATTGCCTGAAAAAGAACAACATTTCATTATGAAGTGCTATTTTGAGGGAGCTTCAATCCAAGAAGCAGGAATAGCATTAGGATTATCTAAATCATGGTCGAGTCGTGTTCATGCAAGAGCCATTGATAAATTAAAAAAGAAATTAGCGGAATATCAGGAAGGATTATTAACATGAGGATAATAAGGGTTGTTTCTATAGTATTGGTTTTTTTAGTGATCAATGCCTGTGGGGCGAATGTTCAATATATGGCAGGAACGAAAATCATCGACAATAAAAAAAATAAAGAGATCATTGTCTTTTTGGAATCATATCGTAATGCGATGGAACAAAAAGATACGGTGGCATTGTTGCAAATGGCATCAACATCATATGTGGAAGATGCTGGAACAGCTGTGAAGAGTGATGATTATGGGTATGAAGGATTAAAAGATGTTTTAGCAAAGCGAATGAATTCGGCCGAATCAATTCGTTATTCGCTCAAATATTTAAATATTCGTCATATGGAAAATCGAGTACTCGTTGATGTGTTGATCGATGCGAGTTTTACAATCAAAGACGTTAATGGTGATACGTTTCGCAAAAATATGCGTGACAACAATCAAATTGTTCTTGAATATGTCGGTTACGAATGGAAAATTATTAGTGGAATGTAATGATTGATTGTTGGTTTAACCAATAATGAGCGTTTCTTTCTCAAGCGGTATGTTTTTTTTGTTAAATCGATCTAGGGCATATTGCTCAAAAATAGGGTGCATCATTCCGTTTGCAAGCCAGTCGGCATAATAGACACCAATGATAGGTGCCATCATAAAACCATGACCGACAAATCCTGAACAGAAGTAAAATTCTGGAATATGTTTTGGTGCACCTAAAATGGGATTACCATCAGGGCTGATATCATAAGGTCCTGCCCATTGGCGTAATATTTTTACTGAGTTGAGCAGGGGAATGATTTTACTTAAATGAAATGCATATGTTGTAAGAAATGCAAAAGTCGATTGCATTGAATCTGAAGATGGTTGTCCTTTGACCGAAACACCGCCAACAATTTCACCGCGCATCGATTGACTAAAATAAAGTCCTGTCGATAAATCTGATACCATTGGTGTGAGAAAATGTTTAAGCGGTTCAGAAGAGCAAATCTCATGACGAACAAATGTCGTTGGTAAATCAATGTCTATCATCGAAGCGATATTGGGTGACCATGCGCCAGCAGCATTGATAATACGCTTGCTTTTGATGGAACCTTTGGGCGTATGTGTGACAAATCCATTGGGAACCACATCAATATCAACCACTTCATTGAAGGTATATATTTTGCCTCCCATGTTGAGAATTTGTTCTTTGTATCCCCATATAAAAGGCCACGGAAACAACACACCATCGGTAGGGTTATAGGCAGCAGCAATAACATCTGTTCCATCAAGTTCAGGAATCATCTCACAGACTTGTTCTGGTGATAGCATTGTTGTTGGAACACCGAATTGATTTTGCGTTCTGATATTTTTTTCTAGTTGACCGATCGTTTTTTTATCACGTGCCAGAAAAAGATATCCATCTTGACGAAACCATGTGTTTAGTTTGAATTCTGTGGCAAAATTTCGAAATAATTCCACGGATTCTTGCATCAGACGGATGTTGTTTTCTGTGGACCATTGTTGACGAACACCGCCACCGTTTCGTCCCGATGCACCGGATGTGAGATAGCTTCGTTCAAGAATAACAATATCGGTCAGTCCGCGGAGACAAAGTTGATAGGCGATGGACAACCCCATAATGCCTCCACCAATGATAAGAATTTCTGTGTTATCAGGTATTATAGTATTGGTCGTTGAAGACATGATGTTATGTTTTTTTGTTGTCGAGATAGGCTGCTGCAAGATGTGCAATTGGCGTTGGTGATACAGGTGGTCTTGCAGTAAAAGGTATTAATAAATGAGATTCATTATTATAGGTGTGTTTCAATTCTCTTGTCAGCATGGCTAGACATTCTTTGCCTTGACAAGGACCTGTTCCCAGTCCGGTATAGCGTTTGATATCTTCAATGGACTGATAGCCTTCGGTGTAGGCTTTTTGTATGTCGCTCAATGTGACATCTTCACAACGGCAAACGAGTGTTTTTTTATTAAACATGATGGACTCGTTCGGCACAAACTTGGCCTGCTTTAATGCCTTGTTGGATGGCGAGTTGTGGATCGCAATGTCCACAAACATCACCACAGGCAAATGTTCCTGATACAGATGTTTCTTGATGTTCATTCACGGTAATACAGTAACCTCCTTGTGCTGAATTACAGTCAATTTGACACCCTTGTTCTCGTGCATATTCTGAAGCAGGTGATGGTGGAAGCCAAATTCCAAGCACATCACATGGGAGGGTTTTGTTTGTGTCGCCTTCAAGGACAATGGCTTGGATGTGATTGTGACCTATGACAGAAAATGGTTGAGTATCATCAATCAAGGTAACACGATGATTCTTTTTTTCTAATGCTGTTTTTAATCGAATGACAAACGGATCATTGCCCACAAGAACAATGTTTGTTCCAGGACTAATTTGATGAGAAACAAACAAGCGTCCAATGGCGCGTGCTGACATGATTCCGGGACGATCGTTATTGGGAAAAAGACGATTGACAGCATAGCCACCTGTTGCATAAATAATTTGTTTTGGTGTGAGTACAAAAATAGACTCTGGTGCTACAGCAACCCAAAGTCCATTATGATCTTCGGGATAAACTCCAATCAAGGATGTTTGTGTTTTGAGAGTTACATTGGCTTGAAGGAGTTGCACGGTTTTTTCTTGTGCCCAAGCATGGCCATATTTGGGGTCGGTTAATGCACTTCCTCCAAGTTGTTTGTGTTCATCGATTAACCATACATCAGTGTTGGTTGTTGCTGCTGCAGTGGCTGCGGATAATCCTGCCGGACCACCACCAACGATTAAAATATCGGGACTATGCGATACGACTGATATTTTTTCTTGTAACGATGTGTCAGGTAAAACGCCTAATCCGCATAGCTTGACGGCAATTTTATGTGTGATGTCAGTAAACAGTTTTGTTTGTGTCATGAAACGATGGTGATTGAGTCCACGATGAAACAAAACATCGATGCTTTCGAAAATATCCACATTTATTGTAGGAAATTTGTTTTGTGTTTCAATGATCATACCATCATCGCATGACTGCATACATGCTTTTGTGTTGGGGACATCATTGACATGCATTAAGCAGGAGCCACAATGTCCTTCAAAACAAAATGCTCCGCGTGGTCTGTGATATTTTGATGATCGAGAAATCAGGCGAATATTGTTGGCGTAAAGAGCCGCTGCAATCGATTCTCCTTTGTACGCTCTTAAAGGGATCCCATCACAATAGATCGTTAGAGGTTCACCACGAGAAATATGAGTCGTAGAGAGTCGATTCATATAGCAAGCCTGCCTTGGCTTGCTATTTTTGTCGATTACATTTGATGATCTTTTGGACTTTCTAGTTCGATTCTGTTTGTATGGTAAGGATGGAAAATATGGCTTTAAATATCGAAGCGGTCGAGAAACGCATTGTGGATGCCGCACAACATGTTGGACGTTCATCTAAAGATGTATGTTTAGTTGCTGTGAGTAAAAAGCAATCGATAGTTGCCATAAAAGCTGCGATCGATTGTGGCCAGATCCATTTTGGCGAAAATTATGCACAAGAGTTGTCGTTAAAACGTGATGCTATGACAAACTCTGCGGTGTGTTGGCATTTTATTGGGAAATTGCAACGCAACAAAGTTTCTCGGATTGTTGGTAACGTGACATTGATTCATGCAGTAGACTCTGTGACATTGGCAAAAGCCATTGATAAAGAAGCTGTGAAACGAGGTGTGGTTCAAGATATATTATTGGCTATTAATCTCGCGGATGAGGTGAGTAAAACAGGCATTGCCATAGATGACGCAGATAGATTGTTAAATGAAATCAATGAGTTACAAGGTGTCAAATGCAAAGGATTGATGGGGATGCCCCCTTTGGCTAACAATGCAGAATACAATCGGAAATATTTTTGCCGATTAGGAATGTTACGGGATAGACTGATGTCTATTCACCCTTCTTTGACAGAACTTTCTATGGGAACGAGTCATGATTTTGAAGTGGCTGTTGAAGAAGGAGCTACGTTGATTCGTGTTGGAACTTCAATTTTTGGTGCAAGAGCGTAAGCGATTAATTCGTAGGGAGTGACATATGTCGGGACACAGTAAATGGTCAACAATTAAACGGAAGAAAGCTGTTATTGATGCAAAGCGTTCCAAGCTTTGGTCCAAAGTCATTAAAGAAATTCAAGTGGCTGTTCGTATGAGCGGCGATGATGTTTCTGGTAATCCAAGATTACGTCTTGCATTGGATAAAGCACGATCGGCCAATGTTCCTAAAGATTCGATACAACGTGCGATTGACAAAGGCAGTGGTGCTGGTGGTGGTGAAGATTTCGAAGAAGTCGTTTATGAAGGCTATGCAACAGGTGGTGTTGCCGTCATGGTTGAATGCTTAACGGACAATCGAAATCGTACAGCGGCAGAAATACGCTATGTGTTTCAGAAAAATCATGGAAACTTAGGCAGCAGTGGTTCGGTGGCATGGATGTTTCGGCAACGTGGTTTAATTGTTATAGAAAAATCGAAAGTTTCTGAAGATCAATTAATGGATCTTGTTCTTGACCATGGTGCACAAGAGGTCAATGATGACGAAGATACATGGATTATTGAGACAGAAAACAATGATTTTCTATCGCTTAAAAATATTATTGAACAGGCAGATATCGATATCCATTATTCGGATTTAGAAAAAGTGTCCGATACCCGTGTGGATGTTTCTGAAGATCATGTGGGGTTAGTACAGGGATTGTTGGATGCCTTAGATGAACTTGAAGATGTTCAGAATTTGTATGATAATGCTTCCCTTCCTCAATCAGAATGATGGATTAAGACAATGTTGTCCAAAGGTGTTTTACTTGGAATTGATCCAGGCAGTCTTGTGTGTGGTTATGGTGTTCTCGACATTGATCAACAGGGTGATTATAAATGCCTTGAAAGTGGCATATTTGAATGTGATTCAACCGAGCCGCTTTCACTGCGATTATCTGCGATTGCCAAAGAACTCAATGAAGTCATTGATGAATTTTCACCCATTGCCATGGCTGTAGAAGATATTTTTGTCAACAAAAACATCAAATCAGCACTGTATCTTGCACAGGCACGAGGTGTTGTTTTGGCTGTTGCAGGGCATGCGGGGATTGATGTTCATTCATATCCGCCCGCACTAGTCAAAAAAACAATTACAGGCAATGGACGGGCAAGTAAAGAGCAGGTTTCTGCTATGGTGCAGCGTCTTGTGACATTAAAAAAAGTTCTTTTTTTTGATGAAACAGATGCATTAGCTGTAGCCATTACACATGCCCATTCTCTGAAAGCATTATGATTGCATATTTAAAAGGAACACTGATACAACAAGAATGCGGCGCGGTTGTGATTGAATGCAATGGTGTTGGTTATGCTGTGACTGTTTCCAATGCGAGTTTAAACGCCATGCCATTGGATGGAAGCTCTGTATCTCTTCATATCCGAACACAGATGCAAGAGAGTCAAATTTCTCTTTATGGTTTTGTGTCACTTGTGGAACGGAGATTATTTGATTTGTTAATTACAGTGAAAAGCGTAGGTCCTTCAATGGCTATGACGATTCTCTGTGGTTTATCTGTGACTGATTTAGCTGAGGCCATTGCTAACAAAGATATTACGGCATTAACATCTATTAAAAAAGTGGGCAAAAAAACAGCGGAACGCATTGCATTGGAGCTTCATGAAAAATGTTGTGATTTCGTTGTCGCTAATGATATGAAAACTAAGCCATCAATTGTTATTGATGTGATCAGTGCACTTAAAAATCTTGGATGGAAAGAGCAAGAAGCATCGGCTATGGTGTCTGAATTGGATATTGATGTTGATGCAACAGTAGAATCTTTGGTTCGTTCTATTTTGAAGAAAACACATTCAGAACAACGTAGATAATCATGACAAGACATATTAATAATCATAGCAATGATGATGCAAAACACAGCGATCTAAGTCCACAAGAACAACAAGGTGAGGTGGTACTTCATCAATCCTTGCGACCAAATTCATTTGAGTCTTATATTGGACAAGACGAATTGATTGCTAACTTGAAAGTTTTTGTTCGTGCTGCAAAAAAACGAAAGCAAGCATTGGATCATGTGTTATTGGCAGGACCTCCAGGGCTTGGAAAAACAACACTGGCACATGTGCTTGCCGAAGAAGCAAAAGCAACACTACATACGACCAGTGGTCCTGCGATTGATCATAAAGGCGTCTTGGCAAGTTTGTTGACATCACTCAATGAAGGCGATGTCCTTTTTATTGATGAAATCCATCGTTTGTCTGCCGTGGTTGAGGAAAACTTATATCCAGCCATGGAAGATTTTCGATTTGATTTATTTGTTGGTGATGGTCCTTATGCTAAGGCTGTTACCATGAATCTTCCACGATTTACATTAATAGGTGCGACGACAAGAGTGGGGATGTTGACAGGGCCTTTGTACAATCGGTTTGGGTTTCATGCACAGATTCATTATTACAATGATCACGATATGATCGCCATTGTAAAACGATCAGCCCAAATTTTGAAACTTGAAATAGAAGATGAAGGTGTTCAAGAAATTGCACGTCGATCTCGTGGAACACCGCGTATTTCAAATCGTCTCTTAAACCGTGTGCGTGATTTTGCTGATGTTGACAATGAAGGTCTTGTCTCAAAAACAATTGCCGCTAAGGCCTTGGATCGATTAGGCATTGATCATGTTGGCTTGGATCTGTTGGATCGTCGATATTTAACGATTCTTGCAGAACAATTTCAAGGAGGACCTGTTGGTGTTGAAACGATGGTCGCTGCTTTGAGTGAAGATAGAGGAACTATCGAAGATGTTGTTGAGCCTTTTTTATTACAACAAGGGTTTATTGCAAGGACAGCACGAGGAAGAGTGGCTTTGGACAAAACATTATTGCATTTAGGACTCAAATAGACTCCATTAATGTGATATTAATTTTTTGTTTTCCACGATGCCATCAATGTGTCGAGATTGATGGCAACGGTATAAACCCTTGTTGCAGTACCTTGCATGAAGATGGCACTGTGATCAGATGCAACGGTGATCGATAAAGTACCTCCAGGCAAATGAACAACGATGGGTGTATCAGTACTGATCTGCTGTGTTAATACAGCAGCAAACACAGCAGCACAGGCTCCAGTGCCACAAGCTTTTGTGATACCACAGGCTCGTTCGTAAACCACAAGTTCAATAGTTTGATGGTCAATGATGCGTGCGAATTCGACATTGGTTTTGTTGGGAAATTGTTCGTGTGATTCAATATGGTTTCCCCATTGTTGAGCCAAATCGTTTGGATTTTCTTTTGTGAATGTAATGACATGGGGATTACCCATACTAATGGCTGTCATCGAAAATGTTTGTCCTTTGACGACAACAGGTTTATCAATAAACGATGCATTGTTGTGAGATAACACCGTTGGTTTTCCCATATTCACAGTGATTGAATCAATGATATTTGTTGATTCATTGAGATAATGAATGGTGCAATCAACAGTGCCTGCGACTGTATCGATCTGTATCGTTTTGTGACGTTGAGCTGATGTTAAATAATGAGCAACACATCGGATACCATTGCCGCATGCTTCAACAACAGTTCCATCAGCATTGCTGATCTTCATAGAGGCAATGGCATGATTGGTGTGTGGTGGTAAAATCGACAAAATGCCATCAGCACCGACACCTAAGCGACGATCACAAATGGCACGAACATACTGTGAGTTGTTAAGGGACGGACAATTTTGCTGTCGTCCATCAAAAATCAAAAAATCATTGCCAATGCCATGATATTTTTCAAATGTAATCGT
>JABAAV010000006.1:0-10581 GCA_014238595.1 Myxococcales bacterium | reverse complement strand
AGCGTTTTTAAAGAATCAACATCGTTGTTTATAGCTAACCATGCTTGTGTCATGGAGGTTATCATGAAAACAAAAGCACTAATCACTGTCAGACGTGTCAAGAAATTACCTGCACCACTTCCACCAAAGACAGTTGCACCACCAGCACCGCCAAAAGCAGCACCAGCACCACCACCTTTGCCTGCCTGAAGAAGCACAACCAAGATTAGGAAAAAACAAACTACAACATGAATCACTGTAACAAAAGTTGCCATTGAGACGGTTTTCTACCTTACCATGGGGGTTGCTGCAACTGTTAAAGTCGCAGCTTTAACAATTTCGACAAAAGAATCTGCTTTTAACGAAGCACCTCCGACTAACGCCCCATCGATATCTGGCTTGGAGAGGATGTCTAAGGCATTTTTAGGCGATACGCTGCCACCATATTGAATACGCAGTGTATCGGCCTGAGGGCTGCCATAGCGTTTTGATAGGATAGTACGAATGCTTGCAATGGTTGTTTGAGCTTGATCGGGGGTTGCGGTATTGCCTGTGCCAATAGCCCATACGGGTTCATAGGCTACGACGACATGTGTGAGTTGTTGCGAGCTGATGGCCGAGAATGCCCCATCTATTTGTTTCTGAATGATATCATTGGTTTGGTTGTTTGTTCGTTCTGCATGAGTCTCACCAACACAAATGATTGCGGTGAGTGTGGCATCAATGATCGCAAATGCTTTACGGCCTACATCAACATTTGTGTCACCATAATATTGTCTTCGTTCGCTGTGTCCAACAATGCAATAGCGTGCCCCTGCATCATGGAGCAATTGTGGAGATACTTCACCAGTCCAAGCCCCTGAAGATTCCCAGTAACAATTTTGTCCAGCTACTGAAACAGAACTATCAGCCAATCGTTGAGCAATAGGGGCAATGCTTGTGAAGACCGGTGCTATTGCAACATCAACATGCCGTGTTGCTGCCACACGATTTTTGATTTCTGTGGCAAGAGCCAGCCCTTCAGCAATGGTATTGTTGAGTTTCCAATTTCCAATGATAATAGGAGTACGCATGATGTTCCTGTGGAACCTGACATGATTGCTTCGTTAGATCAATGAGATAATGCATTAATACCGACCAAGCTTTTGCCTTCTAAAAATTCAATGGCAGCACCACCACCTGTAGATACATGTGAGATTTGGTCAGTCAGTTTAGCATTGGCAATTGCAGAGGCGCTTTCCCCACCACCGACCACTGAAAGCGCACGGGAATTTTGAGCAATGGCATTGGCGATGGCATAAGTTCCTTGAGAAAAGGATTTTTTTTCAAACATACCCATAGGACCATTCCAAAAAATAGTCGACGCTTCGCTAATATATTTTTGATAGGTTTTAATCGTTTGTGGTCCAATGTCTAATCCGTAGCCATCGTAGGGGAGTTCATCGCATGTTTTGATCATGCCTGTGGATTCATCGATTGATGGCGTCACAACGATATCTTCGGGAAGACAGAGGGTCACACGGCATGCTTTTGCTTTGCGAATACACGAGCGGGCTAAGGCCAATGAAGAAGGATTGGGTCTGGGTAAAGAGATTTTATGCCCCATGGCATAAAGAAAGACATTGCCCATCAATCCTCCAATGAGAACAGTGTCTACCTGTGTGAACAAGGATTCTAACACCGCAATTTTGGTTTCAATCTGTGATCCTCCAATGACTGCAATGTAGGGACGTTCTTGTTGATGAAGAAGTTTGGATAAAAAAGAAATTTCTTTATCCATTAAATAGCCCGCACCATAATCTTTAACAAAAGGGATCATACCTGTGATAGAAGCATGCGCTCGATGTGCAGTACCAAAGGCATCACCAATATAAACACTGGCATAGGAAGCGAGTTTTTGAGCAAAAGATTTGTCGTTACTTGTTTCTCCAGGATCAAAGCGAAGATTTTCAAGTAATGCAATTTGCCCATCGTGTAATCCAGAGATGATTTTTTGCGTTCCATCGCTAGAAGGAGATTCTGTTAATAGAATCTCCCGTTCTAAAACATTCGATAAATAAAGCCCAATGGGTTCGAGTGATAATTCAGAAGATGGTTTACCTTGAGGTCTCCCTAAATGTGTGCCGATGATAATACGTGCACCTTGATCAATGCAGTAGCGAATGGTTGGCAGAGATGTTTCAATACGTGTTGGATCGAGAATCGTCTTTCCATCCATAGGAACATTGAGATCCGCACGAATAAATACGTTTCTTCCTGTAAGAGGGATGTCTTCCAAGGTTTGATAAGGCATTGTTAAAGAGTAGGTGCTATAAATTCGATCAAATCTAAAAGACGATAAGAATACCCCGACTCGTTATCGTACCATGCCAACACTTTAACTTGATCTCCAACAACCGTAGTGAACTCAGCATCGACAATGGCTGAGTGGGTATTTCCATTGTAATCAATAGAAACTAATGGCTCATGAGATATGTCTAAAATACCTTTGAGTGCCCCTTGTGCTGCATCAGTAAAAGCTTGATTGACCTCTTGTTTGGTAACAGGTTTTTCAAGACGTGCGGTGAGATCAATGAGTGATACATTGGGTGTAGGAACACGAATGGCCAGACCATCAAGTTTGTTTTCGAGCTCAGGTAATACTAAAGCCAGTGCACTTGTTGCACCTGTTGTGGTTGGAATCATAGACATGGATGCTGTGCGTCCACGACGAAGATCTTTGTGTGAAGAATCAAGAATACGTTGATCATTGGTATAAGAATGCACCGTTGTCATCACACCTGTAATAATGCCAAAATGGTCATTGAGCACTTTGGCAATAGGGGCTAAACAATTTGTGGTGCAGGATGCATTTGAAATAATATGATGCTTGTCCGTATTGTAGCTATCTAAATTGATGCCACAGGCCAGTGTAATATCTGCATCGTTAGATGGGGCACTGATAATAACTTTACGTGCACCATTGGTGAGATGTTTTTGTGCATCTTTATGTTTTGAAAAACGCCCTGTACATTCAACAACGATGTCGACATCATGATTTTTCCAAGGTATCTTTGATGGATCCGTATGTGAACTCACAGCAATTTCTTTGCCATCAACAATCAAGCTATTGTCGGTACATTTGATTTCTCCACGATGATGGTCATGGACAGAGTCATATTGGAGAAGATGTCTTAGTACTGTAGCTTTGCTTGCATCATTGATCAGCCCCACTCGATAAGGACTACAGCTCTCTGACATAGCACGAACGAGTCTACGCCCAATGCGTCCGAATCCATTGATACCTATAGAGATCTTGCTCATGATGGTTGAGACAATCTCTGCGAGTTAGCTAGATCGTTTGCGACGGTTTCGTGGTGGTTTTGTTGCAATAGCTTGACGTTCCAGATCTTCAAGGTAGGAAACCATCGTGGCAATATTAGTTCGCGTGGCACTATGTGGTTCGGTATTATACGCACGAGACATAACATGACGCAGTTCAGCACGAAGTTCAGACTCAATAACACGATAAGTTCTTAATGCTTCTTCAGCATCATACAATGCGATATTTGCTTCACATCCTGTAGCTGCTATCCATGCAGCAGATAGGGCTGCAGCACGTCGACCAGGTGCTGATTGCGTTAATGCTTTAATTGTTTTTCGGAGTTTTTGTTGTAGCGTATCACCGGGAGGCATGACAGGCATTGTATAACGGTCTCCTTCGATGCGATTTGATATGGACTGAGGCATAATTTAGTACCTTTCTATTATTACACTTAAATGGTTGAATATTTATCTTCCTGCGCGCTCGTTATCGAAAGAAGATGGTGTTTGTCAAGAAAGAAAGTAAAAAACTCAAAAAAGATTATGAATAATTTGCCGTATCACGGCTTCAAACCATGCTGATTGATGCTAATTAAGATATCTATATCAATTTTATATGTTGTAGAGATCACTAGAATCATGATTGATTATTTCCTCTGAATCTCCCATGCTCAATTCAGATCAATACTGATGCAATGGTGATCATCATGCATTTTATTGGCTATGATAAGGAATCAAGCATTATTCAATTTTGTTGAGATCTGTTTTTTGATGAGTGATGTATCTATTGAATCATTTTTGATTAGAGTGATGCCATCAAGCTCAGACAACAACCTGAATCTGTTCATGTGTTATGGTTATAGAGTGGATTATTAATAAGCGTAGGATCATTGTAAAATAATTGAACAATATTCATACTGTGTTAGACTACTGTCTCTTTTAGTGTATTGGAGTTTTTATGGTTACTCGCATTAGTAAACGAGGTCTAAATAAGTTTCGCCAAAATTTAGAAACCAAGCGTAAAGCAGTGTTGGACAATGCTGAGCGAACACTTGGTGAAGATATGACACTAGATCCCAATGATTTGCCTGATGAAATGGATTTAGCATCGAGTGAATATATTCAATCTTTTAACTTTCGACTGCGCGGTCGTGAAAAGGTTCATCTTGCAAAGCTTGATTTGGCGTTAGAAAAAATTGACGCTGGAACGTTTGGTGTTTGTGAATCATGTGAAGAAATGATTTCATCAAAACGACTTGAGGCACGTCCTGAGACAACGTTGTGCATTCAATGCAAAGAAGAGCAAGAGCGTGATGAAAAAGTGATTGCATAAGCTGAGCTACAATGTCCGAAACAAAAATGACGAGACGTGGTGCCATGAAAGTTATTTCGGGTCTCTTAGGTTTGGGTGTTGCGGCGATTAGTGGCGTTCCTTTTTTACGATTTCTTCTTTTTCCAGTAGGTGTAAAGACTGTCGATAGTGGCAAAGGTTTTGTAGATATTGCTGCATCCACAATGGTTTCACGCAATGCTAAGCCCGTTTATACTGAAATCATTGTTCCACGTGTGCGTGATGCTTGGAATACAAAGACCAATGTTCTTTTAGGTGGTACGTGGTTAGTACGTAATAACAGAGGGGCATTGTCTGCATTTTCTTCAGTATGTCCGCATTTAGGATGTTCAATTCAACGCAACAAAGAGAGTGTGAATGATAGCGTGACGTTTTTTTGTCCGTGTCATTCTAGTGCTTTTTCAAGAAACGGTGAACGTTTGAGCGGTCCTTCACCACGTGGATTGGATCTTCTGCCTGTTATTGAAAAGAACGGTCGTATTTTAGTGCAATGGAGCAACACAGTATCATCGGTGAATGAGAATGATCAAGCTTCATGATATCACAAGAAAAAAAACAAAAAATCAGTGATTGGTGGGAACTTCGTACAGGGTACCGTCAACTTCACGCATTATTTTTCCATGAACCTATTTTAGGTGGCTCATCCTATGCCTATGTGTTTGGGCATGTGTTGCTTTTTGTTGTTATTTTTCAAGCGATGACAGGGATTTTGTTGGCGTTATTTTATAGTCCATCTACTTCGGCAGCATGGGCATCAGTCGCATACATTCAAGACAAAGTAACATTAGGATGGTTTATTCGTGGACTGCATAGCAATGGTGCCTCTGCTGCAATGATTGTTGTTGCGATGCATATGGTTCAAACGGCAATCTATGGTGCCTATCGAAAACCACGTGAAGTCAATTGGATGTTAGGTGTTATTTTATTGGTATTGATTCTTGCGTTTGCTCAAACTGGATATTTGTTGCCATGGGATCAAACAGGGTATTGGTCAACGGGAATCGTTATAGGATTGATTGAATCAGTGCCTCTTTTTGGGGACTCATTAAAAGAAGCTGTCCAAGGTGGAAACACATACGGCAACCTGACCTTGACACGATTTTTTGCAATACATGTGTTGATATTGCCTGTGTTGTTTGTTGCCGTGTTACTCGGTCATATTGCGTTGACGCGTAAACATCGTACAACACCACCATCATGGAAATCTCCAGAAAAACTCGCACGTCTTGCGGAGCCTTTTTGGCCATCACAGGTGTTCAAAAATATGGTTGCCATTGCATTTACGTTTATATTGATTGTTGCAGCAACATGGATGAAACATGGCATTGAACTTTATGCACCTGCAGATCCAGCATCATTTTTTGATGCACGTCCTGAGTGGTATTTTAGACCTCTCTTTCAGGTATTGAAATATGTTGATGGGATCTGGGAAGTTATTGTGTCATTGTTATTACCGCTAGCTGTTATTGCAATATTGTTTGCAACACCGTTTCTTGATCACAATGTAGAGAAATCGCTTCGTGCTCGATGGAAGATCTTGACTGTTTTCATGATGGGTCTTGTTGCGTTTGTTGGATTACTTGTCGTCTCTTTTTATGACGATCGTGTTAATGAATCATTTCAACGACGAATGCAGATTGCAGAAAAACAAGCCGATGATGCCCGCAAATTCGCATATACTTATGGTGTGCCTGATGCTGGTGGCGTGTCTGTATTTACGTTGGATCCATTATATGAAGGAAAACAAATTTGGAGAAAGCACTGCAAAAGCTGTCATGTAGGCACAGAACGTCAAGGTCCTGAAATCATTATGGGTTATAATTCACGTGCATGGATTCGTGATTTTTTATTAAGGCCAAATCATGACCGCTTCTTTGGTTTAACTTCAATCAAAGGAATGGATCCTGTTGAGATGAACGAGCATTCACTCGAATCTGTTATTGAATTTATTTATAGAGAAACAGGGGCACATGATGTCAATGACAAACTTGCCACCATGGGTGAACGATATTTTGATGATGAAAATTGTTCCAATTGTCATTCTAGAGATTGGGAAACTGAAGGCGAAGAAGGGCCTAATTTAGGTAAACGTGGCAGTGTTGAGATGTTGATCGAATTTATTATGAATCCAAGTCATCCAAGATGGTTTGGTGAAAAAAATGAGATGCCAACAAATGATTTATCACTAAAAGAAACCAAAGCAGTTGTGCATTATCTTATGTCTCTTCAGCATCCTGAAGACTCTTTTCATCATCACGGAGATCGATGATAAGATATAACGCTGTTTAAGGAGATTTTACATACCGCTATGTTTGGAAAATTGCCGAAACAGGTCACCATTTACGAAGTTGGTCCGCGTGATGGACTTCAAAATGAATCTCGCCATATTTCTACACAAAATAAAGTTACATTTATTGATAAGCTGTCCGATACGGGTTTGTCATATATTGAAGTGACAAGTTTTGTGAGTCCAAAATGGATTCCTCAACTGAGTGATGCTGTTTCTGTTGCTCATGATATCAAACGCAATGATGCGGTACATTATTCAGCCTTGGTACCCAATGATGAAGGGCTTGAACGTGCGATATCTGTAGGAATGAAAGAGATTGCATTATTTATTTCTGCATCGGAGACACATAACAAACGCAATGTGAATAAAACGATTGCAGAGACTCTGAAAGAATTTCATGCCGTGATTACACGTGCACTTGATTTGAAATTGAAAATCCGTGTTTATATTTCTACGGTTTTCGGGTGTCCTTATGAAGGATCTGTCGATCCACAAAAAACAATAGAGCTTACGAAGATCTTGTTAGATCAAGGGATCTATCAGGTGTCAATTGGTGATACGATTGGTGTTGCGGCGCCTAATGAGGTTGCGAGATTACTCGAACAATTGTTAAAACAAATATCACCACAACAAGTGGCGGTTCATTTTCATGATACACAAGGTAGAGCATTGGCCAATTGTTTAGTCGCATTGTCTTTAGGAATTACGACAATTGATTCATCGATAGGTGGTTTGGGCGGGTGTCCTTACGCACCAGGGGCATCAGGAAACGTTGCAACAGAAGATGTTGTTGCAATGCTTCATTCAATGAATGTACATACAGGTGTTGATTTGGATAAATTGATTGATTGTTCACGATGGGTGGGTGCTTTAGTTGGTCATGAATTGCCTTCAAAGTATTTAAAATCACACCGATCCGTGAAAAAACAACGAGGAACACAATGAACATAAGGACAACCCAATGACATCAGATTTGATTGTGAAACGAGATAACGGTGCCGTGATTGTAGAGATCAATCGTGTTGATCGACATAACGCCCTGTCAAAACAAGTGAATCTAGATCTAAAAGAATTAGCATTGATGTTAGGCAATGATGCTTCGGTTCATGTCGTTGTGATTAAGGGTGCCGGTGAGCGTGCATTCTCAGCAGGTGCTGATTTAAAGGAACGTAAAAGCATATCTGCTTCAAAAACAGGTGCTTATGTTGATGCGATCAGTGGTGCAGTGAATGCATGGGCGCAGATGCCGAAACCTACGATTGCTGCTGTCGGTGGATTTGCGTTTGGGGGTGGTTTTGAGTTGGCATTGGCGTGCGATTTTCGTATTGCCTCAGACAATGCCGCTTTTGCATTAACGGAAGTTCGACTCGGTATTATGCCTGGTGCAGGAGGGACACAGCGATTACCACGTCTCATTGGTATGGCACGCGCTAAAGAACTTGTTTTGCTTGGACGACGTATTTCTGCAGCAGAGGCTTTAACAATGGGATTAGTCAGTGATGTTGTCCCACGGGAAAAATTAATGAACTCAGTAGAGACTATGATTGAAGATTTAACAGCATGTGCTCCGCTATCTGTTGCTAAGGCTAAAGAAGCTATGGATTTAGGCATCGAAGTTCCGATTGAAAAAGGGCTTGAGATTGAACGAAGGTGTTACGAAACAACACTGCATAGCGAAGATAGAAATGAAGGACTACGTGCTTTTGCAGAGAAACGTCCACCTAAATATCAAGGTCGATGATCGATGTGTATTGGAGATTTGATTTGGCTAGGATTGATCCAAGGACTGACTGAATTTTTTCCAGTTTCTTCTACGGCACATATAGCTTTAGTGTCTTCTTGGTTAGGTATTAATATGTCATCGGTTCCGTTTATGAGTGCTGTGTCTCAACTAGGGCCCATGATGGCCTTAGTGGTTTATGCACTATCTAACCATTGGATTTCACCTAAAGTCACTGGATGTACGTATCAACGAACATTTATGTTGTTGATCGTTGGTAGCATTCCTTTGGGTATTATCGGACTTGTTGCGTCTTCATGGATTGGATCGTTGTATAATCTCTATCTTATTGCAGGGAGTCTGTTTGTTTTTTCAGGGGTTATGTTTGTCGTGGAGTATTATTCTAAGAAAAACAGACCACTGCTCACGTTTACGGTCTTTGATGGACTGTACATCGGGCTTGCTCAAGTATTGGCTTTGATGCCTGGTGTTTCGCGATTGGGTGCTACGCTTGTGATGGCACTGTTGTTGGGATTTACACGACGTGTGAGTCTACGATTTTGTTTGCTTCTGGGGATTCCTGCCATTGCAGGAACGGGATTGTTTCAGATTGTGCAAGGAACACGACAGGTTCCATGGAGTTATATTGCGACTTCAACAGCGATATCGTTTGCAATAAGTTATTCTATTATTTCGTTTGCAGTTTCTTTGTTTGAAGAACGAGGATTAAAACCGTTTGTGGTATATCGAATGTTTGTCGCTGCTATTCTTTTGCTTGTTTTGATGAAATAACATTATGTCTGAATTTACGCATCTTCACTTACATACTCAATACAGTCTTTTAGATGGTGCGATACGTATGGGAGATTTGTTTCCACGCATTGCAAAATTGGGCATGGATACAGTTGCGGCTACTGATCATGGTAATATGTTTGGTGCGGTAGATTTTTATACGCGTGCTAAAGAACATGGTATCAAGCCGATTTTTGGTTGTGAAACCTATATTGCTGATACTGATCGTCATGATCGTACGAATCGACGCACGTATCATTTAATTTTATTGGCAAAAAATGATGTTGGTTATCAAAATTTATCGTTCTTAAATTCCAAAGGCTACCTTGAAGGCTTTTATTATAATCCACGAATTGACAAGGAAATTCTTAGAAAACATTCCGAGGGATTAATTGGTCTTTCTGCATGTCTCGGTGGTGAAGTTGCTCAAACATTGCTCAAACATGGTGTAGAAAAAGCTGAAGAGGTTGCCAAAGAATACAAAGACATCTTTGCTCTTGGCGACTTTTATTTAGAGATGATGCCCAATGGGCTTGAGGATCAAGAAACAATAAACGAAGAATATAAACGTATGGGGCCAAAGTTAGAGATCCCTTTGGTTGCAACGAATGATTGTCATTATGTTCATCCACAAGATTCTAAAGCACATAATATTTTGCTTTGTATCCAATCAGGCAAAACAGTGTCCGATCCGAAACGACTTCGTCATGAAGTGGCGGAATATTTTATCAAAAGTCCACAGCAGATGAATGATGCGTTCAAAGATGTGTCACAAGCCATAGAAAGCACAGTCGATATTGCACGTCGCTGTAATGTCGAATTAGATCTGACTAAGTCTTTTTTGCCTAAATATGAACTCCCTAAAGATTACACGGAAGAATCGTACATCAAAAAAATTGCTGATGATGGATTGATTGAGCGGTTTAAGGAATTTGAAGAATTTGGTGCTGCTTTTGATGTCGATGAATATCAAGACAGACTTGCACATGAACTCATGATTATTAATGAAATGGGTTTTCCAGGATATTTCTTAGTGGTTTGGGATTTTATTCGTTGGGCTAAAACACAAGATATTCCTGTAGGTCCAGGACGTGGTAGTGGTGCCGGTTCATTGGTTGCCTATGTGATGGGTATTACCAACATCTG
>JABAAV010000069.1 GCA_014238595.1 Myxococcales bacterium | reverse complement strand
GCATAGCAATATGTGAAGCTAACCAGTACTAATTGGTCGTGAGGCTTGACCACCTTTTTTTTTACATTAATTTGTGACACACAGGGTGGACATCATAAACATAAGAGATTTGTTGGACGAAGCTAAGGCTTCGTTAGTCGCGTGTTCAGTTTCCGGCGGTGATACCAGAGATGCCACACCCGTTCCCATCCCGAACACGGTAGTTAAGCTCTCTTAGGCCGATGGTACTGCAGGGGAGACTCTGTGGGAGAGTAGGAAGCCGCCGGGTTTTTTCTTTGAGGGGCTGTCGTTATCGACAGCCCCTTTTTTTATATCTAACAACGTAAATGATAGGTTGAAGCTTTTAAAATAGCATGTTTATCTTAATGATAAGACAATATTTTATCTTGAGACACTGCGTCTAATCACAAATTAGACAGATCAATTGGTAAGACAATGGAAATAAATCATGACGGTGATTTGTCATCGATCAGGTTTTGATCCAATAAAATGATAGATGAAATAGGTCTAAATTTTTTCAAGAGTACGAAAGAGTGAGCTTAATGAGAAGAAGGTATTTTATCTTGAGACACTGCGTATAATAAAAAATTGGATAAATCAATTGGCAAAACAATGGGAGTGAGCCATGACGGTGGTTTGTCATCGATCAAGTTTTGATACAATGAAGGTGAAGCATTGTTGATAAATGGTTGTTGAAACACTTCATATTCACCTTGATTGGGACAAAGAAAAATCAAATCAACATGATGTTTTTTGATCCAATAAAGACTGTCCTTATTGGATTTGGTTAATATGTCATAAACAGCGAGTGTTCCCTCATCATTGCGATGATATGGTGTAGCAATGACACGGTGATGAGTTCGATAAAGTAATTCAGGTCCAAAAGAGAGATTTCCTGCAATAATATGAGATTTGTTTTGATATACTGGTTGATTAAGAAATTGAGCTAACTGTTTGATAGAACAGTGTGGCAGTGCTGAAGCATTGTTTGATGCAGGTTTGATGCATTGACTGATGAGCAATGGACCAAAAACAACAGCTATAGTAATAAAAATACGATACAATGCTCTGAGAAACGTTTTTGTTAATCCCGAGATTTCATGAATCAGTATAGCCATAGGGATGACACTTAAAAGAGCGAGTGTTGAAGAAAACCGCAAATGTTTGATCGATAAAATGAGATATAGAAACAATAAACAATATAAAAATATCCATGAAAAACGATTTTGTTTGTTTTTAAAGATATATAATGTAAGAAAACCGAGGCTCAAAATAGGTGCTCCAACGGCATAAATCATTGTCGATAACGATACTCTATCCCTTGGAACAAGCGATTTCATTTCTACGATATGGTCATGCCATGTATCGTGTATTCGAGGATTGACCATAGCCATTGGTCCATTAAAAAAAAGAGGATAAACAAGAATCATGGCAACGAAGACGGCTATGATTGCGATGATGCCTCCAATGATTCGATAAATTGTTTTATGTGAAAACTGATATTTTTCTAAGACATTAATAATACCAAAAACTGTTAACATACATAGGCTCAAATAAAGATGAACAATAGAGATACGATCATATTCAATCTGACCCCATGCTTCAAAAGGATGTTCTGTAATAACAGCCAGTGTGATTGTTCCTGTTAACATCAGGTGAAATATAAAATTTGCTTTAGAAAACACATTGCCTTTGATTATCCACAACAATCCAAAGTATCCTGATATAAACAGAAGCAAGAATAATGCTTCACTGCTTACCCATAATCCTAAGCCCAAAGTGACCCCCATGCATGCTGCCCAATGGAGTCGTTTTTTTTCGTTATCCATCAAATGGATCAACGAACATAGTGTAGCGACTAAGAGTAATAATTGTAGAGAGTGATGATCACTACGCCCTGGAAGATATGATGCGATGACAGGTATGGCTGTCATTGTTAAAAACATAGCAAATATTCCCGTTTCTCGTTTCAGAATCGGGGTTGTTGTTTTGTAAATCAAAAAACCTGTGCCTATATGAAGCAATGGTGAAATCAACATTCCTGACCATGCAATGGCTTGGCTTGGTTCTACGAAAATTATAAAAGGTAAAGAACCGAAAAGAATGATGAGATCAAATACTCTTGTCCAATGTAGTTCATGTCCAAAAGGAGCGTTGGCTCTGTCGATAACATTATTAAACCATTCTCCAGTGTTCCATAACAATTCAACCCGTAACAAACGCATGTAAGAGTCTGGACCTATTGGATCCAATGAGCCATTGAAGACAAAAATGAATATAAGAACATGTAAAATAAGAACAGATGCAGCAAACTGTACCAAAAGACGCATGTGAGCAATGTTTGACATCAACGATTTTAATGATTACTCAATGCTAAACGAAGCGCAAGAACCTCTTTGTGATAATCATATAGTGAATTATACTTGTCTTGAGGGAGATCAGGGTGGTGGAGTAGACGTGTTAGATGAATATAGTGCCAGTTGAGTTCACTATCACGGGTGCCAACAATAATGTTCCGCTCACCATTATAATAGCGATTGTATGCATACTGTGTTGTTAAAACAGATTGATTCAATTCTTCCCATGTTTTCCCTACAATAGGCCCGTGAAATCCATCGATCGTATTCCAGGTCGATACATGAGTAAAAAAAGGATCAAGGACACTTGGATCTTTGTGATGTGCTGTCATTTGTGCCCACCGTTTCAAATGTTTTGGTGATGATGTTTCTGCTGTTGGTGATGGACCAGTATATCCATAATAAGTTTTTAAATTTGGAAAAGCTTGTCGAAATAACGCTAACGTATCTTCATAACCAGAATGACAAGCAGAGACAGCGATATGTTTAATATGTTTAGCACCTTCAGGAAATAAAGAAGCTATATTGTTAATGTTTTTAAACGTAATCCAATGCGCACTATCATTGCCAAACAATGTTGCGCCACCACTATGTCCTGATAAGATGAGTCGATTAGCTTTGATTTTACCTTGTTCAATGTCATGAAGATTTAATCCAACATGATACAGTATGGATGCATTCTTAGGGTTCAAGATAGTTTGTTCACTGAGAAAATCAATGAATGCTTTTGCTTTATCTAATGACATGTTTTCTTGTTCTACAAGTTCTTGGACAGATGTTTGTTTATGTTTTGTTTCAATACGATGAACATTTGAGATTTGTTCTAACATAGTCACTTCATGAATAGATTCCTCTCTCATACCGAGATGGAGAATACTTTGGTATTGAGATTCTTTTTTTTTGCGATCAAGTTCATCTAACAATGCTCGATATAATTTTATGTTTTGCTTTGATTTGGTTGATTTGTTTTTTGATAAAGAAAGGAGATGTTTAATTTCTTGTTTGTTTTTAATGATGCCATCTTCTCCTGCAACAATTTTCAATGCATTATTGTCGATGTTGTGTTGTTTCAGTGTTTGACGCAATTTAGGATCCATATCACCAATATGTATAGATTCAGTATCGGAAAGGAATCGTTTCAAAAAAACAGTTTGATTAATGGGGTTAGCCATAGAGATTTGTTTTTCGTCATTCGATGGTTCAAGTTGCGTATCAATTATTAGAATTGGTACAGCACAATGAATCAACACAAAAAATCAGAATACGTTATAGATGCGTTCAATCGTTGGATTTAATTGAAGATTAGACATTTTTTGAGATGAATGCCCGATAAACGCATAAACAATCTAAAAACTGTGTTTGTAGAAAAAATCAATATATGGAGATGGGTCAATGTTATTTTCAACCATCATGATCGACTCATTGCAAATGAATTTGATTGGAGGCATGTCATCATTAGCTTTTTTTATATGAGAGCATAGTTTACAATAGAGCGTTGCTTTGCGAGCAATATCCGTTGACAGAAATAATGCTTGTGTCTTTAATGGCTATCTATTGTTGGGGGATTAGCTCAGTTGGGAGAGCGCGGGCTTTGCAAGCCTGAGGTCGAGGGTTCGAATCCCTTATCCTCCACAAAATGATGAATGATTATATGGTTTGAATCAAAACTGCCGTAAAATCATCATCTTGTTCATTGTTAGTTTGTTTTGAAATATCTTCTAAAAATATTTTCAAAGATTTTTCAGTAGATCTATCTGAAAGTTTTTGAATTGTTTGAAAACTTCGTTTGATTCCATAAGCTCTTCCGTTGGTACATGTGGCTTCAACAATGCCATCGGTCATGATTAAAACACGATCGTCTTTGCATAGATTGTAATCAACGATACCGAGTTTTAAATCTTTGTGCCCCAGAAGGTTGCCATGAGGAGATAGCACTTTGATATCATGATCTTTGTTAACAATTGCAACAGGAGAACCGCCTGCATTATATACGGTCATTGTGTGTGTGTTCCAATCAAAGAAAAGAGCCGTCATGGTGGCCATATACTCGCCTTTGGTAAGATGATAAATATTCTTGTTCAGTAATGCCAAATTTTCAGGCACTGTTTGCGTTGTTTTTGTATGATACCAATTTCGAGCTGTTGTTGTAATCACTGATGTAATAAAAGCAGGGGCAAGTCCATGGCCTGTGACATCAGCTGCAAATACAAATAATGAATTAGATTCCTCATCAATATGATACCACCATGAATCTCCACTACATTGTTCAGCAGGTTGATACAATCCAGAGATTTCACAATGAGGTGTTTTTATCGTGGACTTTTTGGGTAAAAACCATGATTGCGTCGTTCCAATAATTTCAACATCTTTTTCTAGCGATACCAATCGTTGCTGTTTATATATGGAAGCTTTGATTGTTCGAAGCATATTATTAAATGCAGCACTGATGAGCCCGATTTCATCTTTTGAAGTTGATTTAATGCGATGATCTAAATTTCCAGAAGCAGCATGACGGATTCCAGTGATAATTCGTTTAAATCCATCTGAAATCTGTTTGGAAAACCAAAAACCACCAAACACAATGAACAATGCACTCATGATTCCAATCGTGACATTGAGATTGCGAATGTTATGGAATGTTTTAAGTGCTACAGCAGAGTCTGCCAAAAGTAAAATTCTCCATAATCCATTTTGATCCGTGCTTACTCCACTAAAAAAAGAATGCTTGTGGATGTTATGAATCTTTGTTTGTTTTACTGTGTTCATCGAAATTTTATTGAGTAACTTAATTAAATCATCCTTGGTCAGCATATGTTTTTTTGTTGTTGAGATGTGAAACAATGCTGATGTATCTTTTGATGTTTTTGGGGGAAGCAGTGCCAAATGGACATAGTCATTTTGAACAGCAATACCGAGTTTTTTTCCTTCAAAAGTGACCGTAGAATTGATTAATACATTAAGAAATTTTTCCAAATCAATGAGAGCAACAAAGGCTAAAGATTCACCATGGTTATTTTTGTAAGGATACGCAAGAAATAATTCATTGGTTGTTGAATCAACAACCGATAATCCGATGTTGTGAAGTGATGCAGTGTCTGT
Source organism: Myxococcales bacterium (assembly GCA_014238595.1). Taxonomy (GTDB): domain Bacteria; phylum Myxococcota_A; class Polyangia; order Haliangiales; family J016; genus JABAAV01. The sequence continues at coordinate 3,101 of JABAAV010000069.1, read as the reverse complement.
GTTGTCGTTTGTCAAGTTCCATTGATATTCGGGTGATAGAATGAAATCGTTGTTTTTTTTTATCCAAAAATTTGGAAACATGTATTTTTTAGGATCGTTCAAAGAAAATAATAGATGGGCATTGGCATGTGATTTTGATTTTTTACCCACACTGACACCATAAATATCTTTAACAAATTCGTAATCTTCTCTTTTTTTTTGTAAATCGTTGATGAGAAAACCAGAGATACTACTGGTTAAATCAATAATGCTTTCGCTTTTTCTGTGTGTGATTGTTTGAGCATATATTGTTTCCGATGATTTCTTTAGGCGTGATTCAAGATGCAATAACGTACCATTGAATATATCAAGAAGATGGTGTCCCGATCCTTCCACAGAGGCAATGATTGCTTGAGTATATTCTTTTTCGATCTGCCAAAACGAATAAAATTGTACAAAACTAAAAGGAATCAATCCAAAAGAGAGTATAGCAACAATAATGCGAGTTTGGATTTTTCTGAAAAAAGGAATGTTAATCGTTTGTCGTTGGGTCATGGATGAGGATCTGCTCAGAAAAACGAAGAAATTTAAGTTGCTTCATGAATGATATGATTTTTTAGAATGTGATCTGTTTCAATAATCATGGATGTTGTTGAAAATTGTGCAGAAAAACACAAATCCATTCACTATTATAGAGATTGAGATCTTCAATGTCGAGCAGTTTGCATAGAAAAACCAATAGTACTGATGTGAGTTTTATTTTATAAAATTGTTGAACTTGAGGGTTTTGAAGATTACAATGGATGAGATTGAATAGACAACTTTGACAATTGGTATCACTTGTCTGCAGTTTTATTCACAACAATCTTTAGAAAGGATTTTCATTATGATGCGTTATATTAGTTGTATGTGTGCTGTTTTAGGCTTGTTCATTTTTTGTCATATTGCAAATGCTGGTGGTGGTGCTGGTTCAAACTGGACATCATCCCAAGCCAATGTCAGTGATGATTCTGCACCGTCTTCAGAGACTGTATTACCTGTTCCTTATCCTTCTGGATTTAGAACATGGCAACATGTCAAAAGTATGGTCATTCATCACAAAAAACATCCTTTATATGATGCATTTGCTGGAATCCATCATATCTATGCGGATAAAAAAGCAACCAAAGCATTGTTAGAAAATAAACGATTCCCTCGTGGTGCCCAAATTGTTTTTGATCTCTTTTCGATTAGAGACAAAGATGGTGCAATGACTGAATCTTCTCGTAAATTTACTGCTGTCATGGTTAAAGACGACAAAAAATATGCTTCAACTGGAGGTTGGGGTTGGCAAGCATGGGTAGGTGGTGATCGCCGTTCTCCTGCCTTAAAAAGTCGTTCAGAACAACAAGCCTGTGCTACCTGCCATGAAGAGGTACAGAGCAAAGGTCTTGTTTTCTCACAATGGCGTGATTAATAAAAAGTTGATTTTTATATCAGTCAATTTTAAAAACAAAAAGGAGTGGTTGAGAGATCAGCCGCTCCTTTTTTTGCGTTCAAGCAATCAAAAAATGAATTCAATGATGGGTAGATAGACCCATTAGAATAGCATAACCAATAAAGATACTATGCTGTTTCGGGTTCTTCTATGATGTCTTCAGAGATATTTTCAGACTGTTGTTTGTTTGATTGATCCATAGTCTTTTGCAAATTAGGCATATTAGGGGTCGGTGTTGGTGACGGACTCGATTGAAACTGTTTGATATAGATATCATGTTTTGAATAGGGAATTTCGATTTCATGTTTTGCGAAAGATTTATAAATACAACAATTGGCAACATCAATAGCGGGTTCTTTGTCAGCAGCATCTTGAATCCAAAATAACAATTCATGTTCTAATCCAGAGGCACCAAATCCCATAAAGAAAACTTGTGGAACGGGTGTTCTGCATGCGTAATGAATTTCTTTTGCAGCTTCAAGTAATGCTTTTCGAACCAAGTCAATATCACTGCCGTAAGCCACTGAGGTAGGAACACGTAAACGTTGTTTAACATACGGCCCTCCTGTTTCATTGATAATGTGAGCATTACCAATAATTGCATTAGGCACAACAACTTCAATATCATCTCTGGTTAATACTCGTATCGAACGGATACCAATACGAGTGACTTCTCCGCGTAATTGATTTTCAAGGAGAATATAATCTCCGACTTGATAGGGAGCATCTGCCGCGAGAAAAATACCTGCAAAAAGATTAGCAAGACTATCTTTTGCTGCAAAACTCAGGGCAATACCTGCAATACCAGCAGATGCCATCCATGCCGTTAGATCGACATCCCATGTTAAAAAAATAAAATAGACACTTAATGCGATCACGGTTGTTTTCGCAAGAATATCAAAAACAGGCAGTGTACGAGGCTGTATGACGGAATGATTCGTTGAATGATGAGAGAATAAATGAAGCACTATGCTGATAATACGGAATAACGCTCCCGCCCATATAGTCATGACAATGGTGATCATGAGCGATGTGAGAATACCTTCAGGAGAATCCGTGTCATGAGTATCTTCATTAAACGCATGCAATATTTGATATAAGCCATAAGTTAATATGCTTAGAACAATCGGTCGTCGTAATGCTTGAAAAATTAAACGTCTAGATGATTGCTCTTGTTGTGTGTCTGATCTGAATTGTTTCATTAAAACATTCACAACATATGAAATGATGATTGCGGTTACTGCCACAATCATTGGATAGGTACTATTGTATTCGAGAAACTCGGATCCGTCTTCGATCAAATTTGTTAATGTTTCCATAATGAATGTTGAAGGTGTGAATTATTGAAAAGACAAAACAGATGTTCCATAATAGCCTATTGTGCCGAAACGTTTTACGGTAGATATTGCAGGAGCTATGAAGTTACCACCAATTGCCAATGCATTCTTGTTTTTGCTCAACCAAATGGAATGCAAATCAGTGGTTGGTGGACTCAGTGTATGATCCTTCCATGTTATATTACTTTGATTGTTCAATCGTTCAATTTTAAAACCATCTTCACCAACAATAAATATTTGACCATGGATATTAGCTCCTACACCTGTGATACCTGATGTTAAAGGCAATATTATTCATTACGATGGTA